>JAUQYB010000091.1 GCA_030837825.1 Albidovulum sp.
TCTCGAGAACGACGACTATTCGCCGATCCGCCCGCTGGTCGACTGGCTGCACTACAACGGCTTCTGCATGGTCACGAAGCCCGCCAAGGAATACACCGACAGCCAGGGCCGCCGGAAGGTCAAGGGCAACATGGACATCGAGTTGACCGTCGACGCGATGGAACTCGCGCCGCGGCTCGATCATGTCGTGCTGTTCTCGGGCGACGGCGACTTCAAGCCGCTGGTGGAAAGCCTCCAGCGCCAGGGGGTGCGTGTCTCGGTTGTCTCGACGATCCGCTCGCAGCCGCCGATGATCGCCGACGAGTTGCGCCGCCAGGCCGACAACTTCATCGAGCTGGACGCGCTGCGCGACGTCATCGGCCGCCCGCCGCGCGAGCCCAGGGTCGAACGCGAGGAAGCCGAGGCGGGGGACCGCTGAGGCCCCGGCGAGAGCATCGGGACCGGCGGCACGGGGGGCCGCCGGTTGTGGGCATGCCGCGGTTCGGCTAGTGTCCCGCGCGACGTGACAGGACCAACGATGCGCCAGCCCCTGACCCTCTATCTCGCCGCGCCGCGCGGCTTCTGCGCGGGTGTCGACCGCGCGATCAAGATCGTCGAGATGGCGCTGGAGAAATGGGGGGCGCCGGTCTATGTCCGCCACGAGATCGTGCACAACAAGTTCGTCGTCGACGGGCTCCGCGCGAAGGGCGCGGTCTTCGTCGAGGAGCTGGACGAGGTGCCGGCCGACCGGCCGGTGATCTTCTCGGCCCACGGCGTGCCGAAGGCGGTGCCGGCAGAGGCGGCGCGGCGCGGCATGACCTTCGTCGACGCGACCTGCCCGCTCGTCTCGAAGGTCCACATCGAGGCCGAGCGGCATTTCGAGAACGGCCTCCAGATGGTGATGATCGGTCATGCCGGCCACCCCGAGACGCTCGGAACGATGGGCCAGTTGCCCGAAGGCGAGGTGCTGCTGGTCGAGACGGTGGCCGACGTGGCGGCGATCGCGCCGCGCGATCCCGGGCGGCTCGCCTTCATCACCCAGACGACGCTGTCGGTCGATGACACCGCCGGCATCGTCGAGGCGCTGAAGGCGCGGTTCCCCGCCATCGTCGGGCCGCACAAGGAAGACATCTGCTATGCCACCACCAACCGGCAGGAGGCGGTGAAGGCGATCGCGCCGAAGATCGACGCGCTGCTGGTGATCGGCGCGCCCAACTCCTCGAACTCGAAACGGCTGGTCGAGGTCGGCCGTGCGGCGGGCTGCCCCTATGCCCAGCTTGTCCAGCGGGCGGAGGAGATCGACTGGCGGGCGCTGGATGCCCTGCGCGCAGTGGGCGTCACCGCCGGCGCGAGCGCGCCGGAGGTCTTGGTGAACGAAGTGATCGACGCTTTCCGCGCCCGGTTCGACGTGACGGTCGAGCCGGTGGAGACGGCGCGCGAGAACGTCGAATTCAAGGTGCCGCGCGTCCTGCGCGAACGGGTGTGAGGGCGCCACCGGAGCAGGCTTGACGGGCGAGCGCGCCGGCGGGCAGGATCGCACGTCCGCAGCCGCCCCACCGGGATCGCCCGCATGTCGCCCGAGTTCCTCCTGACCGCCTTCGTCGTCTGCGTCTCGCCGGGCATCGGCGTGGTCTACACGCTCTCCACCACGCTTGGCGGCGGCTTCCGCGCCGGCTTCTGGGCCGCGGCCGGCTGCACCCTCGCCACCGTCCTGCACCTCGGCGTGGCGATGGCGGGTCTGGCGGCGATCCTCCTGACCAGCGCGATCCTCTTCCAGGCTGTGAAGGTCGCAGGCGTCGCCTATCTGCTGTGGATGGCCTGGGCGGTGCTCCGCGGCACCGGCGGCATGGACATCACGCCGGGTGCGCCGGCGCCGGCGGCGCGGATCGTCCGGCGCGGCATCGTGCTCAATATCCTCAACCCGAAGCTGCCCTTGTTCTTCGTCGCCTTCCTGCCGCAGTTCCTGCCCTCGACCGGCGCGACGCTCGTGCAGATGGCCGAGCTTGGCGCCGGTTTCTCGCTGATGACCTTCGCCACCTTCGTCCTCTATGCGCTTCTTGCCGCAGGCGGCCGGCAGGCGGTGCTGGGCCGTCCGCAGGTGATGACCTGGCTGCGCCGCGCCTTCGCCGCCTCGTTCGCGGCGCTTGGCGCAAGACTGGCGCTGGAGCGAGCCTGAGGTGGACGCGGACGCCGGTCTCGGCTAAGCCCGCGGCGTCACGGACCGGAGACACCATGCCCGAGTTGTTCGCCTATACCGATGGCGCCTGTTCGGGAAACCCCGGCCCCGGCGGCTGGGGGGTGCTGATGCGGGCGATGGACGCCGGCACGGTCCTGCGCGAACGCGAGCTCAAGGGTGGCGAGGCCGAGACGACCAACAACCGGATGGAACTTCTGGCGGCGATCTCGGCGCTCGAGGCGCTGCGGCGGCCCTCGGCCATCACCATCGTCACCGACAGCGCCTATGTGAAGAACGGCGTGACCACCTGGATCCACGGCTGGAAACGGAACGGCTGGCGCACCGCCGACCGGAAGCCGGTGAAGAACCTCGATCTCTGGCAGCGGCTGGACGAGGCGCGGGGCCGCCACCGCGTGACCTGGGAATGGATCCGCGGCCACGCCGGCCACCCCGAGAACGAACGCGCAGACGAACTCGCACGCGCGGGGATGAAGCCCTTCAAGCCGGCGAAGGCGCGGGCCGGGGAAGGCGGCACCGGATGACGCTGCTCGAGGCGCTCGACTATGCCGCCGTCTTCGTCTTCGCGCTGACCGGGGCGCTGGCGGCGAGCCGGGCGCAGCTCGACATCGTCGGCTTCGCCTTCGTGGCAAGCCTGACCGCGGTGGGCGGGGGCACCACCCGCGACGTGATCCTCGACCGCAACCCGGTCTTCTGGGTGGCCGATCCCGCGATCATCGGCGTCGCGGTCGGCGCCGCGATCCTCGTCTTCTTCACCGCGCATCTCCTGGAAAGCCGGCTCAGGGTGCTGACCTGGCTCGACGCGCTGGCGCTGTCGGTGGCGGTGCCGGCGGGCGTCGGCGTCGCCCTGGCCACAGGCCAGCACTGGTCGGTGACGCTGATCATGGGGATCGCCACGGGATGCTTCGGCGGGCTGCTGCGCGACGTCGTCTGCAACGAGGTCCCGCTGGTCCTGAAGCAGGGGGAGCTTTACGTCACCGCCGCATTCGCGGGTGCCGGGGCCGCGGTTCTGGCGCTTCGGGTACTGCCGGCCGGCCCCGCCCTCCTGGCCTGCGCCGCGGTGACCTTCGCGCTCCGTGCGGGCAGCCTGACCTTCGGCTGGCGCCTGCCGGTCTACCGGGCGCGGCCGCCGCGGCGCTAGCGGCGGCCCTTGGGCCCGTAGGTTTCCCACAGCCAGATCAGCGCCATCGCGCCGAGGATCGCGCCCAGGAAGCCCGCCGCGAAACCGGTGACCGCCAGAAGAAGGCGCAACACGAAGCCGCCCACCAGCGCGCCGAGCACGCCGATGGCGATGGTGGTGACGAGATCGGTCTGAAGGTTCATCAGCCGCGTGGCGATGAGCCCCGCCGCGGCGCCGATGATGATGAGGGCGAGAACGGCCATGCGCTGGCTCCCCGGTTGAGTCGCCCCGAATATGGCGGTTCGGCCGGCGTTTGGAAACGGTCAGCCGAGCCGCGGCGGCAGCACCAGCCCGCGCAGCGCCTCGGACGCCGGCATCGGCCGCCTGCCCTCGCGCTGCACCTCGGTGATCTCCACCGCGCCGGTGCCGCAGGCGATGGTGAAGCCTCCCATCACCTCGCCCGGCGCCCCCTGCCCCGGCGCGAGGCGCGATCGCAGAAGCTTCACCCGCTCTTCCCCGACCTGGACAAAGGCGCCGGGAAAGGGCGACAGGCCCCGGATCAGCCGGTCGACCTCGGCCGCCGGGCGTGTCCAGTCGACCCGCGCCTCGGCCTTGTCGATCTTGGCGGCATAGGTGACGCCCGCCTCCGGCTGCGGCACGGGAACGAACGTGTCGATCCGCGCCAGCGCCGTGACGATCGCGGCCGCCCCGATCGCCGCCAGCCGGTCATGGAGGTCGGCCGCCGTCTCTCCGGCGCCGATCGGCGTCCGGCTGGACAGGAGCACCGGCCCGGTGTCGAGCCCCGCCTCCATCCGCATGATCGAGACGCCGGTCTCGGCGTCTCCCGCGATGATCGCGCGCTGGATCGGCGCCGCCCCGCGCCAGCGCGGCAGGAGCGAGGCGTGGATGTTGAGACACCCCTTCGCCGGCGCCTCGAGGAGCCGTTGCGGAAGGATCAGGCCATAGGCCACGACAACCGCCACATCGGCCTCCAGCGCGGCGAACTCCGCCTGCGCGTCCGCGCCCTTCAGGCTTGCCGGATGGCGCAGCCGAAGGCCGAGCGCCCCGGCCCGCGCCTCGACCGGCGACGGCCGCTCCTTCCGGCCCCGCCCGGCAGGACGCGGCGGCCGGGTATAGACGCAGACGATCTCGTGTGCCGCATGCAGCGCCTCGAGCGCGGGAACGGCAAACCCGGGCGTTCCCATGAAGATCACGCGCATCTGCCGCTTCCTCCCCGGCTTCTTCGTTGCCCAAATACCCCGCGGGGGTCCCGGGGGCGCGAAGCCCCCGGCCGCTAGCCGCGCTTCCTCAGCTTGTCGGACCTGGCGACCAGCATCTTGCGCCTGAGCGGCGACAGATGGTCGATGAACATCCGCCCCTCCAGATGGTCGATCTGGTGCTGAACGCTGGTGGCCCAGAGGCCGACGAAATCGCGGTCCTCGATCTCGCCCGCCTCGTTCAGGAACCGCACCGTCACCGCGCGCGGCCGCTCGATCACCGCCGAGACGCCCGGCAGGTTCGGGCTCGCCTCCTCGTGCCGGCGCATCTGCACCGAGGCGTGGAGCACCTCGGGGTTGGCCATCCGCACCGCCTGGCCGCGCCTGTCTGAGCAATCGACGACGGCGAGGCGGAGCATGATCCCGATCTGCGGCGCGGCGAGCCCGTAGCCCGGCATCGCGTCCATCGTCTCGACCATGTCGTCCCAGATCATGCGCACCGTCTCGGTGACCGCCGCCACCGGGTCCGCCGGGGTGCCGAGCCGCCTGTCGGGAAAGGGGACGAAGGGGCGGACCGTCACAGCCGCGCCCGCTCGCGCTTCAGCTTCTCCATCTTGCGGGTGATGAGCTGGCGCTTCAGGGGCGTGAGATAGTCGATGAACAGCCGGCCGTTCAGGTGGTCGATCTCGTGCTGCACGCAGGTCGCCCAGAGACCGGCGAAACGCTCTTCCTGCGTGGCGCCGTCGAGGTCCATCCAGCGCACCGCCACCTCGGCCGGCCGCGTCACCTCGGCATACTGGTCGGGGATCGACAGGCAGCCCTCCTCGTAGGTGTTGAGCCCCTCCGACGCCCAGGTGACCTCGGGATTCAGAAGCACCATCGGCCGGGGCGCCGCGTCCTTGTCCTTGACGCAGTCCATCACGATGATCCGCGCCATGAGCCCGACCTGGGGCCCCGCGAGCCCGATCCCCGGCGCGTCATACATCGTCTTGAGCATGTCGTCGGCCGCCCGGCGCAGGTCCTTCGTGACGTGTGTCACGGGATCGGCGCGCTTCTTCAGCCGCGGGTCGGGGTGGATCAGGATCGGTCTCAGCGTCATGGCGCCGATTTAGGCGATGGGGTGCTGGCATGCAATGGCGTGGGCCGGCCAGGTCGCATCGGGACAATGTTCCTAAATTTCGCAACACCATAATACGATGTCGTAGCATTGCAGAAAATACAGGAACCATGTTCCGACTTGATGAAAGGATACGGAACAAAGATGCCGATCCAATACGACGACGCGATTCTGCCCGATCCCCTTGCGCGGGACAAGAGGCCGGGACAGTGTCGGGCAAGCTGAGGGAGAGCCCATGAGTTTCGACCAGATCATCGACCGCACCGGCACCCATTCGGCGAAATGGGACATGATGGAGCCGCTCTACGGCGTGAGCCCGAAGGACGGCATCGCGATGTGGGTGGCGGACATGGACTTCCGCCTGCCGGCGAGCGTGCAGGCGGCGCTGGAGGCGATGGTGTCTCACGGCATCTACGGCTATTTCGGCGACGACCGCGCCTATCTCGACGCGATCCGCTGGTGGATGGCGCACCGCCACGGCTGGCAGGTCGAGCGCGAATGGATCTTCACCGCCCACGGGCTCGTCAACGGTGCGGCGCTCTGCGTCGATGCCTTCACCGAGGCCGGCGACGGCGTGGTGCTGATGACGCCGGTCTATCATGCCTTCGCGCGCGTCATCAAAGCCTCCGGGCGGCGCGTCGTCGAATGCGAGCTTGCCATCGAGGGCGGGCGGTATGTTCCCGACTTCGCCGCCTGGGACGCGATGATGACCGGCGCCGAGAGGATGATGATCCTCTGTTCGCCGCACAATCCGGGCGGCAGGGTCTGGACGGCCGAGGAGTTGCGCGGCATCGCCGATTTCGCCCGGCGCCACGACCTGATCCTCGTCTCCGACGAGATCCACCACGATCTCGTCGTTGCCGGCCAGCGCCATCAGGTGATGGCGCTCGCCGCGCCCGACATTTCCGACAGGCTGATCACCCTGTCGGCCGCGACCAAGACCTTCAACATCGCCGGCGCCCATATCGGCAACGTGATCATCGCCGACGAACGGCTCCGCGCCCGCTTCGCCGCGCGGGTGGCGGCCCTCGGCATCTCGCCCAACAGCTTCGGGATGCACATGGTGACGGCGGCCTATTCGCCCGAGGGCGCGGCCTGGGTCGATGCGCTGATGGCCTATGTCGACGGCAACCGGCAGGTGTTCGACGCGGGCATCGCCGCGATCCCGGGCCTCGCCTCGATGCGGCTCGAGGCGACCTATCTCGCCTGGGTCGATTTCAGCGGCACCGGCATGGACCCGGCCGAGTTCACCGCCCGCGTCGAGAAGGGGGCGCGGATCGCCGTCAACCACGGGCCGACCTTCGGCAAGGGCGGCGAAAGCTTCCTGCGGTTCAACCTCGCGACACCGCGGGCGCGCATCACCGAGGCGGTGGAGCGGCTTCAGGCGGCCTTCGCCGACCTGCAATGAAGGGTCAGGCCCGCGGCAGATAGCCCACCGGCGCATCCTCGTCGCGGACGTAGTCGAGGGGCGGCGCATCGTGCGCCGCGGTCGAACGCTTCATCGTGCAGATCAGCTCTCCCGCCTCGACGGCGGAGGCAATGATCAGCGACTGGTAGAGGTGACGCGTCCCGTCGTAGATGTCGACGAGGCCGCGGATATGCTGCACCTGATCGGCGTCGAGCGCAAAGCCCGTGCCCCAGAACCGCAGGATCGGATAGACCTCCTCGCCGGCCAGCACCCTGAGCCGCGAGCGCCGCCTCAGGTCGCGCTTGCGCGCGGCATCGAGCCCCTCCTGCACGTCCTTCGGCAGAAAATCCGTCATCACACACCTCTTCCCCGGATCAAGCATGTGCCAGCCCCGGAAAAAATCAAGTCAAGGACGCCCGTTGGACCGACGGAGAGGCAAATGCGCATCGTCAGGGGGGCATTCTGCACGCTCCTGCGACAATGGCCGGCCCGGGTCGGCCCCCGCGCCCACGCCCACACGCCCACGACGACGGTTGCCACCGCCCGCCGGGACGCTAGTGTCGGGGCATCCTGTCCGGAGGTCCCGATGCCCAGCGCCGCGCCCCGCTTCCGCTTCGCGTTCCTTGCGCTTTCCCTTGCCGCCCTGCCCGCCCCGGCGCGGGCCTGCGGCGGCGACTTCGGCGCCTTCGTCGCCGGGCTGAGGGAGGAGGCGCGCGCACGCGGCATCGCCGACGCGGTCGCGCAGGGGTTTCTCGCGGGGGCGCGGCAGGATGGGCGGGTCCTGAAGGCCGACCGGGCACAGGGCGTCTTCCGCAAGGATTTCGTGGAATTCTCCCGCTCTCTCATCAGCGCCGGGCGGCTCGGGACCGGGCAGGCGATGGCGAAGAAGCATGCCGGAGTGTTCCAGCGGATCGGGCGGGACTACGGCATTTCCCCCGGCGTCCTTCTCGCCTTCTGGGCCTTCGAGACCGACTTCGGCGCGGTTCAGGGCGACTTCAACACCCGCGACGCGCTGGTGACGCTGGCGCACGACTGCCGCCGGCCCGAGCTGTTCCGGCCGCAGGTCTTCGCGGCGATGGAGCTCTTTGCGCGCGGCGATTTCGACCCGGCGCGGACGCGCGGCGCCTGGGCCGGCGAAATCGGGCAGGTGCAGATGCTGCCCGCGGACATTCTCAGGAACGGGGTCGATGGCGATGGCGACGGCCATGTCCGGCTCAAGACCTCGGCCGCGGATGCGCTGATGAGCGCGGCAAGGATGCTCCACGGTCTCGGCTGGCGGAAGGGCGAGCCCTGGCTGCAGGAGATCACCGTGCCAGACGGGCTCGACTGGTCGCGGACCGGGCTCAACCATCCGCGGCCGGTGGCGGAGTGGGAGGCGGCGGGGGTGCGGGGCCGCGCCGGTCCGTTGGCGCGCGGGCTTTCGGCGGCGGTGCTCTTGCCGATGGGGCGCAAGGGGCCGGCGTTCCTCGCCTATCCGAACTTCCGCGTCTATTTCGAATGGAACAAGAGTTTCGTCTATGTGACGACCGCCGCCTATTTCGCGACCCGCCTGGAAGGCGCGCCGGTCTACGACGCGGGTGCGCCCGAACCCGGCCTTTCGGCGAAGGAGATGACGCTCTTGCAGAAGAAGCTCGCCGCGAAGGGCCACGATGTCGGCGCCATCGACGGCATTCTCGGCGAGAAGACGCGGGAAGCTGTGCAGCGGGAGCAGGCGCGTCTCGGTCTGCCGGCCGATGCCTGGCCGACGCAGGCGCTGCTCGGGCGGCTTTAGCGCGCCGGCCGTCCGGCCTCAGCAGGCGGTCGAGAAGAATTCGGCGACGGCACCGGCCTTGCAGGTCTTGGCGGCCTGAGCATGGCCAGGCTCCATCCCGGCGAAGGCGAGCAGGAGGAACAGGCTGGCGAGGGAAACGGCTTCGCGCATGACGGCATCCTTTCGGTTTGTTCACGTCCTGTTCTAGCCGTTAACCATTAACGCCGGGTTATGACCGCGGGCGCGACGCGATGGCGAAATTGATAGACATTCTCTATCAAACAACGAAATTTAGTTATTGATTGCCTATCGAAACTGACGCACTGATCCCGCCGGACCAGCGGGAGGCCTGCCAAATGCCACTGAATACCGCGGAGGCCTCCGAAAGGGACCTTTCAGCGATCGTTTCCGACCTTTCGGGCGGCGAGGGGCCGCTCTTGCCGATTCTCCATGCGATTCAGGGCGCCTACGGCCATATCCCCGAGGCGGCGATTCCCCTGATCGCCGAAGCGCTGAACCTCACCAAGGCCGAGGTTCACGGGGTTGTGACCTTCTACCACGACTTCCGCGAGAAGCCGGCCGGACGGCACATCATCAAGCTCTGCCGGGCGGAGGCCTGCCAGTCGGTCGGCGGGGCGGACCTGGGCGAGCGTGTGCTGGCGAAGCTCGGGCTCGATTGGGGCGGCACCACGGCGAACGGCGCGGTGACGGTGGAACCGGTCTACTGTCTGGGGCTTTGTGCCTGTGGGCCGGCGGCGATGGTGGATGGCAGGGTCGTCGGCCGGCTCGACGCGGCGCGGCTCGATGCAATTCTCGCGGAGGCGGGCGCATGAGGATCTACGTTCCCCGCGATGCGGCGGCAAAGGCGCTCGGCGCCGACGAGGTGGCCGCGGCGCTCGCGGCAGAAGTGACGAAACGCGGGCTTCAGGCCGAGATCGTGCGCAACGGCACCCGCGGCATGATCTGGCTGGAGCCGCTGGTGGAGATCGAGGACGGCGGCCAGCGCCGCGCCTTCGGCCCGGTCACGGCGGCCGACGTGCCCGCCCTTCTCGACGGAACCCTGGCGAGCCTCGGCCCGGTGGAGGAGATTCCGTTCTTCGCCCGCCAGACGCGGCTGACCTTCGCGCGCTGCGGGCTGATCGACCCGCTGAGCCCGGCCGACTACGAGGCGCACGGCGGCCTCAAGGGCCTGCGCCGGGCGCTCGGCATGGCGCCGGGCGAGATCGTCGCCGAGGTCACCGCGTCCGGCCTGCGTGGCCGGGGCGGCGCGGGCTTTCCCACCGGCATCAAGTGGAAGACGGTGGCCGAGGCGACGGCCGACCGGAAATACATCGTCTGCAACGCCGACGAGGGGGATTCAGGCACCTTCGCCGACCGGATGATCATGGAGGGCGATCCCTTCACCCTCATCGAGGGCATGGCGATCGCCGGCATCGGCACCGGGGCGACGAAAGGCTATGTCTACATCCGCTCCGAATACCCCGACGCGATCGAGGTGATGAGCGAGGCCATTCGCATTGCCCGCGCGTCCGGGCTGCTCGGCGCCTCGGTCCTCGGCTCCGGCCGCGCCTTCGACATGGAGGTGCGCACCGGCGCCGGCGCCTATGTCTGCGGCGAGGAAACCTCGCTTCTGAACTCGCTCGAGGGCAAGCGCGGGATCGTCCGGGCGAAGCCGCCGCTCCCAGCACTCGAGGGGCTCTTCGGCCGGCCCACGGTCGTCAACAACGTCCTCAGCCTCGCCACCGTGCCGGTGATCTTCGAGAGGGGCGCGGCCTTCTACGCCGATTTCGGCATCGGCCGGTCGAAGGGCACGATGCCGATCCAGATCGCCGGCAACGTGAAGCACGGCGGCCTCTTCGAGACCGCCTTCGGGTTGCCGCTCGGCGAATTGGTGAACGACATTGCGGGCGGCACCGCCTCGGGGCGGCCGGTGAAGGCAGTGCAGGTGGGCGGGCCGCTCGGTGCCTATATCCCGGTGTCGCAGTTCGACACGCCCTTCGGCTACGAGGAGTTCGACCAGAAGGGCGGGCTGATCGGCCATGCCGGGATCGTCGTCTTCGACGACACGGTCGACATGCTGAAGATGGCGCGCTTCGCGATGGAGTTCTGCGCCGTGGAAAGCTGCGGCAAGTGCACCCCCTGCCGCATCGGCTCGGTCCGCGGGGTGGAGACGATCGACCGCATCGCCGCGGGCGATCCTGCCGCAGCCGTGCTTCTGACCGATCTTTGTGATACGATGCGCGACGGATCGCTCTGCGCGCTCGGCGGTTTCACCCCATTCCCGGTGATGTCGGCGCTCAGACATTTCCCGGATGATTTCGCACGCCGGAAGGAGGCCGCGGAATGAAGGACTTCATCATCCCTTGGAACGACGCCGACATGGGCACGCCCGCACGGCGGGGCGCGCCGGTGACGCTTTCGATCGACGGGTTCGAGGTGACGGTGCCGGAAGGCACATCGGTCATGCGCGCCGCGGCCGAGGCCGGCATCGAGGTGCCGAAGCTCTGCGCGACCGACAGCGTCGATGCCTTCGGATCCTGCCGTCTCTGCCTGGTGGAGATCGAGGGCCGCCGGGGCACACCCGCGTCCTGCACCACGCCGGTAACCCCCGGCATGGTCGTGCACACGCAGTCCGACAAGGTGAAGCGCCTGCGCCGCGGCGTGATGGAGCTTTACGCCTCCGACCACCCGGCGATCGGGCTGACCGATGCCGCCAACGGCGACAGCGAGTTGCAGAAGATGGCCGCACGTGTCGGCCTGCGCGAGATGCGCTACGAGCCGGTGGCGGACCACGTCCATCGGCGGCTTGCCGACGGGGCGCAGAATCCCGACTGGCGTCCGGTGGACGACAGCAACCCGTATTTCGCCTTCGATCCGGCGAAATGCATCGTCTGCTCGCTCTGCGTGCGGGCCTGCGAAGAGGTCCAGGGCACCTTTGCGCTGACGATCGAGGGGCGCGGCTTCGACAGCCGGGTGTCGGCGGGAACCGGGCTCGACAACTTCCTGTCGTCGGACTGCGTGTCCTGCGGCGCCTGCGTCCAGGTCTGCCCGACCGGCAGCCTGCAGGAGAAATCCGTGGCCGAGATGGGCCTGCCCGAGCGGACCGTCATCACCACCTGTGCTTATTGCGGCGTGGGCTGCTCGTTCAAGGCCGAACTGCGCGGCGATGAGCTCGTCCGCATGGTGCCGCACAAGGACGGCAAGGCCAACCACGGCCATTCCTGCGTGAAAGGCCGCTTTGCCTGGGGCTATGCCACGCACCAGGACCGCATCCTCAGCCCGATGATCCGCGACCGGATCGACGAGCCCTGGCGCGAGGTGAGCTGGGACGAGGCAATCGGCTTCGCCGCAAGCCGGCTCAAGGCGATCCAGGCGAAATACGGCCGGAAGTCGGTCGGCGTCATCACCTCGTCGCGCTGCACCAACGAGGAGACCTTCCTCGTCCAGAAGCTCGCCCGCGCGGTCTTCGGCAACAACAACACCGACACCTGTGCCCGCGTCTGCCATTCGCCGACCGGCTATGGCCTCGGCCAGACCTTCGGCACCTCGGCGGGCACGCAGGATTTCGATTCCGTCGAGCATACCGACGTCGTCATCCTGATCGGCGCCAACCCGACCGACGGTCACCCCGTCTTCGCCTCCCGGCTGAAGAAGCGGCTGCGTCAGGGCGCCAGGCTCATCGTCGTCGATCCGCGCCGGATCGACCTCGTGAAGTCGGCCCATGTCCGTGCCGCGCATCACCTGCAACTGCGCCCCGGCACCAACGTGGCCGTCGTCTCGGCGCTGGCGCATGTGATCGTGACCGAGGGGCTCGCCAACGAGGCCTTCATCCGCGAGCGTTGTGACTGGGACGAATACCTCACCTATGCCGACTTCATCCGTGACCCGCGCCACAGCCCGGAAGCCACCGAGGCGGTCACCGGCGTGCCCGCGGCGGACCTGCGCGCGGCAGCGCGGACCTTTGCCACCGGCGGCAACGGCTCGATCTACTACGGGCTCGGCGTGACGGAACACAGCCAGGGCTCTACCGCCGTCATGGGCATCGCCAACCTCGCCATGCTGACCGGCAATATCGGCCGCGAGGGCGTGGGCGTGAACCCGCTCCGCGGTCAGAACAACGTGCAGGGGTCGTGCGACATGGGGTCGTTCCCGCACGAGTTGCCGGGCTACCGCCATGTCAAGAACCCCGAGGTCCGGGCGATCTTCGAGAAGGCCTGGGGCGTGGCGATCGACCCCGAGCCGGGGCTCAGGATCAACAACATGCTCGACGCCGCGGTCGATGGCAGCTTCAAGGGACTGTACTGCCAAGGCGAGGACATCCTGCAATCCGACCCCGACACCCACCATGTCGCGGCCGGTCTTGCGGCGATGGACTGCGTGATCGTTCATGACCTGTTCCTGAACGAAACCGCCAACTACGCCCATGTCTTCCTGCCGGGCTCCTCCTTCCTCGAAAAGAACGGGACCTTCACCAACGCCGAACGGCGCATCAACATGGTGCGCAAGGTCATGGCGCCGAAGAACGGCTACGAGGACTGGGAGGTGACGCAGCTTCTGGCGAATGCCGTGGGGGCCAACTGGACCTACACCGATCCGTCGCAGATCATGGACGAGATCGCGGCGACGACGCCGTCCTTCGCGGGCGTCAGCTTCGACCTGATCGAGCGTCTCGGCTCGGTCCAGTGGCCGTGCAACGAGGCGGCGCCGGAAGGCACGCCGATGATGCATGTGGACGGCTTCGTACGTGGCAAGGGGCGGTTCATCGTGACCGAATACCTCGCCACCGACGAAAGGTCCGGGCCGCGCTTCCCGCTGCTGTTGACCACCGGCCGGATTCTCAGCCAGTACAACGTCGGCGCCCAGACCCGGCGCACGGCGAACACCGTGTGGCACGATCAGGATCTGCTGGAGATCCATCCGCACGACGCCGAGAACCGCGGCATCAAGGACGGCGACTGGGTCCGGCTGGCCTCGCGTGCGGGCGAGACGACGCTCAGGGCAAAGGTGACGGACCGGGTCGCGCCCGGGGTGGTCTACACCACCTTCCACCATCCCGACACCCAGGCCAACGTCGTCACCACCGACTTCTCCGACTGGGCCACCAACTGCCCGGAATACAAGGTGACGGCGGTGCAGGTGGGGTTGTCGAACGGGCCTTCCGAGTGGCAGGAGGACTATGCAGCGCAGGCCGAACGCGCGCGGCGCATCCTGCCCGCGGCGGAGTAGCGATGGCGTTTTCGCCCGTGTTCAGCGCAAAAGGCGTCTCCATCCATCCGGACGGGGCGCGCACCGTGACGCGGACGTTGCCGGAGGAAGTGCCGGTGGCCTTCGTCTTCGACGGCACCACGCAGGCCGTCATGATGGCGACACCCGCCGACATCGAGGACTTCGCCGTCGGCTTCGCGCTGTCGGAAGGCATCGTCGAGCACGCCGGAGAAATCCGCGAGATCGAGGTGGTCGAGCACGGGCCGGGCATCGAGGCGCGAATGTGGCTGGCCGCCGACCGGGCCGAGGCGCTGGCCCGGAGGCGACGGGCGATGACAGGGCCGGTGGGCTGCGGTCTTTGCGGCATCGACAGTCTCGACCAGGCGCTGCGCCCCCTGCCCCGCGTGACGGCGGGGCTTTCGGACCTGACCGCGGCAGAGATCGCCGGCGCCGGCGAGGCGCTGCGCGCCAGCCAGCCGCTGCATGACCAGACCCGCGCCGTCCATGCCGCGGGTTTTCTGCTGCCCGGCACCGGGCTCGTCGCCGTCCGCGAGGATGTCGGCCGTCACAACGCGCTCGACAAGCTGATCGGCGCGATGGCACGGGCGGGCGCAGACATGGGCGCGGGCGCTGTGGCGATGACATCAAGGCTCTCGGTCGAGCTTGTGCAGAAATGCGCCGTTGCCGGCTGCCCCGTGATCGTCGCCGTCTCGGCGCCCACCGCGCTCGCGCTCAGACAGGCGGAGGAGGCCGGCATCACGCTGGCCGCCTTTGCCCGCGCCGGCGGCGTCGACATCTATTCCCATGCCCACCGCATCAGAACCGGAGCTTCCCATGTCGCCTGACAAGATGGTCCACATGGCCAACCAGATCGCCGCCTTCTTCAAGAGCCAGCCCGGCGCCGACGTTGCCGAACGGGTCGCTGCGCACCTGACCGACTTCTGGGAACCGAGGATGCGGGCGCAGTTCCTGGCCTATGTGGCCGGGGGGGGCGCCGGGCTCGACCCGCTGGTGATCGCGGCGGCCGGGCGGCTGAAGCCGGTCGCGGCCTGAGGCCGCACTGGCGCGGATACGCGCCGCGCCGCTCCGGCGGATTGCCCTACAGCATCGGCGGGGTGCAGGCGCAGGCCACCACGGCGACGGTCCTGCCGATGTTGCGCAGCGTGTAGGGCTGCCGTCCGATCAACTGGTAGCCGCCGCCCCGGCGCAGCACGCGCGTCTCCGCCCCGACGGTGACCTCGATGGTGCCGGTCAGAACGACGGCCGCGGTCTCGCCATCGTGGGAAATCGGCTCCTCGCCGGTACCGGCGCCGGGCTGGTAGCGTTCGATGAACATCTGAAGCGCCTTGTCCCGGCGTTCGGCAGCAAGAACACGCAGATCGGCCTCGCCGCGCGCGACCACGGCAAGATCGTTGCGGTCGAAGAACATGACGTTGCGCTGCGAGGACGGCAGCGCGAAGAAATCCGCCATCGAGATCGGCACCGCCGACAGGATCCGGTGCAGCGAGGCGAGCGAGGGCGAATGCGTCTCCTGCTCGATGAGCGAGATCGTGGAATTGGTGACACCCGCCCGTTTCGCAAGCTCGCGCTGCGACAGGCCCGCACGCTCGCGCACGGCGCGCAGGCGGACGCCGATGTCGAGACCGGCTGAGACAGGCGCGGCCGGCGGGTGCTCTTTCACGGCGGGTCTCCGCCCCATGATCATCGTTCTCCCGTAGGATCGGCTGCGGGACGCTTCCCGATCCGACCGCGATATGCGCAAAGCCTTGCGGGTCGTCAATCGGGCCGCTGGCGCTTCAGGCTTGACTGTAAAGTATTTCATGACATGATTGCCGAAAAATCAAACACAAACATGCGAGGAGGGCCAGCCATGAGCGCCATAGAAACCTTCAACAGGCTTTCGGGCAAGCTATTCATCGACGGAGCCCTCGTTGCCAGCGGCTCGGCCGACCGGCTCGACGTGATAGACCCGGCCACCGAGGAGCGAATCGCCGAAATCGCGGATGCGGCGGACGGCGAGGTGGACGGTGCGATCGAGGCGGCGTTGGTCGCGGGCAGGCGCTGGAATGCCATCGACATGCGCTCGCGCGCCGTCGTCATGCACGAGATCGCCGCGGTGATGCGGCGCGACAAGGCGCTCTATGCCGAATACCTGACGCGGGAGGAGGGGAAACCCTACAAGGAATCGCTCGACGAGGTGTCGTGGTGCGCCACGGCGATGGATTATTACGCCGAAGTCGCCCGGCACGAGGCCGGCCGCATTGCCGGCACCACCGTGCCCGGCCAGTTCCACTTCGCGGTGAAGGAGCCGCTGGGGACGGTCGTCATCATCCTGCCGTTCAACTATCCCCTTGTTCTGCTCTGCTGGGAGGCGGCGGCCGCGCTGGCGGCCGGCAACGCGGTGATCGTGAAACCGCACGAGCAGACCTCGATCACCACGCTCAAGTTCATGGAGCTTTTCAACGGCCTGCCATCGGGGCTGATGCAATGCCTGACCGGGGGCCCGCGCGTCGCCCAGCGGCTGATCGCCAGCCGCAAGACGCATGGCGTGGCCTACACCGGCTCGGTGCCGGTCGGGCAGGCGGTGGCGCGGACCTGCGCCGAGACGTTCAAGCCCTGCCTGATCGAAGCCTCGGGCAACGACCCGTTCATCGTCATGCCCTCGGCGCCGCTCGACATGGCCGCGCGCGGGGCGGCCTTCGCCGCCTATCTCAACTGCGGGCAGGTCTGCACCTCGGCCGAACGGTTCTATGTGCACGAGGCGATCCATGACCAGTTCGTGGAGCGGCTGGTCGCCGAGGCGAAGAAGCTGCGCGTCGGCAACGGGCTCGAGGAGGTCGACATGGGGCCGATGGCGACCCGCCGCCAGCGCGACCGGTTCGAGGCGCTGATCGCCAACGCCCGCAAGCAGGGGGCTAAGGTGGCGACCGGCGGCGGACGGCCCGCCAACCTCAACAAGGGCTGGTATGTGGAACCGACGGTGCTGACCGGGGTCACGCCCGACATGACCATCCTGCAAGAGGAAAGCTTCGGCCCGGTCGCGCCGATCTGCCGGGTGAAGAGCTTCGACGAGGCGGTGGAGCTGGCCAACCGCTCCGACTTCGGCCTAGGCGCCAACCTCTACACGCTGGACACGACCGAGACCTTCCGCGCGGTGCGGGAAATCCAGTCCGGCATCCTGTGGATCAATGCGCCGCTTCTGGACAACGACGCGCTGCCCTTCGGCGGCCGCAAGCTTTCGGGCAACGGCCGGCAGCTCGGCCCCGAGGGGCTGAGCCAGTTCCAGAACACCAAATTCGTGATGATCGACCCGGCGGCGGAAAAACAGGATTTCTGGTGGTTCCCTTACCCCCGCGAAGAAAGCTATCCCGGAACGCGATAGGCGCGAAGGAGGGCGGCGATGGCGGAAGTTCCGAACCGGGCGGATGTGGTGATCGTGGGCGGCGGCGTGGCGGGCTGCTCCGTCGCCTACCACCTCACCAGGATCGGCATCACCGATGTGGTGCTCTGCGAGCGGAAGCAACTCACTTCCGGCACCACCTGGCACGCGGCGGGGCTTGTCACTCAGTTGCGCGCCACGCGGCGGATGACCGAGCTTGCGAAATACACCGGCGAGCTGTTCGGCTCGCTCGAGGCCGAGACCGGGCAGGCCACCGGGTTCAAGAGGAACGGCTCGCTCCGCGTCGCCAACACCCCGGCGCGCTATGAGGAACTGGCGCGCGGCGCCTCGATGGGGCGCAACTTCGGCCTGCCGGTGGAGCCGGTGAGCCCCGGCGAGATCAAGGAGCGCTGGTCGCCGATCTCGACCGAGGGCATCGTCGGCGGCTTCTGGTTCCCGCATGACGGGCAGGTCAACCCCGCCGACGTGACGCAGGCCTATGCCAGGGGCGCGCGGATGCGCGGGGCCAAGGTGCTGGAGCATACCGGCGTCACCCGGATTCTGGTGGAAAACGGCAAGGCCGCCGGGGTGATGACCGACAAGGGGCCGATCCGGGCCGAGACGGTGGTGATCTGCGGCGGCATGTGGTCGCGCGATCTGGCGGCCGAGGCGGGCGTGGTGCTGCCGCTGCACGCCGCGGAACACTTCTACTGCGTGACCGAGGCGATCCCAGGCCTGCCGCGCGAACTGCCGGTGTTGTTCCTCGGCGACGAATGGACCTATTACAAGGAAGATGCCGGCAAGCTGCTGGTCGGCTTCTTCGAGCCGAACGCCAAGCCCTGGGGGCAGGGCGGCATCCCCGAGGATTTCGCCTTCGGCACGCTGCCCGAGGACATCGACCATATCGCCCCCTATCTGGAAACCGCCACCCGCCGGGTGCCGGTGCTGGAGCGCACGGGGATCCAGCTTTTCTTCAACGGGCCGGAAAGCTTCACCCCCGACGACCGCTATCTCTTGGGCGAAACGCCTGAGCTGCCGGGCCTTTTCTGCGCCACCGGCTTCAATTCGGTCGGCATCCTGTCCTCGGGCGGGGTGGGCAAGGCGATGGCCGACTGGATTCGCGACCGCCGTCCGCCCGTCGAACTGATGGATGTCGACGTACGCCGCACCCAGGCCTTCCAGGGCAACCGCAAGTATCTGGAGGACCGCACGACCGAAACGCTTGGCGCGCTTTTCGACATGCACTGGCCGTCCAAGCAGTTCGAGACCGCCCGCGGCATCCGCCGCAGCCCGTTCCACGACCGGCTGACCGCGATGGGCGCCTGGATGACCGAGGCCGCGGGCTGGGAACGGCCGGGCTTCTTCGGGGCGCCGGGCACCACGCCCGAGGTGGGCTATTCCTACGGGCGGGCCACCTGGTTCGACAGCGTGGGCGCGGAATGCCGCAACACGGCGGAGAACGTCACGCTCTTCGACCATTCCTGCTTCATCAAATACCTAGTCGCCGGGCCGGATGCCTGCGCCGTGCTGAACCGCATCTGCGCGGGGCAGATCGACGTGGCCCCGGGCCGCGTCGTCTACACCCAATGGCTGAACGATCAGGCCGGGATCGAGGCGGACGTGACCGTCACCCGCCTCTCGGAGACCGAGTTCATGGTGGTGACCATCGCCGTGTCGCAGCGCCGCGACATGGCCTGGCTGAAGCGCCGCCTGCCCGAAGGCGCGCGGGTCTTCGTCCATGATATCACCTCGGCCACGCCGATGCTGGCGCTGATGGGGCCGAAGTCTCGCGATCTGCTCGGACGCCTGTCGCCTGACGATTTCGGCAACGCAGCCTTCCCCTTCGGCACCTCGCGAGAGATCGACCTCGGCTATGCCCGGGTCCGCGCCAGCCGGCTGACCTTCGTCGGCGAGCTGGGGTGGGAGCTTTACATGCCCACCGAATTCGCCGGCCACGTTTTCGAGAGCATTGTCGCCGCCGGCGCCGACCTGGGGCTGAGGATGGGCGGTTTTTTCGCCATCAACGCGCTCAGGATGGAAAAGGGCTACCGCCACTGGGGCCACGACGTCGGCGAGGAGGACACGCCGCTTCAGGCCGGGCTCGGCTTCGCCGTCGCTTTCGACAAGCCGGGCGGCTTCATCGGCCGCGAGGCGCTTGTCGCCCAGCGCGACGCGGGTCCGGTCGAACGGCGGATGGTTCAGGTGAGGGTGGAGGCCGGCAGCATCCCGCCGCATCTCTATCACAACGAGCCGCTCCTGCGGGACGGAGAGATCGTCGGCTCCGTCACCACCGGCGCCTATGGCCACAGGATCGGCGCCTCGCTCGGCATGGGCTATGTCGCCTGCCCCGGCGGGGTGACCGCCGACTGGCTGGCCACGGGAGCCTGGGAGGTCGAGGTCGCCTGGAAGCGTTACCCAGCCCGGCTTCAGCTTGGCCCCTGGTATGACCCGAAAGGCACCCGCCCCAAGGGTTAGGCACCTTCCCCCGGGGTGCACGTGATCCGGGGGCAACGATCAACGGGACACCAACGGGAGGAACGAAATGGCACAGGAAAAGCTGCACCCGGAACTGGAGCGCCGCCTCCAGCTTCTGGAAGAGCCGCAGAACCAGGGACAGGACTACGACGGCCTCGCCTGGCTGGCGCTGATCGGGCTGGGCATCGTCCTGCCCGTCATCGCGCTGCTGATCGGGAGATAAGGCGATGAGCGACACTACCGAAGCCGTTCTGATTGAGGCCGACAAGAGCGCCTGGCCGCTTCTGCCGCGCGAACGCACCTGGGGGCCGTGGCAGCTCGGCATCTCGCTCGCCACCGCAGCCGCTGCGACCTGGTGCTACATCATCGGCGAATATGTCGGCTATTACCTGAATTTCGACGAAGGCTTCTTCACGCTTCTTGCCGGCAGCATGATCGGCATGCTGATCGTGGCGCTGGCCGCGGTGCCCGTGGCCATCCGCTTCGGCGTCGATTCGATCGCTTCGTCAAAGCCGCAGTTCGGCAGCCGCGGCTGGGTGATCCCGGCGGCGATGCAGTTCGTCTCCATCGTCGGCTGGAACTCGCTCCTGCTGATCTTCTTCGCCAAGTCCACACGGCAGCTCCTGCTGGCGCTCGGCTGGATCGGCGAGGACAGCCACGGCTACCTGGTGCAGGCCACCGTCCTGCTCGCCTCCGCCCTGGTGTTCCTGTTCCTGCTGAAAGGCTCGGCGGGGGTGGACCGGGTGGCGAAGATCCTCGTCGCGCATGTCTTCGTCGGGTTCTGGATGCTCTACATCCTGCTGACCCAGCGCTGGGACGACCTTCAGGCCGCGGTTCCCGCCTATGCCTCGACCGACGCGCGCTGGAACTACACCACGGGGGTGGAGATCGGCATCGTCTCGCTCCTGTCGTGGTGGCCCTATATCGGGGCGATGGTGCGGATGGCGCCATCGGGGCGCAAGGCTGCGGCGCCGATCATGATCGGCATGGGCCTGCCGGTGCCGCTCCTCTCGGCCATCGGCATCGCCGGCATCCTCGTCCTTCAGGTTTCTGACCCGGCGGAATGGATGCGCACCGTGGGCGGGCCTGTATACGGGGTGATCGCGCTTCTGTTCGTGGCGGCGGCGAACCTCGGCACCGCGGTGGCGGGGGTCTATTCCTCGTCCATCGGGCTCAGGCACTTCCCGGCGTTCCAGCATCTGCACTGGCCGACGCTGCTCCTGATCTCGATCGCACCGGTGGGGCTGGTGGGACTGTTCATCCCCGAACTGTTCTTCGCCAACTTCGGCACGTTCCTGGCCTTCATCGGCCTCGGCTTCGCGCCGCTCTGCGGCATCCAGATCGCCGACTACTACCTGCTGCGCCGGGGCCGCATCTCGGTGCGCGGCCTGTTTGAGGGCGGGGCGGGCAGCCCCTACCGGTTCTGGGGCGGGTTCAACCCGGCGTCGATCCTGGCCATGATCGCCGGGGTCCTGACCTATCTCTATCTGCTGAACCCGATCACCTACGCCAGCCGCTCGCCCTACGAATACGTGACCGCGTCGCTGCCCACCGCCCTCGTGGCCGGGGTCGTCTTCGCGCTGGTCACGGCGCTGGTCGTCCGGCCGGCGGGCAAAGGGGGCTACGAATAGCCCGACAGCGCGGCCGCCGGCCAACGCCGGCGGCCGCGCTACGCGGTCCTGCGCTTCGCGGCATCTCTGGACCCGAGCTGGATCAGCGCGACACCGCCGAGGATCAGGCCAAGGGCTGCGAGCTCGAGGCCGGTGACCGTCTCTCCCGCGGCGGCGCCGATCGCGACGGCGACAACTGCCGGCAGATAGGTGGCGCCCGAGGCCCCGATGGCGCCCAGCCGCTCCACCATGTAGTAGTAGATCAGATAGGCCAGTCCCGTGCCCAGGAGGCCCAGCCCCAGGACGAGGCCGAGAAGCGCGTGGCCGTTTCCGACAATGGCCGAGATGCCCCGGTAGTCGGTCAGAAACGCCAACGTCGGCAACGCCAGACCGATCTGCCACGTCGCCAGGGCAAGCGGCGACAGGCCGAGGGGTGCGAGGTATCGCCGCGCATAGACAAAGGACACGCCGACGCTCGCCGTTCCTGCCATGATCCACAGGACGCCCGCCGTGGCGATGCTTTCGCCGCCGTCCCAGGGACGGGCGGTCAGGATGATGCCTGCGAACCCGGTGGCCACGCCGGCGGCCGTCAATGCCGAAGGCCGCTCGGACCTCAGCACGAGCCAGGAGGTCACGAAGGTCACGATCGGGATCGCCCCGCCCAGAAGCCCCGCCACGCTGGAGGGCAGAAGCGCCGTGCCTGCGACGAAGCCGTAGTAGTAGAACGAGGTCGCCAGCACCGACATCACCGCGAAATGCGGAACGTAGCGCAACTGCCGGCGGTTCACGGCGCCTGACGCCCATGCGGCAAGCGCCAGCGGCAGGAAACCCGCCACCACGCGCAGGAACACGACCTGCATGGGCGAGATCACCTCCGTCGCCATCTTCATGTAGATGTAGTTCGATCCCCAGATCAGGCCGACAAGGACAAGAGCGGCATAGGCACGGAACATGGTGGAGCCTTTTCGTTTTCTGCGCGGCAGACTGCACCGGATCGTCCGCCCTTTCGCGCCAGAAGAAAACCTGCAAGGGTGTAGGAAATCTGCAGGCCAATGATGATCACGCCGCGCCGCAAGCTGCCGCCCCTGAACGCCCTGCGCGCCTTCGAGGTTTCCGGGCGCCGGTTGAGTTTCCGGGCCGCTGCGGACGAGCTGGGCGTCACCCAGGGCGCAGTCGCACAGCAGGTGCGGGCGCTGGAAGATCACCTTGGCCTGCCGCTGTTCCACCGGCTTGCGCGCGGCCTGGCGCTGACGCCGCAAGGCTCCGCCTATCATTTCGACATCACTCGCGCCTTCGACACCCTGGCGGAGGCGACCGGACGGCTTGCCCTGAAGCCCGGCCGTGTGACCATCAGCGTGACGCCCACTGTCGCCACGCGCATCCTGATCCCGCGCCTGACCGAACTGCGCGATGCCCTGCCCGGCGTGGAGCTTCGCACCATCGCTGACGAGGATCTGCCGGACTTCGACCGCGACGGGGTCGACATCGCCATCGGGCTCGCCAGCCCGCCGATTCCGCCCGCCCTTGAGGCGCGGCTGCTGATCCGGCAGGAGATCATCGCGGTGGCGAGTCCCCGGCTGGTCGACGGCCTGTCGCTGCCCCTCGACGAGGCGCAGATACGCACCCTGCCGCTGCTTCATCATTGCCAGGATCATTGGCCGCGTTTTCTCGACACGCAGGCCCCGCTGCCGGGCGCGCAGTTCAGCCTGACCACCCTTGCGCTTGACGCCGCCATCGCCGGACAGGGGGTCGTGGTGGCCGGTCGCGCCTTCGTCGCGGCGGAGCTGGCGGACGGACGTCTGGTGCAGGTGATGGAACGGACGCTGCGGGTCGAACCCGACTACTGGATCGTGCGCAGACGCGGGAGCCCCCCGGGGGCGGCATCCGACGCCGTCTGGGCCTGGTGCGTCGAGCGGCTGAGCACGGGCTGATGCCCATCGCGGCGCCGGCTCCTCGCAGGGAAGTCGATCGCTGCCGCAAAGAGGCCACGACGGGACGGTGAGTCGTCCCCTGATGGCACGGCGGCGGAAATGAGCTCCGCCGCCCGTCTTTTCATCGTTGACCGGCCCCTGATAGAGTTCCCGGCATGGTCAGCCGCCACTACAGCCTGCCTTCGCTCACTGCGCTCGCCGCCTTCGAGGCGGTGGCGCGCCGGCTGAACCTGACGCGCGCGGCGGAGGAGCTGAACGTCACCCCCGGCGCGGTGTCCAGGCAGGTCAGGCAACTGGAAACCGACCTGGGCCGGCCGCTGATCCTTCGGCACCACAACGGCGTGTCGCTGACGGCCGAGGGCGAGGCGGTGGCGAATACCCTGCACGACGCCTTCGAGCGGATTTCGGGGACGTTGCAGCAGGTCCGCGTGGCCGGCGAGCGGGCGCATGTGTCGATCCTGTCGACCATGGCCACGATGCAGTTGTGGCTGATGCCGCGGCTGGGTTCGTTCTGGGCGGCGCATCAGGAGATCGTGGTGGAGCATGTCATCTCGGAGCGGCGGCACGACACCGCACGACCCGACATCGACCTGCGGCTGCGCTACGGCGACGGCACCTGGCCGGGCGAGCAGGCGATGAAGATCCAGGACGAACATGTGCTGGCGGTGGCGAGCCCGGGTTTCCTTGACGGCCATCCGGTCACAACGCTGGCGGACCTGGCCGAGGCGCCGTTGCTGTCGGTCGAGGGCCCCGAATGGAACTGGATGACCTGGGCGAGTTTCCTCCATGCCACGGGAACCCCCTTCCGGCGGCTGAACCTGCGCCGGTTCAACAGCTATGTCATCGCGCTGCAGGCCGCGCGCGACTGGCAGGGCGTGGCGCTGGGCTGGACCAGCCTCGTGCGGCCGCTGATAGCCTCGGGCGAGTTGCGCCAGGTGACTTCGGCCGATGTGGCCGACCCGCTGGCGATCTACGTGACCTGGAGCGACCGGCGCCCGCTCAGCCGCGAAGCCACGGTCTTCCGCGACTGGTTGCTGGCGCAGGGAGAGTTGAGTTGAACTCAACGCCGGGCGGCAACTTGTTCGCTTGATCACCGGGTCTTGCCGGCGTCATCTGTCGGCCCAGCCGCGTCTTGCCTGCGGCTGACCCGAGCCGCCCGGCCCGGTTGCGGCCGATGACCCAAGGGAAGATGACGCGCCGATGATACCCGAAACAATGGCCGCCGTTCTGCTGACCGGCCACGGCGACATGGACAAGCTCGCCTGGCGTACCGACGTGCCGGTGCCGCAACCGAAACCCGGCGAGGTGTTGATCCGCGTCGCCGCCTCGGCGGTGAACAACACCGACATCAACACCCGCATCGGCTGGTATTCCAAGGCGGTGGAGGTGGCGACCGAGGACGCCGCAACCGCGCAGGTTGACAGCGCCGATGCCTCATGGTCCGGCGTGCCGCTGCAATTCCCGCGCATCCAGGGCGCCGATGCCTGCGGCCATATCGTGGCGGTGGGGGCGGGCGTCGATCCGGCGCGGATCGGCGAACGGGTGCTGGTGCGCAACATGCTGCGGTCCTATGTCGATTTCCGGCCCTATGAATGCTGGACCTTCGGCAGCGAGATCGACGGCGGCTTCGCCCAATTCACCGTCGCCCCGGCGCGCGAGACCTATGCGGTGCGCTGCGACTGGTCGGATGCAGAACTGGCCTCGATCCCCTGCGCCTGTTCGACGGCGGAAAACATGCTGCACCGGGCCGGAGTCGGGGCAGAACGGGTGCTGGTCACCGGCGCCTCGGGCGGGGTTGGCTCGGCCGCGGTGCAACTTGCCAGGCGCCGCGGCGCCGAGGTGATTGCGGTCTGCGCAGCGGCCAAGGCCGATGAGGTGCGCGCGCTGGGTGCCGACCGCTGCATCGACCGTGGCGCCGATCTGGCGGCGGAACTGGGTCGCAATTCGATCGACGTGGCGATCGACATGGTGGGCGGCCCCGGCTTCCCGGCGCTTCTCGACGTACTGCGGCCCGGCGGGCGCTATGCTGTCGCCGGCGCCATCGCCGGGCCGATCTGCGAACTGGACCTGCGCACCGTCTACCTGAAGGATCTGACGCTTCACGGCTGCACCTTCCAGGAGGACGAGGTCTTCGCGAACCTGATCCGCTACGTCGAGGCCGGCGAGATCCGGCCGGTGGCGGCAAGGACCTATCCGCTGGCCGACATCGCCGAGGCGCAGCGCGACTTCCTGTCAAAGAAGCATACCGGCAAGCTGGTGCTGATCCCCCCGCAGGTGGCCGAATGAAAATCAAGACCATCGAGCTTTACCAGGTGGAACTGCCCTATTCCGGCGGGGTCTATCTGCTGTCGGGCGGGCGCGAATACCGCAGCTTCGACGCGGCGGTCGTGCGCATCGAGACCGACACCGGGCTTGAAGGCTGGGGCGAGTCCACGCCGTTCGGATCGACCTACATCGCCGCGCATGCCCGCGGTGCCCGGGCCGGGATCGAGGAGATCGCCCCGCATCTGCTGGGCCGCGATCCGCGCCAGGTCGACCGGATCAACGACGCGATGGACGAGGCGCTGGTCGGCCATCACCACGCCAAGACCGCGCTGGACATCGCCTGCTGGGACGTGTTCGGCAAGTCGGTGGATCTGCCGGTCTGCGAACTGCTCGGCGGTTCCACCGGGGCCAGGATGCCGACGATTTCGTCGACCTATGCGGGCACGCCCGAGGAGATGCGGTCCCGCGTCGCGCGGCACCGGCAGATGGGCTACAGGGGCCATTCCATCAAGATTGGCGCGCTCGACAGCGAAGGGGGTCCGGCGCTGGATGCAGAACGCATCGGCGCCTGCCTTGCCGACCGCAGGCCGGGCGAGTTCTTCCTGGTCGACGCCAATGGCGGGATGCTGCCGGAAACCGCGCTTCGGATGCTGCGGCTTCTGCCTGCCGGGCTTGACTTCGTGCTGGAAGCGCCCTGCGCCACCTGGCGCGAAACCGCAAGCCTGCGCAAGCGCTGCCGGGTTCCGATCATCATGGATGAACTGGCCGAACTGGACGGCGATGTTTCCCGCATCGTCTCCGAGGATATCGCCGACGGGATCGGGCTCAAGGTATCGAAGGCCGGCGGGCTGACCCGCGGCCGCCGCCACCGCGACATCTGCCGCGCGGCGGGGCTGACGATTTCGGTGCAGGACACCGTGGGATGGCCATCGCCTTCGCCGGCATCGTCCACCTCGGCGCCACCGTGCCGGAACGCAACCTGCGTTGCATCCTCGATTGCCGCGACATGGTCACGCTGGTCGTCGCCGACTTCGACGCGCCTGTCACCGCGGGCGGCGTGCTGGCGCCGACGGCCCCCGGGCTTGGCATCACCGTCCGGCGCGAGGTGCTTGGCGATCCCGTTGCCCGCTGGGCGACCTGAACCACAGCAAGAGCGCCCCAAGGCGCCGTAACCCCCGACAAGGAGAGACCGATGAAACACCTGCCCCTTGCCAGCGTGCTGGCACTGTCCGTCCTGTCCACCCCCGTCGTTTCGCAGGACAAGCCGGGCGAGGCGTCACCGCCCGCCCGGTGCTCCAGCCCGCGATAGAAGAGATGTTCCAGGCCCGCATCATCTTTCGCGCGCTGGAAGACCTCGGCTATACCGTGGCCGAGCCGAACGAAATCCTTGCCCAGACTGCCCATCTGGCGGTCGGATCGGGTGATGCCGACTTCTTTACCGATAGCTGGAACACCCTGCACGATGCCTTCTATCAGGAAGCGGGCGGCGACAAGGTGATGAGCAAGGTCGGCACGCTGGTCGAAGGCGCATTGCAGGGCTATCTGGTCGACAAGGCCAGCTACGATGCCGGCGTCACCGACCTCGCCATGCTGAAGGACCCCGAGGTCGCCAAGCGCTTCGATGCCGATGGCGACGGCAAGGCCGATCTAGCGGGCTGCGTCCCGGGCTGGGGCTGCGAGCGCGTGATCGAACATCAACTGACCGAATACGGCCTGCGCGATACCGTCACCCACAACCAGGGCGAATACAACGCCATCATCGCCGACACGATCGCCCGCCACAAGAACGGCCAGCCGATCCTTTATTACACCTGGACGCCCTATTGGGTGTCGGGCGCGCTGGTGCCGGGCAAGGATGTCGAATGGCTGAGCGTGCCCTATACCTCGCTGCCTGACGGCGGAACGGGCAATACCGAATTCGAGGGCAAGAACCTCGGCTTCGCGGTCGACAACCTGCGGATCGTCGCGCGCAACGACTTCCTTGATGCCAACCCGGCGGCGAAGAAGCTGTTCGAGGTGGCGAAGATCGACATCAACGACATCTCGGCCGAAAACAAGCTGATCGCCGACGGCGAGGACAAGTCGGAAGACATCGACAAGCATGTCGCCGACTGGATCGCCACCCACCAGGCGGAATACGACGGCTGGCTGGCCGAGGCGCGCAAGGCGGCCCAATGACTGGCTGACGCGGGCTGGAGGGGCCTTCCACGCTGCGGGAGGCCCCTTTGCCTGCTCAGGCCCCGGCCGCTGGCGCGTCGCGCTGCGCCAGAAGCCAGTCGCGGACCTGCGCGGCGGTGCGCGACAGGGCGGCTTCCCTGGGCCAGATCACGTGAAAGTCCTTGCCGGTGACCAGCGTGTGTCCGGTCAGCCGCACCAGCACGCCCTTGGCCACCAGCCCGTCGATCAGGTGCCGCCATCCCAGTGCCACGCCCTGACCTTCGATCACCGACTGCACCACCAGCACGTAATCGTTGATCTGCAAGCCCCGGGGCACCGCCGCGGCGGCAATGCCAAGCGATGCGAACCAGTCCTTCCAGGTCGCGGCCGACCGGAAGGGTTCGTCCAGATGGATCAGCGGATGGGACAGAAGATCCGCCGCCGCCGCTGGCCGCGGCGCGCGGGCCAGATAGCCCGCGGCGCAGACCGGATAGATTTCCTCGGGGGCAAGCGCCTCGGCGTGATAGCGCGGCCAGTCGGCCGGCATCCCGCCGCGGATGCCCAGCGGGATGCCTTCGCCGACCAGGTCCAGGTCATGGTCCGAGGTCTGGATGCGCAGGTCGACCCCGGGCAGGTCGGCGCGGAACCGTTCCATCCGCGGCACCATCCAGTAGGCGGCGAAGGCGGTGGAACAGGCCAGCGTCACATGCCCGCCGGTCGCCGCCGCCCGCAGCCCCTGGGCCGAGCGCTGGATGTGCTGGAGCCCGATCGAGACATCGGCATGGAAGCGCTGGCCGGCTTCGGTCAGGCGCACGCGGCGGTATTCGCGCAGGAACAGGGCTGTCCCCAACTGGTCCTCCAGCCGCGCGACGGCATAGGACACCGCCGCCTGGGTCATCCCCAGTTCGCGCGCGGCGGCGCTGAAGCTCGACAGCCGGCCGGCCGCCTCGAACACGGTCAGGCTGTTGAGCGAGGGCAGGAGACGGCGCAGGGTATCCATAAATGCAGATTATCAACCTGATGAAACTTTTCCAGCGTTACACCATGCGGGCAGCGGGATTATCTTCACGGGGATTTATCAAGGGGCCATATCATGCCGGACGGGGATGTCAGCAGCCAGGATAGCAGACGCCAGCGCGGCGGCCGGTCGCAGCGGCGCGAGGCGCGGGCGCAGGGCAGTGTCGTGCACCGGCCCTATATCGTCCGCAATATCCCCACCTATGACATCCTGTCGGACGAAAGCCTGACCCGGATCGAGGCGACTGCCGACCGCATCCTGGCCGAGATCGGGATCGAGCTGCGGGAAGACGCCGAGGCGATGCGGCTTTACCGCGATGCCGGGGCAAAGGTCAGCGACGTTTCCGAAGGCGTCTGGCGGCTGAAGTTCGAACCCGGGATGCTGCGCGAAATCCTGAAGACCGCGCCGGCCGAATTCACGCAAGTGGCCCGCAACCCGGCCAACAGCGTGCGGATCGGCGGCAGGAACGTGGTCTTCGCGCCGTCCTACGGCAGCCCCTTCGTCATGGATCTCGACCGTGGCCGCCGCTACGGCACGATCGAGGATTTCCAGAACTTCGTGAAGCTTTCCCAGTCCTCGCCCTGGCTGCACCATTCCGGCGGCACGGTGTGCGAGCCCACGGACGTGCCGGTGAACAAGCGGCATCTGGACATGGTCTATGCCCATATCCGCTATTCCGACCGGGCCTTCCTTGGTTCGATCACCGCCGCCGAACGCGCGGCCGACAGCGTTGAGATGTGCCGCATCCTGTTCGGTGCCGATTTCGTCGACCGGAACTGCGTCATCATGGGCAACTTCAACACCACCTCGCCCCTGGTCCTGGATGGGGTGACGACCGCGGGCATCCGCACCTATGCGGCAGCCAACCAGGGGTCGATCCACCTGCCGTTCCTGCTGGGGGGTGCGGTGGCGCCGCTGACCACCGCCGGCATGGTGGCGCAGGGGCTGGCGGAATCGATGGCCTCCTGCGCGCTGGCGCAGCTTGTGCGGCCGGGTGCGCCGACGATCCTTGCAAGCTTCTTCTCGTCCATGTCGCTCAGGTCCGGGTCGCCCACCTTCGGCACGCCCGAGCCGGCCATCGGCTCGCTGGCGATGGGCCAGCTCGCGCGGCGGCTGAACCTGCCGCTGCGCTGCGCCGGCAACTTCAGCACCTCGAAGCTGCCCGACGGGCAGGCGATGCAGCAAAGCATGATGTCGATGATGTCCGCCGTGCAGGGTGGCGCGAACTATGTGCTGCATTCGGCCGGCTTCCTCGACGGGCTCCTGTCGATGTCCTACGAGAAGCTGGTGATGGACACCGACATGTGCGGCGCGCTGCATGCCTACCTCGACGGCATGGCGGTGGACGACGATGCGCTCGGCTTCGACGCGCTGGCCGAGCTTGGGCCGGGCCAGCATCTGTTCAGCACCCGGCACACGTTGCGCCACTATGAAACCGCATACTGGGATTCGGCACTGGACGACAACCAGCCGTGGGAGACCTGGGACGAACAGGGCGGGATCGATTCCGCCAAGCGCGCGAATACCCGCTGGAAGGCCCTGCTGGCCCAGTACCAGGCCCCGCCCATCGACGAGGCGGTGGACGAGGCGCTTCTGGATTTCATCGCGCGCCGCAAGACGGCGATGCCCGACATGTGGTATTGACCGCGCCTGACAGAGGACGGCCCCACGACAATGGGGCCGCCCGGACTAACCCTGGTCAGGGCATCCGGGCGCCCTGAATCCCCGCGGCCCTTCCCTCGAACCGCAGGGTTGGCCGAGGCATCCGGACGGCGGCGAGACGACCACGGGCCTGCGCCCGCCGGCCGCGAAAGCCGCACCCGCCCTGCTTGCCCGCTGATGACCCGACGCCCGGCCGCCGATCCGGCAGGCGAAAGACGGGCATCCCGATGCCGCCACCCGGACGGCCCATGCCTGATCTTTCGGGATTGGATAATTGGTCGGAGCGAGAGGATTCGAACCTCCGACCCCCTGCTCCCGAAGCAGGTGCGCTACCAGGCTGCGCTACGCTCCGACCTTTGCCGGGCGGGGTTACCGATTCCGCGGGCCTTTGGCAAGGGGGCAGAGGCCGCTCTCTCACGAAACCCCGGTGCCGCGCCCGCTGAACAGCCGTTGCAACACGCTCGACTTCGGCGTGGTGGCGGTGTCGGTCCGGCCCCGCGCCTCGGTCACCGGGCGATGGGCCGAAGCGCCGGTGCGGGTCTCGCGGAAAACGATGTAGAGACCCGAGGCGATGATGACAGTGGCGCCAAGCACCGTCGCCCCGTCAAGCCCCTCGTCGAAAAGCATATATCCGTAGGCGGTGGCCCAGAGGATCTGGGAATACTGCATCGGCGCGACGATCGCCGCCTCGCCCGCCCGGTAGGCGAGGATCACGAGGAAGGAGGCGGTCAGCCCGAAGGCCGCGATAACCGCCATCAGCCCGAGGTCATGAAGCACCATCGGCCGGTAGACGAACGGCAGCGCAAGCCCGGTGGCGATGAAGTTGCCGACCATCGGATAAAGGAGAAGCACGACCGAGCGCTCGTCCGCGCCGATCTTGCGCACGATGACCGAGGCGGTGGCGCCGCAGACGGCCGCCGCCATCGCCGCGGCATGGCCCCAGGCCAGGTCCGCCTGCCCCGGCCTGAGCACGATGATCACGCCGACAAGGCCGACAAGCACCGCCGCCCAACGCCGGGCGCGAACCCTTTCGCCGAGGATCGGGATGGCCAGGATGGTGATGATCAGCGGCGAGGCGAAGAGGATGACATAGACCTGCGCCAAGGGCAGCACCGAGAAGGCGTAGAAGGCGGTGAGGCCGGTGACGACGGTAAGCACGGTCCGGAACAGGATCCAGCCGGGGTGCCGCGGCCTGAGCGAGCCTTCGCGCGCATCGTTCAGCATGATGACCGCGACGGGCGGAAAGCTCAGGAGCGAGCCGAAGAAGACGATCTGGAACGGCGAATAGCTGGCCCCAAGCGTCTTCACCACCGCGTCGTGCGTGGAGAAGATGCCCATCGCTATCAGCGCGAAGATCGTTCCGCGAAAATTGTGGTGCGCCATCTGGGGCGTCATGTGCCGCTCGTTCAACCCGCGTGATTGCGCAACCAATGGACGCAGCCGCCGCCGAGCACAAGCCCCGGCCAGGGGTCCCCGCCCACGCGGGCCATTGCGCGGCGGGCCGGGCGCGGCGAAACTCCGCCCGGAACTGGACGGCAGGGCGATGACCGGCGATATTTCGATCCTTCTCGGCGGCACCGGCATGTTTCTTCTGGGCATGCAGTTGATGACCGGCGCGCTGGCCGACCTCGCCAGCCGCCAGACGCGGGCCGTCCTTCGTCGCGTCACGACCTCGCCCCTGACTGGCGCTGTCGCGGGCGCAGCGACGACGGCGCTGATCCAGTCCTCCTCGGCGACGCTGGTGATGACGATCGGCTTCGTCGGCGCCGGGCTTCTCAGCTTTCCGCAGGCGATGGGTGTCGTCTTCGGCGCGAATGTCGGCACGACGGTCACCGGCTGGATGGTCGTCCTGCTCGGCTTCAAGCTCGATCTTGCGCGGCTTGCGCTGCCGCTGCTGTTCGTGGCGGGGCTTTTGTCGGTGATGGGGCGGGGAGCATGGGGTCGGGCGGGATCGCTCCTTGCCGGGTTCAGCCTGATCTTCCTGGGGCTCGACATGATGCAGACGGGGGCGGCGGGCTTTCACGACGTGATGCTTTCCGTCGCGCCCACGGCCGACACCCTCTGGGGGCGCTTCCGGCTTCTCCTCCTCGGCGTTGCCGTCACGGTGGTGATCCAGTCGTCGAGCGCGGGCGTTGCCGCGACGCTGGTGCTTCTGGGATCAGGCGCTATCGGTCTGCCGCAGGCCGCGGCGATGGTGATCGGCATGGACATCGGCACCACCTTCAAGTCCGTCCTGGCGACGCTTGGAGGATCGCGCGACATGCGGCGGACGGCGATGGCGCACGTGGCTTACAACGTCGTGACCGGGCTCGCGGCCTTCGCCGTCGTCACCACCGCCGTGCCGGCACTCTCGCGGGTGATGGGCGGCGACGGGCCGGCCGCGCTGGTGGCGTTCCACACGCTCTTCAACCTCATGGGCGTGGTGCTGATCCTGCCCTTCACCGACTCCTTCGCGCGGCTGATCGAACGGCTCGTGCCCGGCAGCGGCGCGGCCTTGGGCGACCCCCCCGACCGCCGCCTGCTCGCCGACGCGCCGGCGGCGCTCGACGCGGCGCGGGGCGCGTCCGATGCCGATGCGGCCGCGCTTTTCGCCGCCCTCGGCGCCCGGCTCGCGCCCGGCGGCACCGACACGGGCCTGGCGGAAATCGCGCCGCTGATGCGACCGGCGCTTGAAGACCTCGGCACTTATGTCACCCGCATCGCGGTGCCGGAGGGGCAGGCCGCGCCGCTCGCCCGGCGAACGGCGCTTCTGCACCGGATCGACCACCTCAACCGGCTCTGGCACCGCACCCGGCAGGATGGGCGGATCGCGCTCCTGCTGTCCGATCCGGATCTGGGGCGAGCGGCGGCGGTCCTCGGCATGGCGCTGCGTCACGCCGCCGCCGCACCTTCCGCCAAGGGCCAGCACCGGCGGATGAACCGGATCGCCCGTCTCATTGGCGCACGCGCCCTGCGGCTGCGCCGCGCGGCGCTCCTGCGCGAGGACGCGGGGCTTGCCAGCGCCGCAGCGGTCTTCGCGCAGACCGACGCCATTCGCAGCCTCGAACGCATGGCGCGCCATGCCGAGCGCATCCTGCACTATGGCGAGATCGCCGCGATGGACGTGCCGCCACCCGAAGCCGAATGGCCCGAAACCGCCTAGCCCTCCAGCCCCTGTGGTGCGGCCGTCAGAGCGAGGCGTCGAGGGCGGCCACGATCGCGTCGCCCATTCCGGCGGTGCTCACCGGCTTGCCGCCCTCGGGACCCATCAGGTCGGCGGTGCGCTTGCCGTCGGCCAGCACCCTCTCCACCGCCTTCTCCAGCCGCTCGGCCTCGGCCCCCTGATCGAAGGAATACCGGAGCGCCATCGCGAACGACAGGATGCAGGCGATCGGGTTGGCCTTGCCCTGCCCGGCGATGTCGGGGGCCGAGCCGTGGACGGGCTCGTAGAGCGCCTTCGGCCGCCCGTTCGCCATCGGCGCGCCGAGCGAGGCCGAGGGCAGCATCCCGAGGCTGCCGGTCAGCATCGCGGCAAGGTCCGACAGCAGGTCGCCGAACAGGTTGTCGGTGACGATCACGTCGAACTGCTTCGGCCAGCGGGTCAGCTGCATCGCCCCCGCGTCGGCATACATGTGCGACAGCGCGACATCGGGGTATTCCTTGTCGTGCACCTCCTGCACCACCTCGCGCCAGAGGATGCCGGATTCCATAACGTTGGCCTTCTCCATCGAGCAGACCTTGTTCGACCGCCGCCGCGCCAGTTCGAAGGCCGATCGCGCCACGCGGGCGATCTCGGATTCGGTATAGCGCTGGGTGTTGATCCCGACCCGCTCGTTGCCCTCGGTGAAGATGCCGCGCGGCTCGCCGAAATAGACGCCCGAGGTCAGCTCCCGCACGATCATGATGTCGAGCCCGGCGACGACCTCCTTCTTCAGCGAGGAGAAATCCGCGAGCGCGTCGAAGCATTGGGCCGGGCGGAGGTTGGCATAAAGGTCCATCTCCTTGCGCAGGCGCAGAAGCCCCCGCTCCGGCTTCACGCTGAAATCCAGCTTGTCGTATTTCGGCCCGCCGACCGCGCCCAGAAGGACCGCGTCGACCGCCTGTGCCTTCGCCATCGTCTCGTCGGTCAGGGGCGTGCCGTGCGCGTCATAGGCGCAGCCGCCGACCAGGTCCTCGCTGACGTCGAAGCGGAGCCCGCGCCTGTCGCCGAGCCAGGCGATGATCTTCTTCACCTCGGCCATGACGTCCGGGCCGATGCCGTCGCCGGCGAGGATGAGGAGGGACGGATTGGCCACGGGCGGCTCCCTGCAATCTGTGGAAAGGTTCCCGCCCGCCTAGCCAAAGCCCGGCCTCCGGTCAAGCGGCCCGAGGGTGCTTGCCGGGTGCTTGCCCCCGGCCCCGTCCCGCCCCAGACTGTGCAGGACGGAGGCCCCATGAACATTCTCGATCTCGATGACATCCACATCCATTGCCGCGAGGACGGCGACCCGGCCGGGCCGCCGGTGGTCTTCGCCAACGCGCTCGGCACCGATCTCCGGCTCTGGGACAGGGTGGTGCCGCTCTTGCCGAAGGGCCTTCGCCTGATCCGCTACGACATGCGCGGCCACGGCCTGTCGTCCTGCCCTCCCGGCCCCTATGCCATGGGTGCGCTGGTGCGCGACGCCGAGCGGCTGCTGGAGGCCGTGGGCGTGCGCGATTGCGTCTTCGTCGGCCTCTCCCTCGGCGGCATGGTCGCGCAGGGCCTTGCGGTGAAGCGGCTCGATCTGGTGCGCGCGATGGTGCTTTCGAACACCGCCACCAAGATCGCCACGCCCGCCGTCTGGGCCGAAAGGATCGCCGCCGTCCGCGCCGGCGGGATCGAAGCGGTGGCGGAGGCGACGATGCAGCGCTGGTTCTCGAAGCCCTTCCGCGAAACGCCCCAGATGCAGGGCTGGCGCAACATGCTGGTGCGCCAGCCCGTGGAGGGCTACCTCGGCGCGATGGCGGCGATCTCGGGGACGGATCTCTACACGCCGACCTCAGGGCTCACGCTGCCCACGCTGGTGATCGCGGGGGCGGAGGACGGCTCGACCCCGCCCGACCTCGTGCGCGAGACCGCGGAACTGATCAAGGGCGCGCGGTTCGAGCTGATCCGCGGGGCCGGCCATGTCCCGCCGGTGGAGAAGCCCGCGGAATACGCCGGGCTCCTGCGCGGCTTCCTGAGCGGCATCGGGCACCTCTGAAATGGCGGCGTTCCTGCTTGTCCACGGCTCCTGCCACGGCGCCTGGTGCTGGCGCGAGGTGATCCCGGCGCTTGAGGCGCTCGGCCACACCGCCCGCGCCATCGACCTGCCGGCGCATGGCGAGGACCGGACGGCGCCGGCCGCCGCCACGCTCGACGGCTACGTCGAGGCGATCATCGCGGCGATCGACGCGCCGGTGACGCTGGTCGCCCATTCCGCCGCCGGCTACCCGGCGACGCTTGCCGCCGGGCGCGCACCCGGCCGCATCCGCCGGCTGGTCTACCTCTCAGCCTATGTTCCCGCGCCGGGGCTGTCGCTGGTCGACATGCGCAGGGCGGGGCCGCGCCAGCCGCTCCGGGGCGTAATGCGGGCGGACCCCGGCGGGGTGACCTACACCGCCGATCCGCAGAAGGCCGCCGCGGTCTTCTATCACGACTGCCCGCCGGAGGCCGTGGCCTTCGCGCTGCCCCGCCTCTGCCCCGAGCCGATCCGGCCGCAGTCCACCCCGCTGCCAGCCGGTGCCACCGTGCCGGCCATCGACTGCCACTACATCCTCTGCGAGGACGACCGCACCATTCCGCCGGAATACCAGGCAGAGATGGCCCGCCCCCTGCCTTCCTGCACGCTCCACCGGCTGGTCTCGGGGCATTCGCCCTTCTTCTCCATGCCGACAGCGCTCGCCGGCCTGCTCGACGCCATCGCCCGGGGCTGACCCCTTTCCTTCGGCCCTTCCGCCGGATACTGTGCCGCGCCCGGCGGACCCTTCCGCGCCAGCCGGGACTTCCATGCAGAACCGACTTGCGCTTCTCTTCATCCTCGTGACGGTGATGATCGACTCCATCGGGATCGGCATCATCTTCCCGGTCATGCCCGACCTCATGCGCGAGGTGACCGGGGCCGACCTGTCGTCGGCCTCGCTCTGGGGCGGGCTTCTGGCGACCTCGTTCGCGGCGATGCAGTTCCTTTGCGGCCCGGTCGTCGGCAACCTGTCCGACCGCTACGGGCGGCGGCCGGTCATGCTGATCGCGCTCGCGGTGATGGCAGCCGACTACATCATCATGGCCGTTGCCCAGACGGTGTGGCTGTTGCTTCTGGGCCGCCTCATGGCCGGCGCCGCGGCCGCCACCTATGCCACGGCCAGCGCCTACGTCGCCGACATCTCGCCGCCGCAGGAACGGGCGCGGAACTTCGGCTACATCGGTGCGGCCTTCGGGCTCGGGTTCGTCGCGGGGCCGCTCATCGGCGGCATCGCGGCCGAATGGGGCACCCGTGCGCCCTTCTGGGCGGCCGCGGCGGTGGCGGCGCTGAACGCGGCCTTCGGCCTCTGGGCGCTGCCCGAAAGCCTGGGCGCCGACAGGCGCCGGCCCTTCAGCCTCGCCCGCGCCAATCCCTTCGCCTCGTTCCGCGCCATCGGCCACCTGCCCGGCCTCGGGCGGATGCTGGCGATCATGTTCCTCTACACGCTCGCCTTCCAGTCCTACGGTTCGGTCTGGGCCTTCTACGGCACCGAGCGCTTCGGCTGGGACGCCTGGTGGAACGGCCTCTCGCTTGCGGCCTTCGGCATCTGCATGGTCGTGGTGCAGGGCTTTCTCGTGGCGCCGGCGACGCGGGCCTTCGGCGAGCACCGGACCGCCGGCTACGGCATGACGCTCGAGACCGTGACCTTCGCCTTCTACGGCGTCGTCACCTCCGGCTTCTGGGCGCTGGCCTTCACGCCGGTGGCCTCAATCGCCGGCATCGCCGGGCCGGCGCTGTCGGGACTGATGTCGAACGCCACACCCGACGACCGGCAGGGAGAGCTTCAGGGCGTTCTTGCGGCGGTGCAGGCGGTGGGCATGGGGCTCGCGCCGATGGTGATGACCTCGGTCTTCTGGGCCTTCACCCGGCCCGAAACGGGCTACTACCTGCCCGGCGCGCCCTTCCTCCTCTCCGGCGTCCTGATGGCGGCGGCGGTGGTGCTTCTCGTGGTGCCCGCACGGCGCAGCCCCCTCGTCTCCTGATCGCGCTTCCCCTTTCGGCCGGGCGCAAATAGTCTCTGCCCGCGGGGCAAGGGGCCCCGGGCGGGCGGAGCAGAACCGATGCGGCTCAAGGACCTGGAAATCTTCACCGTGGCGCCCCCCGCCCCCGGCTGGGGCGGGCGCTACTGGACCTTCGTCAAGCTCACCACCGATGACGGGATCACCGGCATCGGCGAATGCTATGCCGCCACCGTGGGGCCGAAGGCGATGGCCGCCGTCATCGAGGACGTCTTCGACCGCCACATGGCCGGCGAACACCCCGAGAACGTCGAGCTGATGTTCCGCCGCGCCTATTCCGCCGGCTTCACCCAGCGCCCCGATCCCACCGTCATGGGCGCCTTCTCGGGGCTGGAGATCGCCTGCTGGGACATCGTCGGCAAGGCGAGGGGCCGGCCGGTCTGGGCGCTTCTCGGCGGGATGATGAATGAACGGCTGCGCTCCTATACCTATCTCTATCCCGAGCCGGGGCAGGAAAGCGCGGAGTTCTGGGTCGACCCCGACATGGCGGCCGAGGCCGCGGCGCGCTTCGTCGGCATGGGCTTCACCGCGGTGAAGTTCGACCCGGCCGGCCCCTACACGATCCGCGGCGGGCATGACCCGAGTGCCTCGGACATCAGCCGCTCCGCCGCCTTCTGCAAGGCGATCCGCGAGGCGGTGGGCGACCGGGCGGACCTCCTTTTCGGCACGCACGGCCAGTTCAACGTCGCCGGCGCCATCCGCCTCGCCCATGCGATCGAGCCTTGGGGGCCGCTCTGGTACGAAGAGCCGATCCCGCCCGACAACCTTCTGGACTTCGCCGAGGTGCAGAAGGCGGTGCGGATTGCGGTGGCGACGGGCGAGCGCCTCACCACCAAGGCCGAGTTCGCCACCGTCCTCAGGACCGGCGGCGCGCGCATCCTGCAACCGGCTCTGGGGCGCGCCGGCGGCATCTGGGAAGCCAAGAAGATCGCCGCCATCGCCGAGGTCTTCACCGCGCAGCTTGCGCCCCACCTCTACGCCGGGCCGGTGGAATGGGCGGCCAACATCCATCTCGGCGCCTCGATCCCCAACCTCCTGATGGTCGAGACGATCGAGACGGGCGGCGCCTTCCATCTGAAACTCATCCGCAACTCGATCCGATGGGAGGACGGCCACGTTCTCGTGCCCACCGGCCCCGGCCTCGGCATCGAGTTCGACGAGGATCTTGCCCGCGCCCATCCCTACCACGGCGAACAGCTCCACCTCGAGATGCAGGAGGCGCCCTGCAACTACAGCAGCCCGAACCGTTTCGAGGGCGGCGCGCCAAGCTCGTTCACGGAGTAGGCGATGGGCAGCGTCGTCATCCTCGGCGTCTTCAATGCCGACACGACCTACCGGGCCGCGCGGCAGCCCCGGATCGGCGAGACGCTCGCCGGGCTCGACTTCGCGCTCGGTCCCGGCGGCAAGGGCTCCAACCAGTCGGTCGCCGCGGCGAAGGCGGGGGCCTTGGTGCATTTCCTCACCCGGCTCGGCCGGGACGCCTTCGCCGACATGGCCCGCGCCATCTGGGCCGAGGCGGGCGTGGTCCCCGAGGTTGCCGAGGATGCCGAAAGCCACACCGGCGCTGCCTTCATCTTTGTCGAGGATGCGACCGGCGACAATGCGATCATCATCGCGCCGGGCGCGGGCGGGCGCATTTCCATCGCCGACATCGAGGCGCGGGCGGCGCTGATCGCCGGTGCCGCTGTCTTCGTGACGCAGCTCGAGCAGCCGCTCGACGCCGCGCTGCGGGCGCTGCGGATCGCCCGCGCCGGCGGCTCCACGACGATCCTCAACCCCGCCCCGGCCGCGCGCCTGCCCGAGGGGATGCTCGCCCTCTGCGACTATGTCACCCCGAACGAGACCGAGGCCGAGCTTCTGACCGGCCTGCCGGTTACCTCGCTGGCCGAGGCGCGCGCGGCGGCCGAGTCGATCCGCGCCGCGGGCGCGGGTGCGGTGATCCTGACGCTCGGCGCACAGGGGGCGCTTTTCCATGACGGGGCGCAAAGCACGCTCGTCCCGGCCTTCGACGCCGGCCCGGTGGCGGAGACGACCGGCGCGGGCGATGCCTTCAACGGCGGCTTCGCGGCGGCGCTCGCCCGCGGCATGGCACCGCTCGACGCGGTCCGGTTCGGCTGCGCCGCGGCGGCGATCTCGGTCACGCGGGCAGGGGCGGCGGCCTCGATGCCGGGCCGCGAGGAGATCGAGGCGCTTCTGGCGCGAGGGAACAGCGTCAGAGGATCAGGATCGCGCGGAAGTCGTTGACGTTGGTCAGCGTCGGCCCGGTGACGACCTGCCCGCCCGCGGCGGCGAAGAACCCGTGTGCGTCATTCTCGGCCAGCGCCTTGGCCGGGTCCCGCCCCGCCGCACGGGCGGCGTCAAGCGTCCCGGGCCCGATCAGCGCCCCGGCGACCTCGGCCGCGCCGTCGACGCCGTCGGTGTCGCAGGCGATCGCATGGATGCCCGGCGCGCCCCCGAGCGCGATCGCCAGAGCCAGGGCATATTCCGCGTTCGGTCCGCCGACGCCGTTTCCCCGCCGCGTCACCGTCAGCTCGCCCCCCGACAGAAGCACCAGCGGCCCTGCCGCCTTTTCCTTCTGCCGTTGCCGCGCCAGCGCGGCATGGGCCTGCGCCACCTGGCGCGCCTCGCCCTCGATCCGGTCGCCGAGAGTCTCGGCCCTGCACCCGGCCTCCTGCGCCAGCGCGGCCGCTGCGGCGAGCGATTGGGCGGGGGCGGCGATCACCCGGTTCTCAACCCGCGCGAGCCGCGCGTCCGCCGGGGCGATCACGCCCGAGGGCCGCCTCAGCGCCGCCGCGATGCCTTCCGGCACCGCCACGCCCCAGCGCGCCAGGATCGCCCGCGCCTCGTCGGGCGTGGTGGCATCGCCCACCGTCGGGCCGGAGCCGATCAGCGCCGGATCGTCGCCCGGCACGTCGGAGACCATCAGCGCCAGCATCCGTGCCGGTTGGCCGGCGGCAGCAAGCTGCCCGCCCTTCACCCGGCTCAGGTGTTTCCTGACCGTGTTCATCGCCTGGATCGGTGCGCCCGAGGCCAGAAGGGCCGCGTTGACCGCCTGCTTCTCGGCGAGCGTCACGCCCTCGGCCGGCGCCACCAGAAGCGCCGAGGCCCCGCCGGAGATCAGCGCCAGCACGAAGTCGTCAGGCCCGAGGTCACGAAGCAGTGCCAGCATCCGTCCCGTCGCGGCCAGCCCCGCCATGTCGGGCACCGGGTGGGCTGCCTCGACGATCTCGATGCCCCGGCATGGCCGGGCGTAGCCATAGCGCGTGATCACGATCCCCTCGCAGGGGCCCCAGGATGCCTCCACGGCTTCGGCCATCCGGGCCGAGGCCTTGCCCGCGCCCACGACCACGACGCGGCCCCCGGGCCGCTCCGGCAGATGGTGCGGGATCACGCGCATCGGGTCGGCGACCGCCACGGCACGGTCGAAAAGCGATCCGAGAAGCTGCTCTGGCGTATCCTGTCCCATGCGGCCTGCCCTTCGCTCTGCCCCCATCGGTGGCGAGTGAAGCATCAAATCCGGGCAACGGGAACAGTCAGGGATCGGCGGGGAAGGTGATACGGTCCGCGCGACTATCCGGCGATCGAGAGGAAGAGAACCGACGCCGCGGCACAGATCACGAACGCAAGCGCCGGCAGAAGGTCGAGGTCGTCCAAAACGGCAACCCGGGTCTTCGGTCCCGCCCGACTTTCGACGTCGGGCGGGACCAGATCAGGAAATATCCTTGCACTCTTACGCACCGAACTCACTCGCTAACTCTTTAATAACAATCGATAACCTTTATGAGATCATTATCCGCGATTTCGCCCCGCCGACAAACCTGTCTAGTTAGACTAGTCCCCCGCGGCATTCGTGCACAATCATTTCGCTCCTGTCCGATTACCTCGTGCGCCCGGGAGAATCCTTCTTTCGGCCGCCCAATTGTTGCCACAATGCTGACACCGTCCAGCCACGATCGCCGCGCCGTCCCCCAAAGACCCGCCAACGCGACTCAGGCGAATCGCCTGCGGACCGGCCCTGCGCGCTTGCGTGGTCGGCACGACGCGTGGCAGGCCCGACTGGAGCCGCCGGACGATGCCAGCCGCGTGGGACGACAGCGGCCTTGGATCGGGCGCCTGCGGCGCCGGTTGGCAAACTTTCCATGACTGGCGATCCCGGGAGGACTCGAACCCCCGACCCGCTGCTTAGAAGGCAGCTGCTCTATCCAGCTGAGCTACGGGACCGCTCCGCCCCCTTTAGCGGCTGCCCGGCCACTCAGGCAAGGCCGAGCGTCATGAAGACGCTGTTGGGGTCCTCGCGGTAGCCGTCGAACGGTCCGCATTCGATGAAGCCGGCGCGGGCATAGAGGGCGCGGGCCGGGGCGAAGATCGGCTCGGCGCCGGTCTCGAGGCTGACGCGCCCGCAGCCGAGCGCGCGCGCATGGGCGATCAGGTGGTCGAGCATCAGCCGCGACAGTCCCCGCCCGCGGGCTTCCGCCAGCACGTGCATCGACTTGATCTCGGCATCGCCCATGCCGGTCCGTTTCAGCGCCCCCATGCCGACCGGCCGGCCATCCTCGCGCAGCACGAAGAAGTCGATGCCGGGCTGGGCGAGGCCATCAGGCGGCAGCATGTGGATGCTTTCGGGAGGCGTTTCGGCATGCATGTCGGCGGCGTGGCGCGCGTGCAGGAGCGCGAGGTCGGGCGACAGCGGGTCGCCGCGGGTGATCTCGGTGGCGGTCATCCTGGGCTCCCTTCCCTTCCCGGCCGCTCACTGCATCGTGGCGAGCGCCGACATGTCCATGCCGTTCACCGTGACCTTGCCGTCCGGCGTCATCTCGATGTCCCAGACGAAGCGGCCGACGCCCGCGGGCTTTGCAAGCCCGCGCAGCATCATCACCCCCGGCACGGCGCCCGAACGCACGTCCTCGGGCGCCGCATTGAGCGCCTCGAGCGCGGCGTCGATCCCGGTGGCGCCCACGGTCACCCGGCCCTCCGGCATCCGGCCCGGTCCGGCGTCGACAGCGCCCTCGTAGTCGAGCGTATAGCTCGGCGTCACGACGCCCTGCGGCGCGAGGGTGACCGTGACCTTGCCCTGGGGCAGAAGCGCGGCGAGCATCCGGGCGTCGAACGCCTCGTCAGGCTGGAAGCCGGGCTTCACCGCGTCGAGGAACAGCGCCGCCGGCGCGGCGAGGTCGAAGCCAGAGACTGCGACATCGATCGACGCCTCCGACGGCAGAAGCGGCGGCACCCATGCGGGCATGATCTCGGCAGGCAGCCTTAGGCCCTTGACCGCGAGGCTTTCGCGGAAACGGCCATCGGCGGCGATGCCGCTCATGTCGATGCCGAATGTCACGCTTTCGGCCGAGCCGGAGCCGACGGGCGTGGTGACCGAGATCTCCCTTGCCTCACCCGTGCCGGTGAGGGCGGACCAAAGCGGCAGCGCGCCCCGGATCGCCGCCTTCAGGCCTTCGGGGTCAGCGTTCGCGGCCGCCTCGGAGGGATGCGCCACGAACCAGGCAAGAAGCGTGTGGAGCCCTGCGACCTGCAGGGCGAGCGCCTCGGTCCTGACATCGTAGGAGGCGATGGCAATGTCGAGGTCCAGCGGCATCCCGCCACCGCCTGCCGCCGGTGTCACGCGGACGGTCTCGGCAACGTCGGTGGCCGCATAGCGCATCGACGTGTCGGCCCCGCTGCCCGAGGCGGCGGGCACCGCCATCGTCTCGGCCGCGATCCGGGCGATCCGGTAGCTCAGGTCGGTGACCGTTCCGTCGGGCTCCGTCATCGCCTGGTGCAGCGCGATCCCGTTCGCCGTCGACGTCGCGTTGCGGCAGGCCATCAGCGCCGTGTCGAAGGTGCAGTCCATCGTGAAGGAGGCCACCGCCAGATCGAATGAGAGCGCACCGGGGACATTGGCCCTGACCGAAACCGGCTCGCCGGCGGTCACCGCCCAGGTGCCGTCGCCGTTGTCGGCAAGCGCGAAATGCAGGGGCGCGATCTCGGCCGCGGCCTTGCCTCGGGCGGCCGCAATCCACGGGGCGGGGTCAAGCGTGACCGAATAGCCGTCGCCCTCGGGCACCACCGAGAGAACGCCCGGCGTCTGGCCAAGATAGGCCCGGAGCGCGGCCTCGATCCCGGCCGCCCCCTCAGGGGTGGCCGGCGCGGCCGAAAGCGGCGCAGCCACGATCCACAGAAGTGCTGCGACGGCAGGGAAACGGGTCATCGCACCGCCTTTCGATACCCATAGGAAAAAGGACGCCGCCACCCTGCGCCCCCGCTGTCACGTCGGCGTTTTCGCCCCGGTCTCAATGGGTCCAGGGGCCGCGCCGGTCGGTGGCGAAGTTCTCGCCGTAGCCCCGTGGGCGGATGTTCGCCTTGCGCTTGTGCGGCTCGGCCAGGACGTAGTCGATCCCGTGCGCGCGGGCGTAGTCCTCTGCCTCATCGCGGGTCTCGAACCGCAGCCGCACCTGGGCCTGGGTATCGCCCGAGCCGGTCCAGCCCATCAGCGGATCGACCTCGCGCGCCTCGGCCGGTGCGAAATCGAGAATCCAGTCGTGGGTCTTCGCCGTCCCCGACTGCATCGCGTTGCGGGAAGGCTGGTAGATGCGCGCACGCATGGGCATTCTCCCTGTGGTTCGCGCTTCTTATCCTGAAACCGGGCCGGGCTTGCAAGGGGATCACGCAGGAGGACACGCCGATCGCGGCGCGCAAGGGCTGTCAAGGGCGCGGCGGAAGGCGAAGGCCCGTGCCCCTTGCCGGTCGACCGCGGCCGCATGTCGCGGTGGCTTGCGGCCGCTGCCGGCCAGGAAGGAAAGCGCGGCGGCGGGCACCGGGGGCAAGCAGGGCTGACTGCCGGTCTCATGCTCAGGGAGCGTGGGTGGGTGGTGGCTGGGTGAGTGCCAGGACCGGCAGCCAGCGCTGCTTGCAGGATCACCTTAGAAGGCAAGCGCCGGCCTTACAACCTTTAGTTGAACTATCTCACAGATTTTCCCCCATATTCCCCGCGACGAAAACGATCCCGCCGTTTCGCAGCCATCGTTTCGCGAGACGCAACGACACATGGCCACCCTGCCACATCCGGACGCCGCACAAGAGGACATGCAGGGGCCGCGCCCAAGCATCCGGCACCTGCGGCGCACCGGCCGCGCTGCCACACCGATCGGCCGGTCCGAACGCCCGGGTACCCACCGTTTTCCCTTGCCGCGTCCACCCCATCCCTTTAAACGGGCAGGCGGAGTGGTGGCCGAGTGGTCGAAGGCACACCCCTGCTAAGGGTGCAGACGGGGAACCGTCTCGAGGGTTCGAATCCCTTCCACTCCGCCACAGACATAAGTTATTGATATTGAACAGAAAAAGTCCGAACTTTCGATCGATTTTCCCGTGCCTTGCACCCCCACCGCCCATGCTGTGGCGCGGCATCAGCTTCTGGACACAGCGGCGTCAGGTTCTGGACTGCATAGCAAGACTCTGCACAGGGTTAAACGGGGTATCCGCGGCGCCGCATTGCCTCAAGGAGGCGCGGGCCGGTGAGGCTTACCACCACGTTCAGATACTCGTCCGGCGCATCACAGAGGAACCGAATCGTCGCCTGCAATTCGTTGCTGTCCTTCCTGCCGCCCGCCCTGCGCGGGTTCGTGGCAAGAGCACCGTCCGCGTTGGCATCTGCAATCCAATGATAGAGTGTTCTCGGCGAGACCAGCCACGGCTTGCCTTTCCCGGCCCAACCCCTCGCGTCCCTTATAATGGTGCACGGCAGGTCGAACCCTTCGATCTGCACAAGCAGCGGGTTCATCCGCTTGCGCGATGCGTCTTTTACCGCCCCGGCGAATGCGAGGACGGCCGCCTTCCGGGACAGGCCGTGTGTCGCCTGGTATTCTTCGAGCCGCGTCAGGATTTCCCGCCTCGCCCGCGCGCAGGCTTCGCGGCGCTTCGCGGCAACGGCCTTCATGTCCGGCTTGGGCGGGGCCAGCGCTTTGCGCAGGGCGCGGGGCAGCAGCATCATGTGGTAGGCGCGCTGGGCGCCGGTTCCCCGGAAGCAGTCAGGGCCGGAACTGTCCCAGCGCTGGCGCCTCGCCTCGCGCTCCCAGCCCGCCATCGTCCTGATTCTGAACCCGGTCAGCTTCGACAGGGCGGCGATTTCCCTGATCGTCAGGAACCGCACTCCCTCGACAATGTTCTCCGCAAGACTTTCCGGATCGTCGCTCATGGTCAGCCTATGCGATCCCCAGCGCCACCAGCACCTTGGCGGCATCCTTCACGTCCGGCAAGACGGTTCCGGGCGGAAGGTGCGCAGGCAGCGCGCGCCAGGCGCAGGCAAGGTCGCCCTTCGCCTCGCCCCTCAGGATGCGCATGAGGGGCAGCACCCAGGATGGCGCGGCGTTCGGCGGCATAGGCGCTGCGGGCACTGGCGCAGCGGGCAGGTCGAAGAGGTCAGCCGGGTCGGGCTCCAAGGGCGACAGGTCGAGCATCCTGGCGATGAGCGCGTCAAAGGCGCGGGAAGGAAGTGCCGAGACGTGGAAGACGACGCGCCGACCGGCCCGCCCCTTACGGGGCCAGCCCTCGCGCCCGGCCTTCTGCGCGATGCCGGTGCGCGTCACGGGCAGACCCGGCAGGCGTAGCGCCGCAAGCTCGCCCGCGTCATACCATTCCTGCATTCGCCCCCGGTCGCGCACCACGCGCAAGAGCAGGGTTTCGAGCCATGTCAAGCGGCGCTGAGCATAGGCCCATTCCTCGGCGGGGACATGGACTGTAAGGGGCAGTTCTCCGGTCATTTCGGCACCTGTCAGGAAAAGCGAGAGGCGCGGCCGTCTCCGCCCGCGCCTTGCAGATCAGCCGTTGCTGACGGCAGCTTGTTCATCGCCGTTAGGAACGGGCCGGGGCTCCGCGAGGAGCCGCGCCACGACACGGCGAACTACACCCTCATTAACCTTGGTGTCTCTCGCGATCTGGCCGAAATCGACCTCGCTCAGCGGGTCGTGCGGCTCGGCCCCGACCGCCTGTTCTGCGCTCTCGGCATTCGGCCCGAGCCCTCGCAATTTAATGGCCTCGCGGCGCGGCAGGTATTCCAGCATCGCCTCAAGGATGCGTTTCAGGTCCAGAAGATCAATGCCGGTCGCGGTGCTGACCTGCCCCCACACATCGGCATGAGCGAGCGCGTTCCAGATATGTCTCGCCAGCAGATGGGCCGGCAGACCTTCATGCAGATTGCCGTCCCATGCCCGGTAGGCCGGGCCTTCGTGATCCTCGCCGGTCAGAACGAACATCACCCGCGCCGCTTCGTCCTGGTGGACGCGCGCGCGAGCGGCGATGGTCTCAATGTCGTGCCAGGCCGGGCGGTCCGCGTTGGGCGCGGCGGCGCGGATCGCATTGACCGCATCGCCGATGTCTTCGAGCTGACGGCCCATGAGTTCGGAAAGACCGCTCTTCGGATCGGCCAGCGCGCCGCCGTCCGCATTGATCGCAAGGTCGAGAAGGGTGTTGAGATAGTGCAGCGCATTGAGGCTGCGGCAGACGGCATCGAGCCTGTCGTTGAAAGTGGTCATGGTCGGTCTCCACAGGCGCTTTTCTAGGGCGCTTCCCCGCGAACAGCGCGGGAGCCGGGAGCTAGAAACCGTCTGTGGGACGGCGGCATGGCCTTTGGGCTTTCGCCTTGGACATGCGCCATGCCCTCCCGGCCGCGTCATGTGCGACCGCACCCGGCGAACCGGGTCACTTGCGCCGTTCATGCTGGCTTCGCGTCGGGATCAGAACGCAGATTCTGCGTTCTGATTTTCCTCTCTCGCACCAGGCATCGGTGGCGCGACCCACCACAGGGAGGTTTCTAGGCTCCGCCGCAATTCCTGACAGGGAAGGCCCTGGATTGCAAGGGGTTTTGCCAAACGGCAATTTCTGCCACTTGATCTGCCCGAAACATTTTGTGCGTTCCGTATCCCCGCCCGTGAAAGAGCCCAAGTTGGGCTTTTGATCCGAACGGGCTGCCCGGCTTTCAGTTTCCAGGTTCTGGAAACTGATCCGAAGCGGGCGGCCGGTCCTGCCGTGGACCCGGCCGCCCTTGGCATCTTCGGCCGCAGCTCACGGCCCCATGCCTGCGGCGATCCGCCTGTGCCCAACCGGCACCGTTCGAGCCTATGGGACACGCCGACCGCATCTCTGCCGGACATGTGTCCTGTCGCCAAGCACCCCGGTTTGTCAGGACTTTATGTCCTGACAACACGGCCGAAACCGCAGCGGAGAGACCATGCAAAGCCATCTTCGGCATGACTATTTCGAGCCCGACAGCTTCGGCCGGGCGGTGCAGGACAACCTTGGCGACGGCCTCATGCTGCGGCTTCGCAAGACGCTCGGCGGTCGCGATTTCCGCATCCCGCGCGCCGGTATCTCGCTCTCGGACGATCACCTCCTGGTGCGAGCGGTAGGCCGGGAGGATGCCGAGAGGCTGTGCGCGCTCTTCGATGGCGAACGGGTCTATATCCCCGCGCTCGCTGTCCGCGACGACGCCTATATGGCCGGGATCCGCGACGGCCTCAACAACACGGAAATTGCCGAACGGGTCGGAGTGACGGTGCGGCAGGTCCGCCGCTACTTCGCCGCGCGCAATATCCGCAATCCGAACCGGCGGGACCACACCTGCCACGCGCTTCACCCCGGTAATGCCGCTGTCAGGTCATCCGTCGCGGCGGAATAGCCGTCAGGAACGATCCTGACGGGGGGCTAACACCCCTTCTCGCCTTTCCGGGTATCGGGAGACTCGAAAACCGGAAGGCCCCTCCACGGCCAAAATACGGCCCCTCACGAAAGACAGTCCCGAATGCCCATCCTCAATACCAACACCGCCCGCGTCATCGACCCGGTCCTGTCCGGCATCGCGCAGGGCTATCGCCACGCGCAGCGCGTGGGCCATGTGCTTTTCCCTGCCATCGACGTGTTGCAGCGCGGCGGCAAGGTGATCGAGTTCGGGCGCGAGAGCTTCTTCGACTACAAGGCGCGGCGCGCGCCCGGCGCGGACGCTGTCAACATCCAGTTCGGTTATGAGGGCAAGCCCTACAGCCTTGAACAGTTCTCGCTCGACGTGCCGGTGCCACGCGAACATGCAGACGAGGCGCAGGCAGTGCCGGGGATCGACCTCGGCAAGCGGGCGGTCAACACGGCGATGGACACGCTGACGCTGACACTCGAGATCGAACAGGCGGCCTTGGCGGCGAACCCGGCGGGCTATCCGGTCGGCAACACGCTGACCCTCGCGGCCGGTGCGCGCTGGGATGTGGGCACCTCGACCCCGATTACCGATATAGAGGCCGCAAAGGACGTGGTGCGGACAACCTGCGGCGTCGAGCCGAACCGGATGGTGATCAGCAACGCGGGTTTCAAGGCGCTGAAGCACCATCCGACGATCATCGACCGGTTCAAGTATACCACTGCCGACAGCATCACCGCGAAGATGCTGGCGGGGCTTTTCGACGTGGAAGAGCTGGCGGTGGGCAAGGCCACCTATGTGGACAGCGTTGATCCGGCCGCGACCTTCAAGGAAGCCTGGGGCAATGTCGCGGTGCTGGCCTATGTACCGACGCAGGACGCCGCCCTGGAACAGCCCTCGTTCGGCTACACCTACACGCTCAAGGGCCATCCCTTCGTGGAGCCGCCGCGCTGGGAGGGCGGCAAGCGGTCGTGGGTCTATGGTGTCACCTATGAGCGCAAGCCGGTCCTGACCGGCATCGCCTCTGGCTTCCTGTTCCAGACGATCACGGGGTGACGCGATGATCGCTCAGGCCCTCTCCCCGTCAGGAAAATACGGCCCCATCGACGTGTTCCGGGCGGGCCAGTTCCGCGACATGACCGGCGGGGTGCAAACATACAGTGAAGACGGCCTTCGCGAGATCGCGGACAGATACGACCGGGCCGTTCATCCGGCCCCCATCGTGATCGGCCATCCCGAGATCGACGCGCCCGCCTACGGCTGGGTGGAGACCCTCTTCATTCAGGACGGCGTGATGAAGGCCACGCTGGAAGAGACGACCCCGGCCTTCGCCGACCTGGTGAAGGCCGGGCGCTACAAACGGGTGTCCATCGCGCTCTTCACCCCGAAGGCTCCGAACAACCCCAAGCCCGGAGGCTTCTACCTCAAGCATGTGGGTTTCCTCGGCGCGACCGCGCCCGCCGTTCCCGGCCTCAAGCCGGTCAAATTCACCGGCGCGCCGGCCGCGGCGCTGGAAATCTACCAGGACAATCCGGCCTTTGCCTCCGGCGACGAGCTGGCGCGGCTCAGGCGGCAGGCGCGGGAATACGAAGTGGAGCGACTGATTGCCGAGGGCCGGGTGCTGCCGGTCTTCAAGGACGAGGTGATCGCCTTCGCCGCAAGCCTGGACGACGCCGAGACCGTCAGCTTCGCCGAGGGGATGAGCGCCACCCGGAAGGACTGGTTCCTGTCCTATCTCGCGCGGCAACCGAAGGTCGTTTCCTTCGGGACGGTGGACATGGGGCCGGACCCGCTCGACGCGGGGGCTTCTCAGCCCCGGCGCGCGGCCCACAAGGTTCCTGACGGCTATCAGGTGGACCGCCGCCATGATGCGGTACTCCACGCCGCGCGAGAAGTCGCCCGCATCAAGGGCATCGACTTCGCCGACGCGGTGGACGTGGTTCTGGCGGGTGAGGCCGGGTGATGGGCGGCGTGTGGCACAATCCACGGCCGATAATGTGCCGGCGAGGCGACGTAACGCGACGAACTGCTGATCTCGCCGCCGACCGGCCGACCGGCGGGCGTCAGGATCGGCCTTGCGAGCCACGCCGTTGGTCTCGAGTCTCGGCGATGAAGAGTACCTGGTCGTGGATGCTGCCGTGAGGGTTCGAGGTAAAAGGACAGAGGAATCTCGCAAGGCGATGCGCAGTATCGCCGGCGACCTTGACGAGATGACGGATGCCAAGGTGCAGGTCGAGGGCAAGGATGGCAAGGTGACCGACGGCGATGCGATCCTCCGGACACGGATGCCCTTCGATCTGCCCCACGAAGGAAGCAACCTGCTTGAATTCGACAACGTGGCCGACCAGCTTCAAGAAGTGTATAATCGCTTCGTGAAGGACGGAAAGATCAAGGCCGAATGAGCCGTCTTTTGACCATCCTCGTTGCAGCAGGTCTTGCGATATTATTCGGCGAGAAGATACCGCTTGAGCGGCTCTTCGAGGCGTTTCAGCCGATGATCGTGGCCTTGTCGATCATGATTGCGGCCGTTCTGGTGCGCCTAAATCGTGGCATGCCGTCGCTGGAGTGGAAGAGTATCGATCCGGTCAGGCGCTCGCAGTTGACTGGCCGGATCGTTGAGGTTGTGCGGGAGTACATCACGATCGTCGCGATCAACGCGGTCATGCTCGTATACCTGGTGTCCCTGATTACCATCGGGAAGGGCGAAATTGGTGCGTCTTGGTCAGTCCTGGGTCAGCGCATAGCGGCCGCCATGGTCGGTTTCGGCCTGGGTCTCTGTTTCGTAAGGATGGGGTACGTCATCTGGCGAGACCTCGATATCGTGAAGCTCCAAAAGGCTCTCATCGATGCGACCGCGACCAAGGATGCAGACGCGGCCGAGGCCGCGGCTGCGGCTGCGGCTGCGGCTGAAAAGATTGTAGATATCAAGGCGGCCGGTCTGAGGAAGATTTCCATACCCGAACCGAAGGCATGGGGAAAATGAGCGGCAGCCCCACGGATCGGCAGCGCCCACTGTTCGCCGACGACGATCGCTTCGGTAGCGGTGTCGTCGACGACCGTCAGGATCGCCCCGATGGGGCGCGAACCTGACGTTCGGCCATTTCCGAAAGCCCTGGCCGGGGATCGGTGATCGCCTCCCGTGTATCCACCTGTTTTCCCGTCATTTTCCTACTTTCGGAAGAGACCTCTGACTTTCGGAACCGATTTCCGAAACCCCCTCACGCCACCGGTGGTCTTTGCTGGCGTTCGAGGCCGCGCCGCATGCGGAACATGCGTCCCATCACCGCCTGCACCGCTTGTCTCTTCAACATGTTAGCCGGTGTCGGGCGATGATCGATCTTTGCGGCCCAGATGCAGGCTAGTTGCCCGGTCAACCGGCTCATATCGCGCATTTCCACCCGGCTTCTTTCATCGCCGTCCACGGCCACCGTCACCTTCCCTAGCCGCTTTCCTTCGTGTTTCCCGTTGCTTACGTCGGCCACACGGGGCTCACCGATTTGTCCAGAAGCTGGTACCCCCCTACAGGTTTTGGCCTGAAATTCCCTGCCAGCAGGGAATTTGCAGGGAATTTTTCGGCTTTCGCCTCGGAGCTACGCTGCCGACCCAGATTCGGTGATAGGATTCATTGGTTTACTGTGGAATTCCCTGCCGGCTGCGCCGCAGGGAACATGCAGGGAATTTCCGGCGCGCAATGAACCAGGACGAGGTGCCCCCAAAGAGCCTTGGCCCGAACCGCCGTTCAGATCCCGTAGAGTCGTTCCTGCTCCTGCCAGTCGAGCGGGATCGGGCGCTGCAGGATCCGATGCAGGGTGAGCTCTGGCGGTGCGGTGCCGTTGCGGACCGCAATCTGTATCCTGGGTGTAGGGGGGTACCAGCTTCTGGAGAAATCGGTGAACCCCGTGAGGCCGGCGTAAGCAACGGGAAATACGAAGGAAAACGGCTAGGGAAGGGGACGGTGGCCGTGGACGGCGATGACAGAAGCGGGGTGGGAATGCGCGATCGAGGCCGGTTGACCGCGCAAGTAACCTGCATCGGGGCCGCAAAGAGCAATCACCCGAGGACACCAGCTAACATGTTGAAGAAAAAAGCGTGACAGGCGGCGAGGGGACGAATCCTCCGCATGCGGCGCGGCCTCGAACGCCAGCAAAGACCGCCGGTGGCGTGAGGGGGTTTCGGAAATCGGTTCCGAAAGTCAGAGGTCTCTTCCGAAAGTAGGAAAATGACGGGAAAACAGGTGGATACACGGGAGGCGACCACCGATACCCGGCCAGGGCTTTCGGAAATGGCCGAACGTCAGGTTCGCGCCCCATCGGGGCGATCCTGACGGTCGTCGACGACACCACTACCGAAGCGATCGTCGTCGGCGAACAGCGGGCGCTGCCGATCCGTGGGGCTGTCGTCCTTCTCGCCATAGATGTCCTGGAACGCTCGGCGCATTAGCTTCGGTGCCTCAGGATGATCGGTCGCGTGGATCAGCGAGAAGGCCTTCTTCTGACCGTCCTCGCGCAAATAGACGGGCCACCAGTTCGCGTATCGGTAGCCGAGTTCGGCCTGGAAGCGAGCGCAGAACACCTGACACATCTCAACCTGCGTCTTTCCGGTCAGATCCCTCCATTCGCCCCCTCCCCACCAGCGGTCAATTTCGGCCAGACGCTCCGGTCGGCGCGACTGGGTCAATGATCTGTGAAGCCAACCGATAGCGAGAAAGTAGAGGATCTCGATGCGGGTCCGTCCCTTGTAGGCCGCGAGTGCCTGAACGGTCGACCAATGGCACTCGGTGTTTCGCTGGTCGAGGAGCGCAAACACGGCGGTTCGTCTCTTGACATAAGGATTTCCTTGTAGCGGTCGTTAAAGTCGCCCTCCATCACGAACACGCGCCGCGCCGGCGGGACGCGGTTGTGACGGGATTGCAGGTCGCGCAGTTGCCGAAGCCCGTCAGGATCGATGTCGCAAAGCCAGAACGTCCGCAGCCTCGGAGGGTTGATTTCGAGGACGCGCCGAGCGGTCCATGCTTCCGGGTGGTTTTGGCTCTGCGGGGCGGCAAAGCCATCGACATAGAGCCCGCCGCGCGTGACCAGCTGAAATCGCTCCACGTAGCGCGCAATCAACCTAGATTTCGCATCGGTCTGCGCCGGCGCGTTTTTCGCCATCGCCATCCGGACCGCCGGTGTGTCGAGCGGAAGCGTGTCTTCCGGCTTGAGAGCGTGCATCTCGTCGTGGCGGAAGAGGTCATCCACGCCTAGCGCGAGGCGGCTACGACCCTTGGAAGTTCGTCCCACTCTGACCCATCCAGATTGCGACCTGCAATTCGCTTGCCGACGCGAAACATCGTTGTCCCGTCGGCGGCTTTCTTCGACTTCAGGGCCTTCCTCTCAGGCAGATTGATCCCCTGCCCGGGTGCCCAATCACCCCACTGCTTGAAGTGGAACGCAACGTTCGGCATCACCAAGATTCACGCGCTTCCCTACAACAGCTAGGGCAAGGGCATCATCGAGCGGTTCAATGCGGTCTGGAACGACCTTGCCCGGACCCTGCCCACCTATCTCGACCAGGAGATGGACAAGGAAGCGAGCTCCAAGGTCCACAAGCTCACCCGGTCCGAGATCGCGCAGTTCGGTTCGTCGCGCATCCTGCCCGTCTGGGACGAGTTCCTCGCGATGTGCGAGGCGACCGTGGCCGCCTACAACGACCGCCCGCACAGCGGCCTGCCGAGCTTCGAGGATCCGGCGACAGGGCAGCGGAGGTCCATGACGCCGAACGAGGCCTGGGCGGCGCATGTCGCCGACGGGTTCGAGCCCGTCCCGGTATCGGCGGGCGAGGCGGACGATCTCTTCCGGCCCTACGAAGTCCGCACCGTCCGGCGCGCGCTCGTCGAGTGGAACACCAACAGCTACTACCACGACGATCTCGAGAAGTATCACGAGACGCGCGTCGCGGTGGGTTACGACCTGCACCAGGCCGATCGTGTCTGGGTCCGCGAGATCGACGAGGAAAGCGGCCTGCCTGGAAGCCTGATCTGCGTCGCCGTCTTCGGCGGAAACAGCCAGCGCTACGTGCCCCTGAGCTTCCAGCGCGCGGCGGAGGAAGGCCGCGTCAGGGCACAGCTGCGCCGGATCGGAAAGAAGGCGGAGGCCATCCAGGACCAGCTCCGCGCGCCGCTCCTGGAGCATTCGCCCCAGGTCGTGATGCCCGACCTCAAGGCGGCCCCGCAGCCAATCGTGGCCGGGAGGGCCGCCCCGGAAGCGCCGACAGTCGGCACCGCCATCACGTGGGATGCCGAGCTGGCGAAGCTCTGCCTCGCCGATCCCGGGCAGCTGACCGAGGGCCGCGCGCATGTGCTGCGCGAAGTGATGTCGCGCCGGAACGGGCGGGAATTGTTGAGGATATCAGGCGTGGACCTGGACGAGTTGGACGCTTTGCTCAGGTCCGCCGCCTGAAACTGACGAGCAGCAAGGAGAGACTACATGAGACCGACCTTTGTGGAAACCCGGAACTACCATCGCTTCATGGAAGGCATGGACGCGCTCGATGCGCGCGGGTCGGAAGAGTGCCGCCTGGTGGTCGTGGATGGCCTGCCGGGCCTCGGCAAGACCACCATTCTCGCGCGCTGGGCAACGCAGGAGAGCTGCCTTTACCTGCGCGCCAAGGTGGAATGGACGCCCTACTGGATGATGGCCGAACTGCTGGCCGAGGCCGCGGTCACGCCGCCGCATGGGCATGAGGCACGGTTCCGCGCCTGCATCGCGACGCTCCGGGCACGGATGGGGCTTGCGCGGGCCACGGGAGCGCAGTTCGCCGTTGTCATCGACGAGGCCGACTATGTCTCGCGCCACTCGAAGCTTGTCGATGCGATCCGCGACCTCGCCGACCTGGCCGAGGTGCCGATCATCCTGGTCGGGATGGGACGGATCCGTGACAATCTCACCCGTCATCCCCAGACCGCCTCGCGGATCAGCCGCTACGTCCGCTTCGAGCCTGCCGATCTGGCGGACGTCGAGGAGTTCCTCGCCGCCAAGTGCGACGTGCCGGTGGCCAAGTGCCTGGCATCCTTCGTCCACCGAGCGACCGGCGGGTTCAACCGCGAGCTCCTCGAGGCGATCCGCTCCATCGAGCGCTTCGGCCATCGCAATCCGCCAGCAGCGCCCGAGGGCCTGACGGCGCGGGAAATGGCCGGCCAGCATCTCATCAACGACCGCAAGTCGGGCCAGCCGATCGCGGTCCCGGTGCGCTGACGATGAACCCGGACATGACCATCCAGACCCGCATCCTTCACGGCCTCGGCGATGCCTGCCTTCTGATCGGCGACATTGCGGAGGACCTCGGACTCGGTCGCGGGCAGGTCAGCCAGGCTGCGGCCCTGCTGATCGCGCGCGGATACGTCGAACGCGTGGAGCGCGGCTGCTTTCGGCTGACCGGTGCGGGGCGGCGCGCCCGCGACGAGGGCGTCACGATCGAGACCGGCGTGACCGGCCCGACGCGTGCGCTCCGCCTTCCGAAGCGCACCACGATACGGCAGCGCGCCTGGAACGCCATGCGGATCACACGCACCTTCACCGTGGCCGACCTCACCACGGCGGTGGCCCGCGAGGGCGACGGCGACGTGGAGGAGAACCTGCGCCGCTTCGTCAACGCGCTGTCCCGCGCCGGCTATCTCGCCCGTGCCGCGCGCCGCAGGCCCGGCACCGCCCCGGGTTCGAATGGCTTTGCCGTCTACAGCCTCGTGCGGGACACCGGGCCGGTGGCGCCCGTGGTCAGCCGCAAGCGCTGCGCGATCCACGATTTCAACGGGAGGGCGGCATGACGCCCCGGCTTCCCATCGACATGCCCGAACCGGAATGGCTGGGTCTTCTGAAGGCAGAGCGGGCCAAGGGGCGGCCGGTGTCGGAGATCGCGCGACTGCGGCATGGCGCGACCGTCCGTGTCGATGCTGCTCGCCGGCACCTATCCGGCGCGGAGCCTCGACCTCGTCGAGCGCAAGCACGGCGCCGCGATCGTCAAGGCGCTCCGGGACCGGGTGCTCTGCCCGCACCTGCGCCGCGGCATCCCGGCCGAGGAGTGCCGCGCCCACGCGGCTGCGCCGATGTCGATCTCGAACGTCGCGCGGATGCGCCAATGGGAAGCCTGCCGGCGCTGCCCGCTGAACCCCTTCACCGAACCCGAAGGAGGCAAAGGATGAGACGTGCGACCCCATGCGAGAGGCCCGCGCCGGAGGACATCTCGACCGCGAGGCGAAAGGCGATCATCCCGGCGCTGGTGGAACAGGCCCTCGCCGATCAGGACTACCTGGAAGCGGTGATCGTCGCGACCGGCAACATCATCGGCATCCGGTCGGTGCAGGCCGCGGTGTCGGTCGAGGAAGTGCTCGATCTGATGCGCAGCATCGCCGCGGACGTTGTCCAGGCGAACCGTGCCGGGGTGCTGCAATGAACCGCCTCACCATCGCAGAACTCACCGTCAGGGCGCGACGCGGCATCGGCAAGGTGGATCGGAGCGGCCTTCGCGGCGCGACCCTCGTCAGCGCCGACGAGGTGGAGGCGATGGCCATGCTGCTCGCCATCCTCGGCGTCGCGCCGATCTACCCGGGGACCTACGCGCCCCCGAACCTCATCCCCCACACCGAAGGAGAACGGGCATGACCCGCAAGATGAAGAGTTTCGGCACCAACATCCCGGTGCCGCAGGACGACAGCGAAGCGCGCGAGGCGATCCGTCTCGTGGTCCAGCAGGCACTGAGCGGCGACTGTAAGGCGGTCAGCGAACTCATGCGGCAGATCAACCGGTACTTCCCGGAGCGATTTGCGGGAGAGGACCCCTCCCTGCCGCCGAGCGAGGAGGACCTTAAGCTGCTGGAGGACTACGTCCGGCGCCGTCTCGGCGGCCAGGAACCGGGAAAGACGGAGGGGTCGGATGACGGCGAGTTCTGACATCCACGCCCTCCTGCGGCAGGACCTGCTGTCCTTCGTCAGGAAGGTCTTCGCGACGCTCAACCCGGGGACAGCCTACCTGCACAACTGGCACGTCGAGGCGATCGTTGAGCTTCTCGATCAGGTCATGCGAGGGGAGACGCGGCGCGCCATGATCAACGTGCCGCCCCGGACCCTCAAGTCGATGATCGTCTCTGTCGCCTAGCCCGCCTTCCTTCTCAGTCACGACCCGACGCGGAAGAGCTTCGTCGTCTCGCATGGGCTCGACCTCGCCGAGGAACACCACGCCGCTTTCCGCAAGGTGGTGGAGTCCGACTGGTACCGGGCAGCGTTCCCGACGATGTCGCCGGCGGCGGATAAGGATACCGCGCTCGTCTTCCGGACGAGCCGGGGTGGCCAGCGCAAGGCCTTCTCGGTCGAAAGCCGGATCACCGGCCAGGGGGCCGACATCATCATCCTTGATGACCCGCTCGACGCCTCCGATGCCCAGAGTGAGCTTGCATGCGCAAAGGTCAATGACTGGATCGTCGACGTCCTGATGGGGCGGTTCAACAAGGGCGCGACGGGAGTCATGGTCCTCGTCATGCAGCGCCTTGCGGTCAACGACCCGTCTGCGCGTCTGCAGGAAATCGAGGACTGGACCCTCCTGTCGCTGCCGGCAATTGCCGAGGAGGCCATCGAGGTCACGGTCGGCCCTGGCGCAGTCCACATGTTCACCAAGGGCGACCTCCTTCATCCCGGGTTGTTGGACAGGGTCTACCTCGACCAACGCCGCCGGGCGATGGGGAATGCGGCCTACAGCGCCCAGTACCAGCAGCGTCCGCTGCCCCCCGGCGGAGGGGTGATCGACATCAGTCTCTTCCAGCGGTTCAGGACGCTGCCCACGACAAGGGACACGCGCTTTCTCAGTATCGATGCCGCCTCGGGCTCGGACTCCGGCTCATACTCGGTGATCCAATTCTGGCAGATCAGCGATGGCCGCATCTATCTGGCGCGCAGCCAGAGAGGTCATTGGCCCTTTCCGGAACTGCGAAAACGGGCACTGGATGCGAAGATCGCGTTCCAGGCAGACTTCTTCCTCATCGAATTTGCATCGAACGGGCGAGCCCTCGCCGAGGAGCTTTGGGATTACTACCCGCGCGAGGAAAGGGCACGCGTCGTTCAGATCTTCAAACCCCAGCACGCGAAGTCGGTCCGGATGGATCTCGCCATGGTCCCGATCGAGGCAAGCAGGGTCTTCCTGCCCGAACAGGCGGATTGGCTCGCAGCCTTTCTCGCGGAACTCCAGGCCTTCCCCAACGGTGCGAATGACGACCAGGTCGACGCCCTGTCGCAGGCGATCTGGTTCTTCGGGCATCGCTACCAGGTCAGTCGCCACAATCCTGCGTACCGCAGTCGGTCCCGCGTAATCTCTCCGCGATGCCTGTGACGGGGTGGGCGGTCCAGTGCCGATCGGACCTTGAAGTTCGAATCCCGAACGGTCCGGTGTCGGTCATGTCGGTCTTCTCCCAGCTTAGGGCGTTGCTGGCAAACGAACTTTGGTAAGCGACGTATGCTCGTCCTCTCAGGCTGCCGGTTTCGAATGGAACATGACCTTCCATTCGCCCTGCTGGCAGACCTCTCCGTTCTGGTTGCGCACCTCGACCCAGAAGGTGACGATGCCCCTGCGCGGGTTCTTGGTCGGGCGCACCGCATCCACGCGCTGGAAGACATGGATCGTATCGCCGATCTTGACCGGCGCTTTCAGGTCCCAGGTCATGCCCAGGAAGGCGATGGCGGTGCCTTCCTTGATGCCGAGGCGGAACTCCAGTCCGGTGGCGATGGCAAAGACCGCCGGCCCGTGCAGGATACGGGTGCCGAAGGGGGTGCTTCTGGCGAATTCCTCGTCGGTATGGACGGGATTGTAATCGCCGGTGAGGCCCGCGAACATGACGATGTCGGCTTCGCTTATGGTGCGGCGCGGCGTGGTCCAGCTTTGTCCGGCCTCGAATTCGTCGAAGTAGAGCGCATTCGGCCCCACCCCGAGCCCCGCGCGGTCAAGTGACTTCCCTACGTCCATCCGTTCCTCCGTTCCTTGTCCGACCGGCAAGATGGCCGGAAAAAACCTAGCCTTCATACCGATAAGATTACAATAATACCATTAAGAATAAATTTCGACCATTAAGTCAGTATGGTCAAGGACCAATCCGCCGGCGGATGCAAGAAACGGGCATGATTTCTTCAGTGGTGTCGGGGGGGCGTTGACTCTTCGGTCAAAATATCCGTATCAGACGGGAAGAAATCTGACGAATGGCGGGGTCCCTTTGTGTATCCTGCGGCACGATGGACCGGTTTCCACATCGGCAGGAGCGATATGAACACGAATCTCCGCGAAGAACTGAAGGCCCGCAAGCAGGCCTATGTGCAGGACGAAATCATCGCCGCCGCCGCCCGGCTGTTCGCGGAACGCGGGATCCGCGCGGTGACGATCGACGACATCGCCTCGAGCCTCGGCTACACCAAGTCGGTCGTCTACTACTACTTCAAGAACAAGAACCAGGTGCTGTGGGAGATCTTTAACCGCATCCACCAGGCGTGGTGGGCGGACATGAAGGCGATCATGGACCAGGACATTCCGCCCGACCGGAAGCTGGCCGCGCTGATCCGGCAACATGCGCTGAACGTGATGGACCGGACGGAATGGACCGCGATCTACTTCCGCGACCAGTCCGAACTGACCGAGGCGCAGCAGGCCAGCGTGATCGAGCGCAAGCGCGACTTCGACCGCAATTTCCGCGACACCTATGCCAAGGGCGTGGCCGCGGGCCTGTTCAAGGACATTCCGCCGGCCATCGTCACCAGCGGCATCATCGGCATGTGCAACCAGGCCCATGCGTGGTTCAAGCCCGGCAAGGGCCTGCCGGCCGCCACCATCGCCGACCATTTCACCGACATCGCGCTGTCGGGCTGCCTGCGCTAGATGTAACGGCCGATCCAGGGCGCGGCCGCCTCAAGCTGGGCCGAGAGGCGCAGCAGCGTATCTTCGGCGCCGAAGCGGCCGATGATCTGCACGCCGACCGGCAAGCCCGCGTCGGTCCAGTACAGCGGCAGGCTGGCCGCGGGCTGGCCCGAGGCGTTGATGATGGCCAGGAAGGCGGTGTAGCGGCCAGCCTTGCGGCGGAAGCTTTCGAAATCACCGTCCATGCCGATCGTGCCCAGCTTCGCCGGAAGCTGGGTCAGGGTCGGGGTCAGCACGATGTCGAACGCCGCCATGTGGTCGGCCATCGTGCGACCGATGGCATGAAAGCGGTTGATCGCCAGCGCATAGGCCTCGGCCCCCAGCCGCTGGCCGCGGGTATAGGCGTCGAGGATCGCCGGTTCCAGAAGGACGGACAGGTGGGCCACTGGCTTCTGCCGCAGGAAGCCGTTCACCGTCAGGGCGACGCTGGCGCTCATCACGTCGATGATCGCGCCGATGAAGGCGTCGTATTTCAGAGCCGGCGGCGGGGTGTCGACGACTTCGTGGCCGAGACCGGTCAGCAGGCCGGCCGCGGCCCGGACCGCGGCGATGCACTCGGGCGCGATCGCGATGCCCTCCCAGGCCTCGGTCCAGCAGGCGATGCGCAGCGGGCGGTCGAAGGGCAGGTCCAGCCGCGCGAGGTATGATGGCGGGCGTTCCGGCGCGGCGTAGGGCTGGCCGGGTTCCATTCCGGCGATGCCGTCCAGCGCGGCGGCGCTGTCGCGCACCGTGCGGGTCAGCACGCCGTCGACCGCCAGCCCGCCCCAGCCCTCGCCGCGCAGCGGCCCGTGCGGCACCAGCCCGCGCGACGGTTTCAGCCCGTAGACCCCGCAGCAGGCGGCCGGGATGCGGATCGACCCGCCGCCGTCGCTGCCATGCGCGATCGGAACGATGCCGGTGGCCACCGCCACCGCCGCCCCGCCGCTGGACCCGCCGCTTGACCGGTCGCGGTCCCAGGGGTTGCGGGTCGGGCCGCCGTTCTGCACGGCCTCGGTCGTCGGCGCCATGCAGAATTCCGGCACGGTGGTGCGGCCGAAGGGCAGGAAGCCGTCCGCCAGGAAGCGGGTCTGCAAGGTGGCGTCCACCGCCGAGGTCATGCCGGCGAACAGCCGCGAGCCGACCGAGGACGGCAGGAAGGTAGAGCCGAGGCCGGAGTCCTTCAGAAGGAACGGCAGGCCGCCGAACCTGCCCTTCGGCGTGGCCGCCCGCGCCGCCGCCATCGCCGCCTCGGGGCGCAGGTGACAAAGCGCGTTCAGCGGCGGATTGCGCGCCTCGGCGATCTGCAGCGCGCAGTCGAGGAGTTCGGCTGGCGTCACCTCGCCCTTGTGGACCAGTGCGGCCAGCGCCAGCCCGTCGCGGCTCTTGTATTCATCGGCCCGCATCACCCCGTCGCTCCGCCCAGCCGCCGCGCCAGCGCAGCCTTGTCCACTTTGCCGGTCTTGCCCAGCGGCAACGCCGTCTCGAACAGATACCTGCGGGGAACCTTGAAATCGGAAAGCGTCCGCGCTGCGTGTTCTTCCAGGTTTTCGGTGGTGACTTCGGCACCGGGGCGCAGCACGACGAAGGCCACCGGCACCTCGCCGAAGATCCTGTCCGGCGCGCCGATCACGGCGGCATCCTGCACTGCCGGATGGGTGGCCAGCGCGTCCTCGACTTCCGAAGGCGAGATATTCGCGCCGCCGCGGATGATGATGTCCTTGATCCGCCCGGTGACGAAATAGTTCCCGTCCGCATCGCGGTGGCCCAGATCGCCGGTGCGGAACAGGCCACCCACGAAGGCCGCCTCGGTCTGCTCCGGCGCCTTCATGTAGCGTTTCATCGTGGCGGCGGCGCGCACGAGGATCTCGCCCTCTTCGCCCTCGGCGCAATCGCTGCCGTCGGGACGGACGATCCGCACCTTCAGCCCCGGAGCGGCGCGGCCAACGGCGTTGGCGGCCAGCGGGCGGGGATCGCCGGCAAGGCGGCCAAAGACTGGCGTGCTTTCGGTCATCGCGTAGTAGTTCTGCAAATCCGAGCCGAAGCGCGCGGTGAAGCGCTGCCGCATCTCGGGCGGCAGGGGCGCCCCGGCGGCGATCATCACCCTGACATGCGACAGATCGAACGTCAGGTCCCGCTGTTCGCAATATTCCAGCATCATCGAGAACATCGTCGGCACGCCGTGAAAGACGGTGACTCGGTGCTCGACCATCGCCTCCAGCACGTCGCGGGGATGGAACCGGCGCATGATCACCACCCTGCCGCCCGTCTGCAGCCCCGCCGCCGCCGCGGTGGACAGGCCGTAGAGATAGCCGAGCGGCAGCGCGACCAGCGTGGTGTCGCCGCTGCCGATCCCCCACATTTCCGCCAGCGCCCGCGGTGCGGCGACCTGCGCGGCGTGATCCAGGACGATGGCCTTGGGCGTGCCGGTGGTGCCGGAGGTGTAGATGATCAGGAAATCGTCGCCGGGCGCGACCTCGGCAGGCGGTTCGGGTGCAACGCCGGGGGCAGGCGCGCGCAAGTCGCCGATCGGCAGCAGCGCCACCCCGGTTCCCGCCTCCCCGGCCGGATCGGCGACGGCATCGTCATGCAACAGCAGCGCGGCGCCGCTGTGGGCGACCGTATAGGCCACCTCGGAAGGCGTGAGGTTCGGGTTGACCGGCACGAAGACCGCCCCGAGCCGGGCGGCGGCATAATAGCAGAACATCAGCTCCGGCCGGTTCTGGCTGTAGGCTGCGAAGACCGATCCCCGGCCGATCCCCCTCGCCCGTAAGTGGCAGGCTGCCAGCTCCACCGCGTCGAGAAGCCCGGCATAGGTCAGCATCTCGCCCTCGAATACCAGCGCGGGGCGTTGCGGTCCCCGTTCCGCTGCCTCGACAAGGGCAGCGAAGACGGTCCGGGCGGAGGGCGTGTCGGTCATGGGCTCACCGGAACGGATCAGGAGGCCGGGGGAAGCCGCGCGTCCTGACGGCGGGCTTCCTCGGCCAGGGTGCGGAAGGTCGCGCCGCGGGCCTGCATGTGGTCGATCAGCCGCCCCAGCATGTCGATGCGCGGGCCGCGACCGATGATCTGGGGGTGCATGGTCAGGGTGAACACGCCCTCCGGCACATGATCGTGACACCAGTCGAACTCGGCCCGCCAGCAAGCCAGAACCTCTTCGGGCGTGCGCATAGGCCCGTGCAGCGGCTTGTTCAGGAAGGTGAAATACGGGAAATCGTCCAGCTCCCACGCGACCGGCATCTCCACCAGCGGCGTGGGCCTGCCGGGCTGGAGCATCTCCTGATCCACGCGGTCGCCGGTGCGGGCGCGGTAGGGGGTGAAGTCGTCGGCCATCATGCTGCTGTCGTAGAGAAAGCCGCGCTCGTTCAGCAGGGCCACCGACTCCGGCGAGAGGTCCCAGGCCGGGGAGCGATAACCCATGGGACGGAACCTTTCCCCCAGAGCCTCGCGCAGGCGGGCAAGGGCGCGGTCCAGAAGCCGCGCCTCCTCGCCCTCTGCCAGACCGACCGGGGTTTCGTGGCAGTCGCCATGCACTCCAATCTCATACCCTTCCGCCAGGATGCGCCGCGTCTCCTGCGGGTAGGACACGGCGGTATGGGCGGGCACGAAGAAGGTGGCGCGCACGTCCTTGCGCGCCAGAAGCTCCAGCACCCGCGGCAGGCCGACCATCGTGCCATATTCGCCGCGCGACACCGGCGTCGCGCTGGTCTGCCGGAAGCTGCCGACCCAGAGCGACACCGCGTCGAAATCGAAGGAAAGGCAGACGGTGGTCATGGCAGAAGGTCCGAGCAGGTCATTTCGCCGACCATCCACCGTCGGCCGTGAAACACTGGCCGGTGACATAGCTGGCCGCGTCCGACAGCAGGAAAGCGATGACTCCGGCAATCTCGTCCGCCCGGCCCTTGCGCCGCATGGGGACGGCGCGGCTCAGCCAGTCCGGATCGGTTCCTACGCCACCCATCGGCGGCGCGTCGGGGCCGAGGATGCGCTGCGAGTTGCCGCGCACGTTGGTCTCGATGGCGCCGGGGCAGACTGCGTTCACCGCGATGCCATTGCCGGCGTAGTAACAGCCGAGATGCTTCGTCAGCCCGACCACCGCATGTTTCGACGCGGTGTAGGAGGCTCCATCGGCCATGCCGACCAGCCCGCCGACCGAGGCGACGTTGACGATGCGCCCCGCGCCCGCGGCGACCATGTGGCGTAGCGCGGCGCGACAGGCGAAGAAGGTTCCGCGCAGGTTGACGTTCAGTATCTGGTCCCACAGCGCATCGGTGGTGTCGATGCCGCTGGCGAAGCCGTCGAAGATTGCGGCATTTGCGATCAGCCCGTCGATGCGGCCATGGTCGCGTACAGCTCCGTCGACCAGCGCGTCCACCTGGGCGGCATCGCGCACATCGGTGCGGTGGAATTCGGCCTGGCCGCCGGCCTCGGCCACGGCCTTCAGGGTGGCGGCGCCCTCGTCCTCGAGGATGCCGCCGATCACCATCCGCGCGCCAGCGCGCGCCAGATGGAGCACAGTGGCACGGCCAATCCCGGTCTCGCCTCCCGTGATGACGATGGTGCGATCTGCAAATTCCGACATCTCGGCTCTCCTGTTCGATCCGGGAGTCGATATCCCGGGCTGGGATTGGCCGGGCGTCCTCGCCAGGCCGAAAAGGTCAGTGTTTTCACTCGGCGGTGCCGGCTTCGCGTCCAGGCCCCACGGCAAGGACTTCGGCTTCGACCAACAGCCGTTCGTCGTAAAGCCCGGCCTGAACCATCACGCTGGCGGGCGGGCAGCGGGGATTAAAATATCGCAGCCGAACCGCACGGAACGCCGACATGAATTCCGGATCGTAGGATTTGACGTAGCTCTTCATCTGTACGACATGCTGGAAGCCGAGACCGGCGGCGGCGAGCGTCGCCTTCAGGTTCTCGAACAGCGCCACCACCTGGTCCTCCGCCGAGGACATGACCGGGTCGCCGTCCGGGCCGGTGCCAACATGGCCGGTGGAGGCGAAGAGGCCCGTCGCGCGATCCAGCACCCCCATCGAGACACCGGGCCAGCTTTGCCCGGGCGGATTGATTGCAGTGAGCGTCATGGGTCGTCCTCCGGGTTGCCTGCTGGTGGCGATGCACAAGGCAACCACCCTGCGCTGCGAACCGATGATACGGATAAAAATACCCAATGGTCAACAATTCAGGTCTGAGAATCGGTGCATACTGAGGGTATCGGCATGAAAATTGACCAAGTGGGTATTTTAGACTACTTGGTATGTACATGAGTTGCAGGGGGCCATGCTGGCGTCGCGAATCAACTTCACCTCGCCCCGAGCCGATTGCAACACCATCCGTCCGGCGTCAGCGCGCAGCTTTGGCCAAACGTCCGATCAAGGAACCGTCCAATGACCAAGTCCACGCCCTCCCACTGGGTTTCCGCCGTCAGCGACATCACGCCCGAGGACATCTTCATCCGTGGCTATCCGATGCAGCAACTGATCGGCCGCCTGCCTTTTTCGGCCATTGCCTTCCTCCTGATCCGCGACCGTATTCCCACGCCGGGCGAGGCGCGGATGATGGATGTTATCCTGTCCTCGATCCTGGACTATGCTTTGCAGAAGTCCGGCACAGTCGCGGCGCGGGTCATCGTCTCGGTCAATCCCCGGATGACCGCCGGCCTCTCGGCCGCAATGCTCGGCGCGGGCGAGTATGCAGTCTCGCCTGAGGATACTGGCCGGTTCATCTCCGATGGTCTTGCCACCTGGAAAGGCTCCGGCATCCCGGTCGAAGAGCATGCAACCGGATTGGTTGCCGAGTTGCGAGCCGCGAAGAGGCGGGTGCCGGGCTTCGGCCATCCGGTCTTCCGTGGAACCGATCCACGGGCCGAACGGCTGCGCGTCATCGCGATCGAAAACGGCGTCTGGGGCGAGGCGAACGAATGGTATGCTGCGGTTCACCGCGCATTTCAGGCGGCGGCGAACAAGCCCGACCTGGTGATGAACGATGTCGGAATGCTAGCCGGGATCATGACCCAGATGGGCTTTACCCCGGCCGAGATGACCGGGCTCGCGCTGCTTTCGACCTTCCCCGGCCTGGTGGCCCATATTTCCGAGGAATTGCAGTCCGGTGCGATCAACCGGATCATCCCCGACGATCAGGTGACTTACGCCCGCGTTCGCCGCGACATCGCTGCAGACGCTGCGGCGGTGGGCTGGCCACTGGACAAGTGATCGTCATCTGGGGCTGTAGAGCCAACGATCGCGCATAACCACTGCCCTGCGGCTTAGAACAAAGGCTTGACCGCCACGCTCATCTCAGGCGGGACATCCGCCAACCTGATGCAGCATGCCAGGCGCGAGGTGGCTTCGGTCTCGTCAAAGGCCGAAAGAATATCCAGTTCGGAACCCTTTGCCGCCGGCAACAAGTCGGCTTCATTCTTTTGCAGCACGATATGACAGGTGCCGCAGACGGTGTTTCCGCCGCACTCACCCTCGATCCCCGGGATATTGTTGCGCAGAGCGAGTTCCATCAGGGTCGCCTCGCCTTTGGATTCGACCTCGAATGTCTCACCATCGACGTGAAATACTACAGTTGCCGTCAACTTCCCAGAGTTTGACCAATGAGATCGTATTTCATACTGTATTGATTTTACTGCATACCAGTTGGTATATTCATCGTCAATATCGCCATCAAGCGCGATTGGAGACGGAATGCTCAAGCCACCCCGCAGCCGATGGGTAACATTCCGTCTGAAACCGGCTGTACAGGGCGATCCGTCCGATCGGGCGAAGGCCGCCAGCCCAGCCAGCCACCGCGCAAAAGCCGAAGATCAGTCGCGCAACCGATGCCACGCTGACACGCGACTACTATGTCTCGCCCGACATCTTCGAGAAGGAGGTCCGGCAGATCTTCTTCAAGCAGTGGAGCTATGCCGGCCAAGTGTCCCGGATCCCGAACATTGGAGACTTCTTCCTGCACAGTTTTGCCGGGGAAAATCTGATCATCGTGCGCGAAAGCGCCGAGAGCATCCGGGCGCACTTCAATGTCTGCAAGCATCGGGGCTCGCTGCTGACCGAAGCCCCTTCGGGCAATGTGAAACGCTTCGTCTGTCCCTACCACCAATGGACCTACGAACTGGATGGCCGGCTCAAGCGCGCACCGATGATGCCCGACGCGGAATGTATCGATTACGAAAAGCTGTCGCTGAACATGGCCGCGGTCGAGGTCTGGGCCGGGATGATCTTCATCAACCTGTCATCCCACCCCGAACAGACCCTGGCGGAGACCCTCGGCGACCCGCCTGCCGGGCTTCTGAAGCTCGAGCCCGAAAGGCTAAAGGAAGTCTGCCGCGACCGGCTGCTGGTCAAGGCAAACTGGAAGACCCTGCTGGAAAACTACCTTGAATGTTACCATTGCGCCGGTTCGCACCCGGAACTGGGCGTGGCCTTCGACATCCAGTCCTCTTATGACCAGACGGCGGATTGGGGCGGCACCTGCTTCCTTGGTGGCGAGCCGCTGCGCAAGGGCTTCGTGACGGATGACGGGCGATCTGGTCAGCAAGCCCCTCGGCAGACACGCCGAGGATCAGACGCTGGAGCTTGAGGTGGCCGAGGGTCTGGGCCTGCTGCCGGTCCTGACGCGCGTCCTGTTCCATATCGACCATGCGATCATCCATGTGATGAATCCGCTTTCGGTCGGTGAGGTCGTATGGACGAGCTACTGGTATGTCCGCGACGATGCGGTCGAGGGCCAGGACTATTCGGTCGACAAGGTCGCCGAGGTCTGGCGCGCGACCAATGCCGAAGACAAGCAGCTGTGCGAGCGCAACTACAAGGGCGTGCTGTCGCGCACCTTTGTTCCAGGTCCGCTGAACCCGCGCGCCGAAGGTGCCCTGCGGCCTGTGCTCGACATCTATCTTAAGATGATGGACGAGTGAGCCGCCGGGCCTGAACCCGGCGGCGCTTTCCGCCGATGCGACCGGACAGCGTGGCTGGCCGGGTCAGCCGAAAACTGCCACGGGCGCCCCGATCAACGCTTCGTCGGGCACCACGCCCAGCCCGGGCAGATCCGGCGGCGCCACGCGTCCGTTCGAGGGGCGGGCGCCCTGACCCGGGCAGATGTCCAGCGTCACCAGATCCTGGCAGCTCCAGGTTCCGATCAGGCGGTTTTCCGGCACCGTCTTGGCGAATTGCGCGGAGATAGTGTCGCTCAACGCGGTTCCCGCCATGCACATGACATACATAGACAGGTCGCAGGACAGCAGCACGTCGCGGATGATCCGCGCCTTGGTATAGCCGCCGACCCGCGCCAGTTTGATGTTTACCGCCTCGCAGGCCTGGTCCGAGATCGCGCGCAGCACGGTCTGCAAGTCGCCCAGACATTCGTCGAGAGAGATCGCCTGCCGGGTCTTCCCGCGGACGCCGAGGCATTGCTCGTAGGTGGCGCAGGGCTGCTCGAAGGTGATGTCGCCTTGGGGCACGCGGTTCATGATGGTGATGGCTTCCAGCGGGCTCCAGCCGCCATTCGCGTCATAGACGTTGCGCTCTTCCGGCAGCCGCGTGCTCTCGAAAGCCTCGATGACCTTGCAGTCGGTGGCGATGCCCTGTCCCATCTTCACCGAGAAGGTAGAGACGCCTTCGGCCCGCAACTTGTCGCGGGCGGCGACCATCCCCTGCGGCGTGTCGAGATGCAGCGAGGCCGAGAGCAGGGGAGCGGGCTCCTCGCTGCCGCCGAGCATGTCATGGAGCGGTCGGCCCGCCCATTTGCCGACGATGTCCCAGATCGCGAAGTCGATCAGGGCCTTGGCGTAGGAATGGCCGGCGAGCTCCTGGTCCATGGTCCGGTAGATCTGCTCGGGCTTCAGCGGGTTCTCTCCGATCAGTGCCGGCGCGATGTCGGTCACCGCCGCCCGCACCCCGCCGGGAAAGGCCGCCAGATAGGACGACCCCCAGGGGCAGACCTCTGCCCAGCCGGAAAGCCCCTCGTCGGTGTCGATCCTGATGACCGATGAGCCGAAGCGATCGAAGCGGCGCCCGCGGGACAGGAAATGCGGCTTGGCCAGCGGCAGTTCGAAGGCGTGAAGGGCGATGCGCGTGATTTTCATTCCGGACTCCTGTCGAAAGGTTGCGTGGGTGCCGGAACCGGCCGGCTCAGGACAGCAGGCTCTCCTCGAGCGGATAGGTCGAGATCGGCTCGGTGCCGTCCGCGGTCACCAGAACCTGCTGCTCAAGCTTGACGCCATCCCGTTCGCCCACCGCGCCCATGTAGCTTTCGACGCAGAGAACCATGCCCTCCTCGATGACGCCGTCATAAGGGGTCGGGCCGCGGAAGACCGGGTTCACACGGGGGAATTCGTCGGTCATGCCGACACCGTGCAGGATGCAGACATAGGCGTTCTGGTGGAACTCCTCGGGCACCGGCCAGGCTTGCGCCTGAAGCTCGGACAGGGTCACGCCCGGCCGGATCAGGCGGGTGTTGTAGTCGACCTCGTCATGCGCCAGCCGGTAGAGCTGCTTTTGCCGTTTGGTGGGCTTCACCGGCCCGCAATGAAAGGTTCGCGAGATATCGGCGAAATAGCCGAACGGCCCGACCATGTCGGTGTCGAAGCCGACGAGGTCGCCCGCCTCGATCCGCCGCGGCGAGGCTTCCTGGAGCCAGGGATTGATCCGCGGCCCGGAGGCGAGCATGCGCCCGTTGTGCCAGTCGCCGTTGTTCGCGAGGTTGGTATAGTTCAGCAGTCCCCAGAGCTGGAGTTCGCTGACTCCCGGCTGCAACGCCGCCTTGACCTGCGCGATGCCGTGCTCGGCAACCTCCACGGCCCAGCGGATGCAGGCGATCTCGTCGTCGGATTTGACGATCCGCGCGGCTTCCGAGACGTTGACCCCGTCGATGACCTCCAGCCCGCGCTGCAGCAGGGCCTGGGTCAGGCTCGGATTGACATATTCGATCGCCACCCGGCGGTTGTCCGACCCGATCTCGGACAGGAAGTCGCTGACATCCTTCGCCAGCAGGCGGGCGTTCTCGCCCAGTTCCGTCGCGCCGTCGAAATAGGTGTTCGCCCGGCCGGTGCGGACCTCGTCTGCGCCCGGCGGATGGCCATAGGCGTTGTAGACCACGACCGGCCCCTCGACCGGGACGAAGGCATAGGTCGTGTGGGCATGGGCCTGCCACAACTGGTATGTGCGGTAGTCGACCGCGTATCGAAGCGTAATGGGGTTCACCAGCATGACCATCGCTGCCCCCTCCCGGCGCAGGGCATCGCGGATCCGGCCCAGCCGGTAGGCGAACAGCCGATCCTGGTCGATCTCGGGCAGGGGCCGGAATCGCGACAGGTCGGCCCAGTCGTCCGAGAGGATTCTACTGTCTGGCGTCATCTGCTCCCCTCCTTGCTCCGGGCCCGTGATCCTCACGCCGGGACGGTGGCTCCGTTTTCCTTCAGGTGCTCCGCCAGCCCGGCGATGGTCGGTGTGCGAAACATCTCGATCACCCTGAGCGACCAGCCATGGCGCACGTTCACTCGACCGCAGAGTTCCGCGGCAAGAAGGGAATGTCCGCCGAGGGCGAAGAAATCGTCGCCCATCCCCACCTCCGGCACCGCCAGCACCTCGCACCAGGCGCGGGCAAGCGCCGCCTCGACGGCATCCCTGGGCGGGACACGTTCGGTTGCCGCCAGAAGCCGGTGCTCATGGCCGGGCTTCGGAAGCGCCTTGCGGTCGATCTTGGAGTTGGAGCGCTGGTCCAGCGGCAGCGACCGCAGCGGCACGACGAAGGCCGGGATCGCGTAGTGGGGCAACCGGGCCTTGAGGAAGTGCCACAGCCGTGTCGACCAGTCCTTGTCGGCCTCCGCCACGACATGGGCGACCAGATGGTCCGGTCGCCCGGTCGCGCTGTCCATCGCCACATCGACGACCGCATTCCGTATCCCGGGGAAGTCCAGCAGGGCCTGCGAGACGACGCCCAGCATCACGCTGTAGCCACGCAGCTTGACCATCGAATCGATACGTCCGAAAACTTGCAGATCGCCGTTCGACAGCATCCGCCCCTTGTCTCCCGTCTTGAACAGGAGGCCTGCTTCGGGCCGGAGAGGGTCGGGAACGAAGCGGGCCGCGGTATTCGCCGGATCCTTGAAATAACCCGCGGCCAGGCTGTCTCCGCCGACATGGATTTCGCCCGGGATGCCGCGCGGCAGCGGCTGACGGTTCTCGTCCAGAACGTAGATTCTCTGGTTGGCCTGCGGGCCGCCGGTCGATGCGACCTTCTCGAGCGCCCCCAGAATGGCGGGCGTGACCGGCCGGGACGCGGCATCATGGGTTTCTGCGCAGCCGTAGGCCTGGGTCAGCGTGCAATCGGGAAGGACGGCGTGGAACTCGCGGATCAGCGCCGTTGGGACCACTTCACCGATGATTGTCACGTTCCGCAACGAAGCGAGCTGCCTCGCATGGTCGAGACCGGGTGTCTGCAGGATGCGCCCCAGAAGCGAGGGCGAGATCGTCATGCGCGTGATCCGGTTCTCCCTGATGAAGTCGGAGAAGGGTGCTGGATCGAAGATGATGTCGTCGGGCACGATGTAGGCAGCAGCACCCTTCAGGATCGGCAGCCAGACATACCAGATGAAATAGACGTTGCAGGCCTCGCGTTCACCCGGTCCGTAGGGGGCGGTGGCGTAGCGGTGCCAATAGGCGTTGAGCGAGGCGCGGTGGGTCTGGCAAATGCCCTTCGGCGCGCCGCTGGTGCCCGACGACATCGAGACGAAGGCCAGGTCGTCTGCCGCCACTGCGGGCAGGACGGTGTCGATATCGCGGAATGCGTCGATCCCCAGGGCACTCGGCCAGCCGGCGTCGAGCATCACCCAGGATCGGCCCTGACGCGCCGCCTCGGGGACGTTCTTCAACCATATCTCCCGGGTCAGGAAAATGCGGGCGCCCGAGGCCTCGGCAAAACGCTGCAATGTCTCGGGCGGATAGGCGGTGTCGAGCGGCATGAACACGCCGCCTGCCTTGTTGATCGCCATCAGCGCGATGACATGGTCGGCGCAGCGCTCCATGAATATCCCGACGAGGTCTCCTTTCCGCACCCCCTTGTGGATCAGCCAGCGCGCGAAGGCATCGGTCAGGCGATCCAGCTCGGCATAGCTGTAGCGTTCATCCCGGTACACCAGTGCCGTCGCATTGGGCGTCGCCGTGGCTTGGCGGGAGAAGACCGCGTGCATGCTGGCGCGCGGATACGCCACAGTGATGCCGTCCGCGACGGAAGGCGGGAACTTGGCCAGGTCGTCCCTCAGCCGGTCGACGATGACGGCCATGAGGTCGGCCCGCCGGTCGCGCGAATAGAAGTGGTTTCCCGGTAGGGTGAGGTGCTCGAAACCGGCGTCCGTGTGTTTCGACCAGCCTTCCAGTTGTTCCGGCGTCAGCAGAATGTCCTGCTCTCCGCGGATCGCCGTGACGGGAACCGGGAGGCTCGGCTCCGGGCGGTAGGTGTAGGTCTCAGCGATCTCCAGATCCGCGCGCAACACCGGCAGCATCACCGCGCGCAGATCCTTGTCGGCAAGCGATTTCTCGTCGAGCATGCCGGCATCCCGGACCAGCCCCTGGAACAACTCGTCATCCGGCGCACGGTGCAGCGGCCGATCCGGGTTCCACCAGACGATATGGGGCGCCACCATGCCGGAAGCGAACAGCCGGGCCGGAAGCGGCAACCCGGCACGGCGCAGATAACGGATGACCTCGAAGCAGACCAGCGCTCCGATACTGTCGCCGAACATGGCATAGGGCCGGTCCAGATACGGGGTCAGCCCGGCCACGATCCCGGCGACCGCCGTATCGAGATCGCGTAAGAGCGGCTCGGATCGCCGCGCGCCACGGCCGGGAAACCCGACCGCAAGCACTTCAACCTCGTCGGGAAGCAGATCCGGCCAGGCCTCGAAATAGGTCGGGCTCCCGCCGGCATGATGTACGCAGATCAACCGCAGTCGCGCCCCGGGCCGCGGCGTCGGATTGACGACCCAGAGCCCCCCGACCTTGCCCGCACCGTTTTCTGGGATATCTGCTTCACCAGCCATGGCATGGCTCCTTCTCTGTTTCAGGGTCACCGCCCGCATCGCCCAGCCAGCGCAAGCGAACCCCGCCTGGTGGGCGCGTTCCTTTCACCGCCACCGCCAGACGCAGGTCTGGTCGGGGCGCCAAGAGCGAGAGCCACCAGGTGCGGCCAGCTATGGCGCGGATGAGACCGCCCGGCGTCCTTGAAGAGTGCAGGTCGGAGGCATCCATCCGGCCACCCTCGGGATCGATGTCCAGCCCCAGGCCCAGTGCCTTGCCGATGGCTTCCCTGAGCGTCCATATCTCGATGATACGATGCCCCCTGTCGCGCGCGCGCCCGACCGCCTGCCGCTCCACGGGGCCGAAGGTCTGCAGGACGTAGTCGAGCCTGCACGGGTCATAGCGAAGATGCTCGATGTCGATGCCGATGTCGGCGCCGTGGCACAGAGCAGCCGCCATCACGCCGTCCGTCCTGGAAAGGCTGATGCGCTGCGACACTGCCGCAGGCGGCGAGGACACGAACGGCCGTCCTCCGCCGTCATGGTCAAGTGCGATATTCTCCGGCCGGCAGCCGGCGGCTTGGCCGAGCGCCTGCCGCAGCAACTGGTGGCTCGCACCCCGCAGCCGCGCCCGAACGGTATGCGCCGGCGCTGCGTCCACCAGCCAGATTTCTGCTGCACGGCGGCCGGCCGCACGTCTCCGATTGATCACGGCTGTCGAGGCTGAGCTCATGCCGTCCACACTCCCCGACCGAATGGTCTATTCACGATCATACCATCGGCCGGAACCCGGGCTCATCACCGTTCGGTCGAGGCGGATGTTGAAATTCGCACGGATCCTTGCATCGGTTTCATCGTCGATGTGCCGGGGGAAATGCGTCGAGAGCGTCTTTCGCACCGTCGCGCGTGCGCGTTCGCGCATATCGGTCGCGCCTGCTGCCTTCCAGCCGCCGATGTTCTGCCGGTCCGCAACGTGGGGATAGTAATACTCGGACTCCATCAGCTTCAGCGTCTGGGCATCCCCCAGGAAATGGCCCACGCCCTCGACCGCTTCGCGGATGTGTTCCAGCCCGAGCGTATCGTCATTGACCTCGATTCCGCGGATGGCGCGCAGGACGTTGTCGAGCATGTCGTTGTCGATGACGAAGGCCTCGTAGCTCGAGGCGATCACGCTGGCCAGGATGCCCGCCGCCTCATAGACCAGATTGGCCCCGGCAAGCCCGGGCATGACTGTGAGGAAGCCCTTCTCCCAGCCGGACTGCGCGTCGGGCAGCTTGGAATCGGACATGCCGGAGGCGATCCCGGTCGGGATGTCGAGATATCGGCCAAGTTGCGCCGCTGCCGCCGCGAGGACGGCGAATTCCCCGCCGCCCCCGATGAAGGCGCCGCTGCGCATGTCGGTCACGAAGGGCCAGTTCCCGAACAGCACCGGGTGGCCGGGCTTGAGGAGATTGACATAGGTCAGCGATGCGAGAACCTCGGCATGGCCCTGCGCCAGGTGTCCGGCCAGCGCCGCGGGGCTGGTGGCGCCCGATTGCGGCACGGAGACCATGATCGCGGGCATGCCCTCCTCGACTGCGGCTGTAAGAACCTCGCAACCCTCGGGCGAGAACTTCAGCGGGGAAACCGAAACCACGACGATCGCCTGCGCGAAGGGCCGTTCGCGGAACCGTCCTTCGCCGCCGAGCGACATGTCATACATCCGAATCGCCTCGCGCAGATGCTCGGCCTGGAAGAAGCTGGTGACGATGTGCTTGGAGGTTCCGCTCATCACCGCATAGGCAGTGTTGATGTCCAGATCGCGCGCCTCAGGAAGATCATTGGCGATGCATTGGCGAATCACGAAATGCAGGTTGTCGAGCCTGTCCTCTAGCCTGGAATAATCGTAGAGGTCCTGCAGCAACGTCTGGCGAAAATCGCCGGTGTTGATGTCGAGCGCCTGGACCGTGGCGCTGCCCCCGGTGTAGTAGACGCGCCCGCCCGACACATACATGTCGTGCTTGGGATCGCGCCCGTGCAGGGTGAAGTTGCGCCCTGCCTTCGCGATGGCATCGCGCACCATGCTCTTGGGGAAGCACAGTCGGTTGTGTTCGTTGACCCAGCCGCCGTTGGCGCAGATCAGGTCCCTCCAGCTTTCGATATGGTCGCCCATGCCGATGGTCTCGAGAATCTCGAGGGCGGCCTCATGCACCTTCTCGAGATCCGGCTCCTTCAGCGGCTTGTAGGTCCCGCCCTCGAACCCACCCCGGACGGGCGCAAGATCCCCGGTCGGCGTCGCCTTACGATGGGCGTGGCGCGCCGCGCGCCCGCCAGTGGCGCGGCTGCGTTTTTTGAGGAGTTCGGACATCTCGTTGGCCTCTCGGTTCGAGGGAGGCTTCCGTCACGGCCATCGGCCGGGGCAGAGCCCGGTGCAGGTCATCGTTGCCTTTCAAGTGCGGAAACTGTCCGCAGAGGCAAAGTTTCAAACCCTTCGGTATGTAGGACACTATCGGGCACTTCCGACCTGTCAACAAATAAATTCGACTCCGCAGTCCAAATCTTCCAACGCCGATCCGCCGGGCGGTATGGGGATGAATAGATTCCCTGATGTCTAGCAAGATGGCTTTTGGATGAAACAATCAGACGTAGACGACAAAAAACTTGACGCATTGGTCGAATTACATGCTAGATCATTCTGGGCAGTCGCCCGGGCGGGGGCCCGACCCTTGCCAACAAGAACACCTTACCGACAGGGAGAGCTTGCAATGAGTCTGCCAAGAAGTGTGAAGACCAGCGGTGTCGCCGTTGCTTTTGCCCTGATGGGCGCGAGCATGGCGGCGGCCGACTGCGGAAAAGTCTCGATCACCAACATGAACTGGGCGTCCAGCGAGGTTGTCACCGCCGTTTCCAAGTTCCTCATGGAGCAAGGTTACGGCTGTCAGGTTACGGCCGTCCCGTCCTCCACAAACCCGGCGCTCGCATCGGTCGCCGAAACGGGTGAGCCGGACATCCTGACCGAGATATGGATCGATTCCTCGCCCGCCTATCCGCCGTTGCGGGACGAGGGCAAGCTTATCGAAGTGACCCATGTCCTGAGCGATGGCGGCGAGGAGGGGTGGTGGATTCCCACCTATCTCGCCGAAGAGCATCCGGAACTGAAGACGCTCGACGGCATCCTGGCAAACCCCGATCTGGTCGGCGGGATGTTCAATAACGGTCCCGATGGTTGGGGTGCGCGCATCACCAACGAAAATATCGCGCAGGCGGCGGATCTCGAGGGCCACGGCATCAAGATGTTCGCGCACGGCTCGGGAGAAACACTCGCCGCCTCGATCGGTGCGGCCTATGCCGACAAGAAACCGTGGTTCGGCTACTACTGGGCCCCCACTTCGGTGCTGGGCAAGTATCCGATGGCCAAGGTGGAGATCGGTCCGTTCGACGCGGCAGTCCATCTGTGCAACACCACGCCGGAATGTGCCACGCCTGGCCTCTCGAACTACCCGACCGGGAAGGTCGTCACCGCGATCACCCCGGCCTTCCAGGAGCGGGAGCCGGCCATCGCCGAACTGATGTCGAAGGTGAGCTTTACCAACGAGCAGATGGGCACCCTTCTGGCGTGGCGCGAGGAGAACAACGCCTCCTCGGACGAGACTGCGGTCTATTTCCTGACGAACTACAAGGATGTCTGGAAAGACTGGCTGGACGACGCCGCGCGGGAAAAGCTGGCTCCGCTGCTGCAATAGCCCTGACCGCCGTCATGTCCGCCGGTCAGGGATCGGCGGACATGACCTTCTTTCGATCGAGCAACTCAACGGTGCCGACATGGGCTCATATAGCGCAGTCTTCGATTTTCTCGGTCTCCGCGCCTGGTGCGATGAGAGTGCCAACGGCACGGTAAGCATGAACGATCTGCTCGAGAAGATGGGCGGCGGCCAGGACGGCTCCTCCCTGCTTTCCCTTCCTTTCCCGTCGCTCGACGTTCTCAATCAGAGCTGTAGCCACATGCCGAGGACTCGCGATCTCACCGTCGGGATCGAGAATCTGTTCCTCTGGGCGCGGGGCGGTCTCAAGTCCGTGCTCGATCCCGCAACGCAGCCGTTGTCGTGGCTGCTGGATGGCGCCATCCACATCGCGACGACGATCCCCTGGTGGATTATGCTGCCGGCGATCGTGGCGCTGAGCTGGCAGGTGACACGTTCGCTAAAGATCGCCGCCCTCGTGCTTTGCAGCCTTCTAATCCTCGGCTTCGTCGATCATCTCGATGCCGCCATGCAGACACTCGCCATCATCTTCGTCTGCACCGGCACCAGCGTTTTGATAGGCGTGCCGATCGGGATCGCCATGGCCAAGTCGGACCGGCTCCAGCGGTTGATCACGCCTCTTCTCGATCTGCTCCAGACGCTGCCTACCTTCGTCTACCTGATCCCGCTGATCTTTCTCTTCTCGGTGACGGAATCCAAACTCTATGGCATCGCGATCATCTCCTACGCCATCGTGCCCGTCATCCGCCTTACCGACCTCGGGATCCGGCTGGTTGATACCGAAGTCATCGAGGCTGCCGACGCTTTCGGCATGACCTCGCGCCAGAGGCTTTTGAGGGTCGAGCTTCCGCTGGCAATTCCGAACATCATGGCCGGCATCAACCAGACCATCATGATGAGCCTCGCGATGGTGGTCATCGCCTCGCTGGTCTCTGCTCCGGGCCTGGGAATCCTGGTGCTGCGAGGGATCAACAATCTGGATCTCGGCGTCGGAGTGGTTGCCGGGCTGGGCATCGTCCTGCTGGCGATCATGCTCGACAGGACGTCGAAGGCCGCCCTACTTCGCACCGGAGGTCATGCCGCAACCTCAAGGGGAGGCCGGCAGTGACGGCCTTTCCGAAAATCCAGATCCGCAGTCTCTACAAGATCTTCGGCGCGACCCCCCGCATGATGGTTCCCCTCGTGCAGGACGGCCTCGACAAGGCCGGGCTTCTGGAACGGATGAACCATGTTCTCGGACTGCAGGATATCAACATAGATATCCGGGCGGGGCAGATCACGGTGATCATGGGGCTTTCCGGATCTGGAAAATCCACTCTGATACGGCATCTCAACCGGCTGGTGGAGCCGACATCGGGGGCGATCCTGGTCGACGGGCAGGATATCACCACGTTTTCACACGGCGACCTCGTGCAGTTGCGCAGGACCAAGATGTCGATGGTGTTCCAAGGCTTCGGTCTGATGCCGCACCAGACGATCCTGCACAACACCGCGCTGCCGCTCCTGGTACGCGGCCTGCCGGCCGCTGACGCGGAGGCGCAGGCCCGCCAATGGCTCAAGCGAGTGGGGCTGGACGGCTTCGAGGCCCGCCACCCCCACCAGCTGTCCGGAGGCATGCAGCAGCGGGTCGGCATTGCACGGGCTCTAACCTCGAATGCCGACATCATGCTGATGGACGAGGCGTTTTCCGCGCTCGATCCGCTGATCCGCAAGGACATGCAGGACCTGTTGCTGGAACTGCAGAAGGAATTGAAGAAGACGGTTGTCTTCATCACCCACGATCTTGACGAGGCGCTGAAGCTGGCGGATCACCTCGTGATCCTGAAGGATGGACGGACCATCCAGCAAGGGGATCCCCAGCAGATCGTCCTGAATCCCGCGGATGACTACGTGAACGACTTCGTGCGGGACATCAACCGCGCGAAAGTCATCCGGGTACGATCTGTCATGTCGCCGATGGTTCCGGGCATCAGCTATTGCGGCGATATCGGCGGCGAGGCGAACCTCGAGCAACTCATTGCGGCATCCGGCGGCGATCCTGCCCATCAGTACCGCGTCGTCGACCAAGGCGAGCCAGTCGGCCATATCCGGTTGCTCGATGTGCTGAAGGCGCTTCTGCCACATGACGCTGCACCGAGGCACTGATGTCGAACCTCGGGCAGGGTATCTGAATGGTTGATCCGCTCCAATGACAGACCAGTTCCATCAGTTCGACCTCGATACGCTGCTGCCGCAAAAACCGCGCAGGGAAGGGTGCGCTCCGGGTCACAACCTGTCGGTCGCCGCCTTCGTGGCGGACGGGTTTTCCCTGCTGTCGCTCGCCTCGATCAGCGAGGCTCTGGCGCTGGCCAATGGTGCCACCCGCGCCAGGCAATGCAGGATCGAGACCCTGGGCTTCACCTCGCACAATGTGACCTCGCGCTCCGGCACGATCATCAGGACCGATCGTGTTCTGCCCGAGGGCCTGCAGGATTTCAGCCTGGTCACCTTGTTCGACCTTGTCGTGCTCTGCGTGGGACCGGAACTTGACAAGGAAACCTCGACGCTGGTGCACAGGCTGATCCGGATCTGCAAGCGAAGCCGGATTCCTGTCTGTCTTATCGGAGGCTCGATCCGCGAGGCCGCCCGTCAGGGATTGCTCTCGCGCTGCAGCACCCACTGGACGCAGGTCTGGGCGCTCCGTGAGAGTGAACCCGGCATCGAGGTTTCGGACACGATCTTCACCCGTGACGGTCAGGTCGTGACCTGCCCCGGTGAGCTTGCAGCACTGGACTTCACCATCGAGCTGATGAAAAGCCGCTTCGGTGCAGAGATCGCAGGCCATGTCGCCGCCAATCTTCTGGTCGATACGGTCCGTTCCGGCGATCGGCGACAGCCGGGAAGCGCACGGGACCGCTATCGTGGCATTCCGGCTGTTCTGTCGGAAGTGATCGCACTCATCGAAGAGAGCCTCGAGGACCAGCCGAGCATGTCCGCCATCGCGGCGAAGGTCGGTCTCTCGGTCCGCCAGGTCGAGAGATATTTCGTCAGGTTTCTCGGAACGTCTCCGGTACGGTTCCGCAGGGTCCTGCAGATGGACCACGCCATGCGTCTGCTCGAGCGCACCGAGATGTCGATCCTGGAAGTCTCCATTGCCTGCGGCTTCTCTGCGGCCTCGACGTTCAACAAGCACTTCCGGAAGGTCTATGGGCTGACGCCCAGCATGTGGCGCCTGTCCGGTTTCATGCGCGGCGGCAGAGAAGACTCGAAGGGCGGGTATGGCCGGCCGGCGCCGATGTCACCCGCGGTCGTCGCGGGCATAAGTTAAAGAAAGAAAGAGAAATCACGAATGGACGGTGGAAAGTCACTTGATCGCGCGGCGCTCGGCGTCGGGCCGAATGCGCTTTACTTCGACGAGTTCGAAGTCGGGCAAAACTGGACCACCCCGCGCCGCACCATCACCGAGGCGGACATCGTCATGTTCGCGGGCATGACTGGCGACTACAACCCCGTGCATACCGACGAGGAATTCGCCAGAAGCACCCCCTTCGGCACCCGCATCCTGCACGGGCCGGCAGTCTTTGCCATCGCTACCGGGCTGGAGTTCCGCCTGGGAATTAAGGAAGGCACCGCCATCGCATTCCTTGGCATGACCTGGGACCTGAAGGCGCCTGTCAAGATCGGCGACACCATCCACGTCTTCCAGCGAGTGGATGCGGTGCGCCCGACCAAGAACCCGGCGCGCGGCATCGTCAACCGGCAGCCTGAGAGGACGCGGGGCGCCTCGGCTGCATGGCGATGGCGCAGTCGAAGGGCGGTTATTGCCGTCGACCAGGACCGGATGCGCGGCAGATCGGGCGAAGTGGCAAAAGGTCAGCGAGAAGACTGAACCGTAAACCTTCTGCGTGCACAGGCCGATGCCGGAGTTGTTTTGAAAGGGCGCTTGAATGGGATTGGAACTCTGGCGCGGTTCGGTTCCGGACGAATGGCTCGACTACAATGGCCACATGACCGAGCATCGCTACCTTCAGGTTTTCGGCGAAAGCTCGGATGCGCTCTTTCAACGGATCGGAGTCGATCTTGCCAATGCGGCAGAGCGGGCCTTCTACACGCTGGAGACCCGCATCAGCCATCTCGCAGAATGCAGGGTGCGTGCCTCACTTTGGACCGCGACCGAAATCCTGGCCTATGATGAAAAGCGGCTTCATCTCTATCACCGCCTGTTCGGTAGTGATGGCAAGCTGCTGGCGATCGGAGAGCATCTTGCGGTCCATGTCCGCCACGGCTGCGTTACTCCAGCCGCGCACGAGATGCAAAATCGTATCGCCGGGATTTATGCCGCAATGGCCAACGAGCCATTGCCTGAGGGAGTGGGGTCGGTTTTGAAGCGGCCCTTGGCCGTCAGCCGCCATCGGGGTTCCTGACCCTGCGGCCGCGGTCTCTGTCCTTGTGGTCACGTGTTGTAACTGCCCGGCTGCCAGTTCCACACCCGCCGCCAGTCCTTCGGCAGGTTCGCGAAGCGCGCGAGGGTCAGATCGCCGATCGGCAGATTGGTCCCGCCGTGCAGCGCCAGGTCCGACAGCGCCAGCCCGAGCGCGGGCGACAGGCCGAAACCGTGGCCGGCGGAAGAGCAGGCGACCAGCCCGGAGGGCGTGTCGAATGGGTGGATGAGGGTGATCTGGTCGGGCGTCACGTCAATCACGCCGGCCCAGGACCGCAGCATCTGCGCGCTACGCAGCGCCGGGAACACCTCGTAGAGCCGCCGGGCGATGTTGCGCACCAAGGGGGTGGTCGGCTTTGCCATCTCACCGGCAATGCCGGCATCGAGCCATTCGTGGGGACCGCCGTTGACATGGATGTTGCCGCGCCTGGTCTGCCGGACCGCAAGTCCGTGGGCCACGATTGCCTGTTCGAACAACCGGGGCAGGGGGGCGGTGACGAAAGCCTCCAGCCGGACTGGGGCCACGGGAAAGTCGATCGCCAGAGGGGCCAGCAGGGGGGCATTGTGCGCTGCGGCGGAAAGCACCACCGCCCCGCCGTGGATCTCGCCTTCCGACGTGCGCACGCCTTTGACCTTGCCGCCAGCCGTCAGGATTTCCAGCACCGGCGTGCGTTCCCGGATTTCGCCACCCAGGTCCTGAAAAGCCCATGCGAAGGCCTGCGACGTGCGCTGCGGATTGGCGTGCCCCGAGCGCGACGTATGGATCCCGCCCAAAGTGTCAGCTGTCAGCGAGGGGATCAGGTCGCGGCACGTCCTGCCGTCGATGAATTCGGCGGCGATGCCGGACTCCTGAAAGCCCTGATAGGTCGCCTTCAACTGTTCAAGCTCGCTCGCGGTTATCGCGGCCCAGAGGCGTCCCTTCTGCGTCCATTCGGTCGGATAGCCCAGCTCGTCATCCAGTTGATCCCAGAGAACCTCCGAGACCTGCGCGAGATGGGCCTCGCCGGGAGTTCCGCCGGGAAAACCGGCAAAGCCCGTGGCGCGGGAGGACGCTTCATATGCCGTCGAACCCTTGTCCAGCACCAGCACGCGGGCGCCTGACCGCGCCGCTCGCCACGCTGTTGACAGGCCCACGATTCCCGCGCCGACGATGATCAGGTCATAGCCTTGCATCACTGCTCCTGACCCGGCAGAGCCTGCATCGCCTCCGGCTTGTGCAGCCAGTAGGACCATTTCTCGCGCGTGTCGCAGGTGTCGTCCTCGGCCGCGATCAGCCCCAGGTCGACCGGGCGGACCGGAAAGCGGTAGCTGCCGGGCCTGATCTCCTCGATCCCGATGCCGAAGCGCAGCGACAGCAGCAGCGCCGCCTCGTCGCGGCAGCGCTTGCCCTGGCAATGGCCCATGCCGACGCGGGTCAGGCGCTTCAGCAGGTCCTGCTGGATGCGGAGACCCGCGCCGCCGGGGCCGGTGACGGGCGATTGCGGATGGCGCAGGCTGCCGTTCAGATAGGGCGGCGGGGAGAGGCGCAGGAAATCGGCGCGAGTGATCCCCTCGCATTTGCACAGGATAACGGTGTCGCCGCCGGTCTCCACCAGGGCCTCGATCCACATCCGCAGATAATCGCCCTCCGCCCGTCCTGTGGCGGGCGTGTCGATGGGAGGACCCATCGGCCCCTCCTGGATGATGGCGTCCAGCGCAGGGCCAAGCACCGCCTCGCCGCCCGCGAAATCCGACAGCCAGATCACGCCGGGCAGGCTGGTGCGCCCGGCTGCGTCGGTCTCGGGCAGCCAGGAGCCTGCGCCGGCATCGAAGCGCAACTCGCAGCCCATGGCGGCGGGCAGTTCGATGTTCGGCAGCACGCCGATCGCGGTGCAGATCGAGTCGCAGTCCGGCACAAGGTCGGCGCCGCCCGCGACGGGGCGCAGCCGCGCCCGTTCCACCGCCTGCCGCCCCTCGGCCGCGACGAGGACCGTGGCCATATGCACCGGAATTCCCAGTGCCGCGATCTCGGCCGCCGCCGCCGGACCGGCCGCGAAGGTCTCCCCAGGCTCCACCATGCCGACGATCCGCACGCCCCGCGCCACGGCCCGGCGCACGAAATCCACCGCCCGGGCCGAGGTGCCCAGAACCAGCGTCCGCCCGCCCTCGTAGCACTGATAGGTGTCGAGGAAGGCCACCCCGGCCTTCACGCCGAAGACGCCGGGCAGCTCCGATCCGGCGAAGGAGGGCACGAAATCCCGCATCCCGGTCGCCAGCACCAGCACGTCATGCTCGACCAGCGCGTTCCCTGCCGCATCGATCAGCCCGACCTTGGGCGGGCCGATGTGCCGGGCGTTCGGCCCGTTCTGGAACGCCCCCCAGGCGATGGTGCCAAGGCGCAGGTCGATCCCGGCCTCGAAGCACGCGACCAGCGCGGGGTTGTTCTCCAGCACCGCCTGCGCGATGGCGTTCTCGTTCATCAGCGCCGCCGGCAAGGCCGCGCCGTAGAAATACGGCGCGTCGAAGGACATGCGGGCGAGGGTCTGCGGGTGTTCGTCGACCAGCGTGACGGCATGGCCGGCGGCGGCCGCCTTCAGTGCGAAATCGCCGCCCAGCCTGCTGGCGCCGACGACGGTGATCCTTCTGGCCATGGCGCTATTCCCCGGTGATCCGCGCGATGCGGTCCGTCGTCTCGGCATATTCGACGATCATGTCGTAGATCACGCTCCGGACCGTGGTTGGCCCGCTCACCCGGCCAACGATCTGCCCGGCGGCGTAGGTCATCCAGTCCTTGCGGCGCGCGCGTTCGGCGCGGCGGAATGGCTCGCCCGAGAGGATGGATTGCAGCGGCACCTGTTTCAGCGGCGCAGGGGCATCGGGGCGCAGCCAGGCCTCGGTATACTTGCTGCGCACGGCGCGGCAGGGCTTGCCGGTATAGCCGAGCGTGATCACCGCATCCTCGGGACCGGCAGCGTAAAGCACCTCGCGCATGTCGGGCGTCAGTTCGCTTTCCACCGTCCCCAGCCAGATCGAACCGCACCAGACCCCCTCGGCCCCAAGCGCCAGCGCCGCCGCCATCTGCCGCCCACGCCCGATGCCGCCCGCCGCCAGCACCGGCACCGGCGCGACGGCAGCGACCACCTCGGGCCAGAGCCCCATCGCGGTCATCTGCCCGGTCTGCCCGCCCGCCTCGCTGCCCTGCGCCACGATCACATCGACTCCGGCCGCGACCTGCTTCCTCGCCTGATCCGCGGTTCCGACCAGCGCGCCGAACCTGATCCCGTGGTCGTGGACGCGCCTGATCACATGCGGCGGCGCGATACCAAGGGCGCTGACCACGAACTTGACCGGATGGCGCAAGGCCACGTCCAGCAGCGTCTCGCTGGTGGCGGGGCTGAAGCTGAGGTTGCGCGCGTAGTCGGCATACCAGCCCGTCACCTCGTCCTCGGGCAGGGGCGGGATGCCGTCCGCATCCAGCAGGTCATTGATGAACCTGACGTTTTCTTCCGGCAGCAGATCGCGCGGGCTGTCCGCGAAGTTCACCTCCGTCGATTTCGCGGCGAAGACCATGTCGACACCATAGGGCAGGCCGTCGATGTGGTCGTCGATCCACTTCAGTTCCTGCTCCAGATGCTCAGGCGTCATCCAGGCCGCACCAAGAACGCCCATCCCGCCCGCCTTCGAGGTGGCGACCACCACGTCGCGGCAATGGCTGAAGGCGAAGATCGGCGCCTCGATCCCGAACATCGCGGTCGTCGCGGTCTGCATGGCCGGCCTCTCGTGCGGGCGCATATGACCCGCAAGGATAAAAAGAATACCAATTAGTATGTTTAGGAGACATGCCGAGCTGAGTCAAGGCTGTTGTCGACCGTGGAGAGGCGTTGTTGCAGAACTCTAGCCGCGAAGGATTCACATCACGAATCCATGCGGTTAGACGGTCTGCATGAGCAAGCCCGCGCCCACCCGCTACCGCACGACGAATTGGTCCGACTACAACGCTGCGCTCCGCAAGCGCGGGTCGCTGCTGATCTGGTTGGACAAGGAGATGGCTTGGCACGCGCCGCATGAGGGGCGCCCAGGGCGTCCATCTGCCTGACGAACAACGCAGCCGAACGAGCCTTGCGCGGTATCGCCCTCGGCCGCAAAGCTTGGCTCTTCGCCGGTTCGCTCCGCGGCGGCGAACGCGCCGCCTTCATGTATTCCCTCATCGTCACCGCCAAGATGAACGACGTCGACCCTCAGGCTTGGCTGGCCGATGTCCTGGCCCGGCTGCCGGACACGCCACTCTCACGCCTGCCGGAACTGCTCCCCTGGAACTGGAAGCGAAGCCCCATCGCCAAAGCCGCATAACTGCGGCCTACGCCGGATGGTTACGAAGGAACTGACCACCGACAGATCATGCGAGATGTAGATGAGCGTCAGATGCCGCTCGCGCTGCAAGCGGCCCAGCAGTTCCAGAATCTGCGCCTGCGTGGTCACGTCGAGAGCCGAAGTGATTTCGTCGGCGATGAGCAGGTCAGGCCTCAGCGCCAGCGCGCGGGCGATCCCGACCCGCTGGCACTGGCCGCCGGAAAGCTGGCGCGGTTTGCGCTCGCCAAGCGCGCGCGGGTGCTGGCAGACAAATTCGAACTCGTCTCAGCAAGGACAGTGACGCTGTCCCTTATGCGGCGCAGAGCCCGCGCCACTCGGCGAGAGCGGCGGCGCGTTTGGCCTTGAAATGAGGTCGACTTGAGAGGCTGCGTTCCTGGTTGAAGTGGTTCGTGACGGAGGCGTGGACGGACGCGAACTTCTGCAGACTTCGTATACGCCGAAACCGGAGCATCGCCCGCTCCCGTCGTCGGAACGACAAGTGCGAGTTCTCGGCCCGATTATTGAGCCAGCGGCCGATCTCCTGCCGTTCCTCGACACCGAGAGCCTTCATCGCCGCCCCGTAGGATCGCAGCTTGTCGGTGACGTACAGCTCGCACCGACCATGCTTGCGCATTGCTTTCTTGAGGAATTTCAACGCGGATTTCTTGTCGCGCGTCTTTGTCACGAAGCTTTCCAGCACCTCGCCCTCGTGGTCCACCGCCCGCCACAGGTAGCGCCGCTCACCGTTGATCTTCACGAACATCTCGTCGAGGTGCCACCGCCAGTGGCTGGACTTTATGCCCTCGATACGGCGCTTCCGGATCTTGGCGGCAAACATCGGACCGAAGCGATGCCACCAGAACCGCACGGTCTCGTGGCTGATTTCGACGCCTCGCTCATGCAGCAGGTCCTCGACAGGTGTTGTTGCAGAAAGGCGGCCCGAGGTGTGACTTCCCCTTTCCCCTTTGAGCTTAGGCCGCGCGGACGATCTCGGCGGTGCCGAGGGCGTTGAAGCGGTTCATGAGGGCGACGCGGATGTGGATTTCGGCGGTTTGGCGGTCCGGGTCTCTCGCGCGATGCGCTCGCCGAAGGACTCGAGGCAGCGCATCCTGGCCTCGACGCGGCTGCGGGCGTGGTATCCCGTCCACCGTTTCCAGAACGCCCTGCCGTAGTGATGTGTGGCGCGCAGGGTTTCGTTGCGTGCTCGGGCGGCTGGGCAATCCTCCTTCCACGGTCGGCCATTCTTTCGGATCGGACTGATCGCCGTGCCGCCGCGCGCGATTATGGCGCTGTGGCAGCGGCGGGTGTCGTAGGCGCCGTCCGCGGTAACGGTGCCGATGTCTTCGTCGTCCGGGATCTGGCCCAGCAGGTCCGGCAGGACGGGGCTATCGCCTTCCCGGCTGGGGGTGAACTCGACCGCGCGGATGTCGGAGGTGGCGGTGTCCATGGCCAGATGGACCTTGCGCCATTGGCGGCGACCCTGCACACCATGCTTCCGGGCCTCCCACTCGCCATCACCGAGGAACTCGATGCCGGTGCTGTCCACGAGCAGATTCAGCGGCCCGTCGGCACGGCGATACGGGATCTGCACCTTCAGGGTCTTCTGTCTGCGGCAGAGCGTCGAGTAGTCCGGAACGGGCCAGTCCAGCCCGGCCAGGCGCAGCAGGCTGGCGACCATCCCTGCGGTCTGCCTGAGCGGCAGCTTGAACAGCACCTTGATCGACGGGCAGAACTGGATCGCCGCGTCCGAAAAGACGGGTGCGGCCGTCGTTGAGGAAGCGGGTGAAGGCGTCCCAGCGGCCTTCCTGCTCAAACATGTAGTTGATGGCCTTGGCGACGGGGTTGTGCTTCGACATCCGGGCGCGCTCGGCCCGCATCCAGTCGTGCAGGTCATCGACCATCGTGCGCACCAGCCTCTGGCGTGCGTCAAGTCGTGCTGCGGCGGTCAGGCCAGTGATCTCGCGCTCGACATCGAAGATGGCATCGATGCGTTTGACCGCCTCCAGCGCGATGGGCGATATATCTTCAGCGATCGGTCTGCCCTTCCGGGCGGTGGCCTTGATGTCGGCCAGTTCGAAGAACTTCCGCCGTGCGTGGCTCCAGCATAGCGCGCTGAACACCGGCGCGGGTTTGCGGGCCGCATCGTAAACGCCGTTGTATCCGCCATAGGCGTCGGCCTGCAGGATGCCGCTCCAGCCCGCCAGATGCCGGGTCGGATGTTCCATTCTGCGGTCGGTCGAGAAGTAATAGAGCGCTGCAGGTGGTGCCCCACCTGCAAAGGGGCGGTCGTCGCGCAGATAGGTCCAGAGCCGGGCCGTTTGCGTCCCGCCCCTGGCCATCAGTGGCACGGTCGTGTCATCGGCGTGTAGTCGTTCTGCCCCGAGGACATGGGTGCGGATCAAATCGTGGATCGGCTGTAGCGCGGCGGTGCAGGCCCCGACCTGATCGGCCAGGGTGGAGAGGCTGATCTCGACGCCTTCCTTGGCGTAGCGTTCGGCCTGCCTGTTCAAGGGCTGATGCTGGCCGAACTTCTCGAAGAGCAGCGAGCCATTGAAGGCGCCATTGGTTCGAGCCCAATGGCGAGCGCCAGCAGGTTGGGGCCGGCCCAGCTCCGAGGCGTCGGATGGAAGGGCGCAGGTGGCTGGCTGATCTTCTCGCAATCCCGGCAGGTGAACTTCTCGCGGACGGTCTGGATCACCTTCCACTGCCGGGGAATGACCTCCAGCGTCTCGGTGACGTCCTCGCCCATCTTCACGATGCGCGTCGACCCACAACAGGTGCAGGAGGCCGGGGCCTCGACCACCACGCGCTCGCGCGGCAGATGTTCAGGGAACGGCTTGCGGGCCGGACGGCAGCGTTCGAAAGCCGCAACTGTGGTCTTCGCCACGGCGGCATCCATCTTTGCCCGATCCTGCCCAAGGTCCGTCTCCAGATCTTCGAGCTGCATCTCGAGTTGTTCGATCAGCCGGGCGTGGCGTTCAGCGCTGTGGCCGAACTGCTCGCGGCGGAGTTTAGCGATCTGGAGCTGCAAGTGCCGGATCATCGCATCGGAGGCTGAAACGACGGCGCGCGCCTGTATCAGTTCATCCTCTGCCGCAGCAGCGCGCGCCTCTGCCGCAGCGAGGGCAGCACGCAGGACATCAATCTCCGAGGGGGTCTCCGACATGCCGAAGGCCTACCACAGGGATGCAAAACAGTCCAACAAAACAAGGGTCTTTTTTTGCTGTCAGCCCGCCGATGCAGGCCGCTGCGTCCAGCGCGGATTGCGCCAGTCGATCCCCTCGAGAAGATAGCCGAGCTGAGCCGCCGACACAGGAACGGCAGCGCCGTCCCGGCTCACCGGCCAGATGAACTTCCCCGCCTCCAGACGCTTCAGATACAGCGACATGCCGACCCCATCGTGCCACAGCACCTTGATCAGATCCCCCCTGCGCCCGCGAAAACAGAAGATCTCGCCACCGTGCGGATCGCGCCCCAGCCCCTGCTGCACCTTCAGCGCCAGGCTGTTCATCCCGCTGCGCATGTCCGTCACCCCGCCCGCGATCCAGACCTTCGCCCCAGACGGAAACGCGATCATGCCCGGTCCAGAACCAGCACCAGACGCGCCAGCGCCATCGGATCGATGGCGGCGTCGACCGCAAGCCTGCGCCCGTTGGCCAGCGTGATCTCGACGTGGTCTTCGCGATCGGAGGTCGGCTTGGTGGCCGATTGGCGGCCTGCCGTGCCGCTGGCATCCGTAGCAACCTGCACCGCAAGAAACTGCGAGCGACCGCCAGCAACAAGTTGACCAGACCGGAAATCCCGACGCCACCGCATCAGCAGTGCCCGCGAAATCTCGTAACGCCGAGCCGTCGCTGCGCACTGCCGAAAACCCCGAAGGCTCTCTTCGACAATCCGAACCTTCTCGGCATCCGTCCATTCCCGCCGCCGACCTTTGTCGACAACCGAGAGAACCTCGATCTGTGATCTGAACTTAGGGTCATCCATAAGGTCAGCGTCTTAGCTGACCTCAGTCCGCTGCATCAGATGGCCCTCACCGGAGGGATACGTTCCTTCTGCCAGCGGGTCTATGTGTTCCGCGCCGGCCGCATCGTCGAGGCGGGCCAGGCGGCCGAGGTGCTGAGCAATCCGCGCGAAGCCTACACGAAGGAATTGGTGGCAGCCCTGCATCGGCTGCCCGATCTTCCGGCAGGCGGTTGCGAGGCGACCATTGAACGCGGCGCGCCGATGGCGCGGACCTGCCCCCGGTAGAAGGAGTGAAAGCCGTGACAGCAAACAGCAGCCCCTGGGACCGCAATCCGCGCAACCCCGGCGCGCCGATCATTCCGCGCGGCGAATGGGACTTCCCGCCCTATCATCGCTGGACCTTCCAGCATGTCCGGGAAATGACGGCAACCGCGCAAATCTGGCGCGGATCCGGCCCGGTGCTGCCCTTGCCGGAGCGCAAAAGCGACATCGACGGGATCGAGTTCGAACTGGCCGGCCGTCGCCGGACCATTCGCGACTTTCTCGATGAAAGCTTCACCGATGGCTTCCTGATCCTGTCGCGCGGTCAAATCGTTGCCGAAACCTACATGAATGGCCTGAAGCCCTACCGCCAGCATCTCGGCATGTCGGTGTCGAAGTCGGTCACGTCGGCAGTGTTCGGCATCCTCGTCCACCGGGGACTGATCGACCCATCCGCGCCGGTGACGCACTATCTGCCGGAACTGGAACGAACCGCCTATCGCGGTGCCACCGTGCAGCACGTCCTGGACATGACAACCGGGGTTCTGTTCGACGAATCCTACACCACGCCCGGCTCGCACATGCAGAAGCTCGGTCAGGCCTGCGGCTGGTTCGAGGCAACAGAGCCGGACTGGCCGATGACGGTCTGGCAGCTCATCCTGCAACTGACCGAGCGGGAACGGCCGCATGGCGCGCTTTTCGCCTATCGGTCGATCGAGACCGACGTGCTTGCCTTCATCATGCAGCGGGTGAGCGGACGATCCCTCGCCGACCTGATCAGCCAGGAACTCTGGGCACCGATGGGTGCCGAGGAGGATGCCTATGTCACCATCGATCGTGGCGGCTACGCGCTGGCCGATGGCGGCTTCAACGCGACGCTGCGCGACTATGCCCGCTTTGCCCTGTTGCCCTTGCGCGGCGGCGAGGCCAACGGCCGACAGATCGTTCCCGCAGCCTGGATCGAGGAGACGCGGCGCGCCAACCACGCCCTGTTTCAGGGCGAGTATCGGGTCACGCTACCCGAAGGCGCCTACCACAACCAGTTCTGGATCGAGGATCCAGCACGGCGCGCCTATATGTGCCGGGGGATTTTTGGCCAGTATATCTACATGGATCCGGCAACCAATTTCGCGGCAGTCAAGCTTTCGACCTGGCCCGAGCCAGTGGATTCAGACCGTTCCATCGAGGTGCTGGCGGCGATCCATGCCATCCGCGATGCCTGCGCCGCCTGTTGATAGGGACGCCTTTGGCCCTCTTTCCCGCTTGACGAAAAAACGCCAAACAATGCCTATTCCCGGCGCGGGCACCAGTGCGACCGTACCGGGCCTTCGACCGGCTGAAACAAGGGACTGCCTCATGACTCGAGCCGACGCGCCATGAATACGGGGAAATCCCCTGCGCTGACCGTCATCGAACCACCGGTTCCGATGCATGAGCAGGTCTACCGGCAGATCGTTCATGCCCTGATGTCGGGCCACTTCGATCCCGGGCAGAAGCTGACCTACCGCAAGATCGCCGAGCAGTTCGGCACCAGCCCGATGCCAGTACGCACAGCGTTCCAGCGGCTTCAGGCGCTGCGGGCGCTGGAACTACTGCCCAACGGCAGCGTCGAGGTGCCGCTCCTGACGCGGAAGCGTTCGCGCACCAGACGGAAGCGCGCATTGCCGTCGAGCGGGCGGCGACCGAGCTTGCCGCGCCGCGCCTGAACGGCAACCATCTGCGCACGATCCGCCACCATGCCAGCGAACGGACCATCGCCGCGCGCGAGGGCGACATCGATCGTTACCTGCGCGCCAATTTCGATTTCAAGTTCGCCATCTATCGGCACTGCGGCAACGGGCATCTTCTGTTCCTGATCGAGACGCTGTGGTTGCAGGCCGGACCCTTTCTCCGCAAGCTGGTCGAGGACACGAAAATGACGGCGTCGGAGGTGCTGGATGTCGATTCCCACGAAATCGCGGTCGCGGCGCTGGAGGCGAAGAACGCCCAGAAGGCCCGTGAAGCAATCGCCAGCGACATCCGCGACGCCGCGAACTATCTGCTGAGCCACGCTAAGTTCCGGAAACCCAGTTGAACCAAATGCTGTCAGACCAATGTGAACCCCGGCAAGCGCGGCCGCCAGTCTGACTACAGCGATGCGGCCATCCCTGACCTCACCGCCAGTTCACCGAAATCAGGACCCTTCAAATTTCAAGCGGTCCCTTCGGCAGTTGAAGCTCTTTGAAGCGGCCTACAGAGCTTTAGCCTGCTGGAGCCTGCCGCCGGCCACCTTTTCGGGCTTCCTGCATTCCGTCTCGACGACCGATCCGAAGGATCGGTCGAGTTCATGCACCAGAACATCAGCGCCGCGCTGAAGGGGTTCGCCCTATGGTCCGGGACAGGGAAGCGGCTGGCTTGATCGCTGTCGCCCGAGGCCGCGCGCGACATCGTTTACAGCAGGACACACCCGGCAGGATCAAAGCCGACCGCTATCGTCTCACCCTCCTTGGCGAAGTCGCCTGCGACTGCCGCGTTGGCGCGGATCGTGACGCCCCCGCCGATGTCGACCTCATAGATGATCCGGCCGCCGAGGTATGAGGTGGAAATCACCTGACCGGTCAGGCGATTGGGCAGTCCGGGAAGATTGACCAGCAGCTTCTGCGGCCGCACGACGACGGTCACCTTGTCTCCGGGCGCGATGCGGCGGTCGGTTTCGACCTCGACCGTCTGGCCGGTTTCCAGTGTGACGGTGCCGCCCTGCGCCCGGACGCTGGCGACGGTGCCGGCGAGCATGTTCGCCTTGCCAAGGAAATCGGCCACGAAGGTGGTGGCGGGTCGGTCATAGACTTCTGCCGGAGAGCCCACCTGTTCGGCCGTGCCCGCGTTCATCACGACGATCCGGTCCGACATCGACAGGGCCTCTTCCTGGTCGTGCGTGACGAAGATGGCGGTGATGCCGGTCTGTTTCTGAATCTTCTTGATCTCGACGCGCATGTCCTCGCGCATGTTGGCGTCCAGTGCGGAAAGCGGCTCATCCAGAAGCAGGACCTCGGGCTCGAACACGATGGCACGCGCGAGCGCGATGCGCTGCTGCTGCCCGCCCGAGAGCTGGGAGGGGAGTTTCCTTTCGCTTCCCGGCAGGCGGACCATTTCCAGCGCCCTGGCAACGCGGGTCGCAATCTCGACCTTGGGAACATTGCGGTACTTCAGGCCGAATGCCACGTTGTCGAAGACCGACTTGTGCGGGAAAAGCGCGTAGTTCTGGAAGACAAGGCCGATATTCCGCTTGTAGATCGGAACGTCGTCGATCCTTCGCCCGCCGATCGCGATCTGACCTTTGGCGATGCCGACAAGGCCGGCGACAGCGCGCAAAAGCGTGGTCTTGCCGCAACCCGAAGGGCCGAGCAGCGTCACGAAGCTGCCCTTCTCGATGGAAAGCGAGAAGTCGCGCACCGCGACGAACTTGCCGTAGGAAATTTCCACATCGCTGAATTCGACAGCAGGGACATCCCCGACCGAAGCCCCGGCCATGATTGGCCGGGGCTCAGGCTGTTCTTGCAGGCGATCAGGCACCTTTGGAGATCCTGTCCCACTGCTTGGCCCACTCGTCTTCATGCGCGGACCAGTAGCCGGGATCGGCGAAGGTCAGTGCCTTCATCTCTCCGGTCGGATCAAAGGCGGGCAGCGACTTGATCTTGTCGGTCAGCTCCACCTTGGTCGGGTCGAGCGAGGGCGGATAGTTCTGCCCCTCTGCCACGGCAATCGAGGTCGCCGGATCGAGCATGAAATTGATGAGTTCCTCGCACTCGGCCATCGGCGAGCCCTTGAGGATCAGCATGTCCTCCATCCAGGCGTAGGACCCGGCAGGGTCGAGATAGCCGATCGGATGGCCTTCTTGCTGAAGCGCGGCGATACGGCCCGACCAGCCGTCCGTGACCACGATCTCACCCTTGGACAGAAGGTCCATCAGTTCCGCGCCCGAGGTCCAGTATTTCTTGACCAGGTCGCGCTGCTCACGGACCTTGGCCCAGACCGCCTCGATGTCCTCGATGTTGTTCGGGTCCTGTCCGGTGCCGAGCGCGCCATACCAGACCCGTGTGACCATGCTTTCATAGCCGCCGATCTTGCCGGCATACTTCGGATCATAGAGCAGGCCCACACCCTTTTCCTTCGCCTCTTCGGGGCTGATGACCGTGGTGTTGTAGGCGATGCCGGTGGTCCCATAGTCATAGGGAACGGCCGACAGTTTGGGTGTCATCTTGCGGAAGGGCTCGATCATCGCCTGAAGCACATTCGCCATGTTGGGAATGTTCGCCTCGTTGATTTCCGAGCTGAGCCCCGCGTTGACGTATCTTGCATAGTACTCGACACCGGACGAGTGGATCACCTGGAAGTCGCCGGGGCTTGAGGTCTTGGCCTTGGTGATGATCTCGTTTTCATCGCCGAAGGTGCCCTGCACGACACCGATGCCGGTCTTGGCGGTGAACGGCTGGAAGGCGTATTTGTCGATCGCCTCCTGGACCACGCCGCCCCAGCCGTCGAAGCGCACCTCCTTGACCTGCGCCAGTGCCTTGCCGGCCCAGGGCAGGTAAAGCCCGGCAGAAGCCGCGGCCGCGGCCGTCAGCCCGAGAAAGTTCCGTCGGTCGATCCCGCCGTTCCTGTAGCGGTCGTGCAATCGCTCCAGGCGTCTGGTGCTGGACAGTTTCATTTCGCATCCTCCCTTGGTTTGCTTCTTTTCAATCGGGCAAGCCCTTGTGCAAGCAGCCCGCCCATCAATGGAATTCCGACTGTCATCACGATCATCACCGTGCCCAGCGCGTTGACCTCCGGGCTGATCGAGGTCTTGAGCATCGAAAGTATCTGCGTGGGCATCGTCTCCACGCCCGCAGGCCGCCAGAAGAGGCTGGCCGAGGTGTTGTCGAACGAGATCGTGAATGCCAAGAGCGCGCCGGCCGCCACTGCGGGGATCAGAAGCGGCAGGGTGATCTCACGAAAGGCATCGAGCCGTGAGGCCCCCATCGACATCGCGGCCTCTTCATAGATCCGCCGCACGCCGACCATGCGCGCCTGCGCGATCAGAACGACGTAGGGAAGCGCCAGGAGGATATGGCCCAGCACAAGGATCGGCAGCGTGCGCGGCTGGTCGATCGCCTTGATCAGGATCAGAAGGCCGACGCCGAGGATGGTTTCGGGCACGAGTGCCGGCAGGATCACCAGCGTTCCAAGCATCTCCTTGCCCCGGAAATCGAACCGGACCAGCGCCAGGGAAGTCAGGACGCCGATGAAGGTCGTCACGATGGCCGTGACGACGGCGATCCAGAGCGAGGTCTTGAACGCGGCCACGACCTGTTCATTCTCGAGCAGCTTGCCATACCAGCGCAGGCTGAAGCCTGTCATCGGAAAGCCGCCGAACATCGAGGCGTTGAACGACAGCACGATCGTGGCGAGGATGGGCGCGAACATGAAGATGTAGACGCAAAGGGTGACAAGGCGGGTCAGCCGCCACGCCCACTTGCTCTCGCTGTCGACCGGCGCGCTCATCCCCCCAGACCCTTCACGATCTGCGACATGCCCATGTAGCGCGTGTAAAGAGCCGCGACGCTGCCAAGGACGATGAAGAGCACGATGGAAAGCGTGGCGCCCATCGGCCAGTTCAACTGGCCCATGATCGTGTCATAGATCAGGTTGCCGAAGAGCGCATCTCGCCCCGACCCGAGGAGTTGTGGCGTCACATAGCTGCCGGCAGCGAGCACAAAGCAGAGCAGCAGCCCCGCGGCGAGGCCCGGCAGCGACAGCGGCAACGTGACCTCGCGGAAGGCCTGTGCATTGGTGCAGCCCATAGACCGCGCGGCCGAGATCAGCGTGCGGTCGATATTCTCGAGGCTGACGTAGATGTTCAGGATCATGTAGGGCAGCAGGAAATGGATCAGGCCCATGATCACGGCGCCTTCGGTGTAGAGCATCTGCAAAGGCTGGTCGATCAGGCCAAGCCGCAGCAACGCAACATTGATCAGACCCTGTTCGCCAAGGATGTGAATCCATGAAAAGGTGCGGATCGTGAAGCTGATCCAGAACGGCACGATCAGCAGCAGCAGCAGCAGCCACTTGTGCCGAAACGCCGTAGACCAGATGAAATAGGCCGGGAAATAGCCGATCACGCCACAGATCAGCGCGGTAACCGCCCCGACGCGCAGCGTTTTCAGCAGAAAGCCGTGATAGTAGCTGTCCGTCACGAACTCATGCCAGTTCGCCAGGGTCAGCGTGCTTTCCTCGACGCCCGCCGTGATGAAGGTGAAGAACGTGTAGACGGCCATCACCAGGATGGGCAGGATCAGGAAACAGACCAGCAGAAGCGCGGCGGGCGCGACGAGCAGCCAGGCAAGACGGGGATCATAAAGCCTCCACCCCCTTGTCGGACGTATGTCAGCAGGCCTGGACACCATCGCTGTCTGAACACCCCGGCAGCCTTGGTCGAGCTGTGGCAGGTCGTTGGACCATCACATCGCGGTACGCGCCACCGGTTCCCTGTTGGTTTCTCATTGCCGCAAGGCTAGTGTGAAAGGATTGCACCTGTAAAATATCGCTTAAGGCGCAAGACATTCAAATCTGATATGTCTCGCAAGGGCGCCCGGGGCGATTGTCGGAAACCGGCGGACCGCGAGCGGCATGAGCGGCATGCGCGAAGGCGGGCAGGCAGGCGACCGCGGATGGCCTGATCACAGGTGAACAAATATGGATTTTGACAGCATGAGGGGCAGCGCGACATCGTGCCAGGACCGAACGAAGGGAGGTCGCAGATGCCTTCGCTGAAGTTTCTTGAAGCTTCCCCATCCGACACCGACTTCGCCAGGCTCTTTCGCGTACTTCACAGCCCCGATGGCTTCGTCAAGATCCACGGGCTGGGGAATGACTTCATCGTCATGGACGGCCGCAAGCACCTGTTCCGGCCGGACCCATCGCATGTTGCGGCGCTTTGCAACCGGCATACCGGCATCGGCGGCGACCAGGTGCTCGTCCTTGAAGCGCCCATATCGGATGATGAGGATGTGCGGCTGCGGATCTACAATATCGACGGCATGGAGGCGCAGACCTGCCTGAACGCGACCCGCTGCATCGCCTGGCTCATGCTGAACGAGGGCGGCGTCAACAAGACCAGGATCGGCACGATCGGCGGCATCATCGAAGGGCAGTTTGCCGGCGAAGGACAGGTGACGCTTCGCGTGCCGCCCGCACGGCTTGACTGGCGGGCCGTTCCGCTGGCCGAAAAGCGCGACACGCTCGCGCTCGGGCTGACGGCGGGGCCGCTGACGGCGCAGGCGGCGGTCAGCATGGGCAACCCCCACCTTGTGTGCCTGGTGCCCTCGCTTGACGACATCGATGTGCCGCGCTGGGCGGATGCACTGCAAAAGCACCCCCTGCTGCCCGAAGGGGCGAACGTGGGCGTCGGCGAGATCATCGACGACACGCATATGCGGCTGGTGGTGTGGGAGCGGCCCGGCATGCTCACCAATGCCTGTGGCAGCGGCGCTTGCGCAGCACTGGTGGTGGCGCGGCGGCTGAAGCTGACCTCGGCCAGCAGGATGGAGATCGCGATGCCCGGCGGCAAGCTTGTCGCCGAAGAGGCGCCGGACGGAACGCTGTTGCTGACAGGCGCGGTCGAGGTGGCCTTTCTTGGCTTCGTGCCCTGACCCGGCCGCCACCCCCGCGTGACCTGCAAGCGAGCAGATGTTGATCTGTCTCGCGGTTGCGGGCTCGCCCATGAGACGAACAGGTTCTGACCCACGCCGACCACGCTTGGCTCGCCCAATGGGAATGTCGGCATATCGCGCCGTCAGTGGAAATCCCTTGACCCCGGAATGATGCGCGCATTGCGGGGGTGGCCGGGGCTGGGCGCCGGGATCGGGTTTCGCACCTCATCGGCGCGGGAAAGCGGCGGCGCAAGGCTGCGGTCGGACAGCCGCAGCAGGGCATCGCTGCGATCGCGCAGGGCATCGGCGACGATATGGGTCACGCCAGAGGCCGGATCGCGCTGCACCCGGCCCGTCACCTGCATCAGCCGGGCGGTCATGACCACCTTGCGGAAGGCGGCCATCACCTTGGGCCAGACCACAAGGTTGGCGACGCCGGTTTCATCCTCGAGCGTGATGAAGCAGACGCCCTTGGCGCTGCCGGGGCGCTGGCGGACCAGCACCAGACCGGCCATTTGCAGGCGGCGGTTGTTGGCGACCCCGGCCAGGTCGGCGGCGCGCACGAACCCTTGCCGGGCCATGCTGGCGCGCAGAAACGCCATCGGATGCGCCTTCAGCGACAGGCGCAGCGTCTGGTAGTCGGCCACCACCTGTTCGCAGAGCGGCATCTGCGGCAGCGGCGCGGGCGGCTCGTCCCCCTCATCCCGCCCGGGCTGGAACAGCGGCAGGTCGGGGGCATCGCGCAGCGCCCTCGCCTCCCACAGGGCGGCGCGCCGGTCCAGCCCGATGGAGCGGAAGGCATCGGCGGCGGCCAGGGCGCGGATCGTGCGGCCGTTCAGGCCGGCGCGGGTGGCAAGATCGGCCAGGCTGGCAAAGGGGTCGTCGCGGGCGCCAAGCAGCCGTTCCGCCGCCTCGCGCATCATGCCGTCCACCTGCCGCAGCCCCAGCCGCAGGGCAAGGCCATTGCCCGAAGGTTCCAGCGTATTGTCCCATTCGCTGAAATTCACATCCGGCTCGCGCAGTTCGACCCCATGTTCGCGGGCATCGCGGACGATCTGGGCCGGGGCATAAAAGCCCATCGGCTGCGAATTCAGAAGCGCGCAGGCGAAGGCGGCCGGGTAATGGCATTTCAGCCAGGACGAGACATAGACCAGCAGCGCAAAGCTGACCGCGTGGCTTTCGGGGAAACCATAGTCGCCAAAGCCCTTGATCTGATCAAAGCAGCGGCGGGCAAAGTCTGGATCATAGCCGCGGGCGATCATCCGGCCGACCATCAGCTCTTCCAGTTCGCCGATGGTGCCGCGCGACCGGAAGGTGGCCATCGCCTTGCGCAGCGCATTCGCCTCGGCCGAAGTGAATTCGGCCGCGACCATGGCGATCTTCATCGCCTGTTCCTGAAAGATCGGCACGCCATAGGTGCGGCCGAGGATTTGCCTCAGTTCATCCGGGTCATGCGGCGAGGCCGGCGAAGGATAGTCCTCGGGTTCCGACCCGCTGCGCCGGCGCAGGTAGGGATGCACCATGTCGCCCTGGATCGGGCCGGGGCGGACGATGGCGACCTCGACCACCAGGTCGTAGAACCGGCGCGGCTTCAGCCGGGGCAGCATGTTCATCTGCGCCCGGCTTTCCACCTGAAAGACGCCGACGCTGTCGCCCCGGCACAGCATGTCGTAGGTGTCCGTGTCATCCGCCGGGATCGAGGCGAGGTCGTGTTCGACGCCATACTGGCGGCGCAGGATGTCAAAGCACTTGCGGATGCAGGTCAGCATTCCCAGCGCCAGTACATCGACCTTGAGAATGCCCAGTTCGTCGATGTCGTCCTTGTCCCATTCGATGAAGCTGCGTTCGGGCATGGCGGCATTGCCGATCGGCACGGTTTCGGAAAGCCGGCCTTCGGTCAGGATGAAGCCGCCGACATGCTGGCCGAGGTGACGGGGCATCCCGATCATCTGTTCGGCCAGCCGGATCGTGCGGGCCATCAGCGGGTCGGTCAGGTCGATCCCGGCCTCGCGGCTGTTGGCCTCGCCCATCGAGGTGCCCCAACTGCCCCAGACGGTTTTCGCCAGGGCCGCCGTCACATCTTCGGACAGGCCCATCGCCTTGCCGACCTCGCGGATGGCCGAGCGCGGGCGATAGTGGATGACGGTGGCGCACAGACCGGCGCGGTGGCGGCCGTATTTGGCATAGATGTGCTGGATCACCTCTTCGCGGCGCTCATGTTCGAAATCCACGTCGATGTCGGGCGGCTCATCCCGGTCGAGGCTGATGAAGCGTTCGAACAACAATTCCTGTTCGGCCGGATCGACCGAGGTGATGCCCAGCACATAGCAGACCGCCGAATTGGCGGCGGATCCCCGGCCCTGGCACAGGATCCCCTGCCCCCGCGCCCAGAGGACGATTTCGTGGACGGTCAAAAAATATTGCGGGATCTTCTTGATGCCGATGATTTCCAGTTCCTTGACCAGCAGGCCGCGCACCTTGTCCGGCAGCCCGGCGGGATAGCGCGCCGCCGCGCCGGCCCAGGTCAGCTTTTCCAACTGGCTTTGCGCGGTTTCGCCCGGCGGCACGGTTTCCTGCGGATAGTGATAGGCCAGTTCGTCCAGGCTGAAGCGGCAGGCATCGGCCAGTTCGCGCGTGGCGCGGATGGCATGGGGCCAGTCGGCGAACAGCCGCGCCATTTCGGCGGGCGATTTCAGGTAGCGTTCGGCATTGGCCTCCAGCAGGAAGCCCGCCTTGTGGATGGTGGTCTTTTCCCGGATGCAGGTCATCACGTCCTGCAAGGGGCGGCGTTCGGGAGCGTGGTACTGCACGTCGTTGGTGGCCAGGATCGACAGTCCATGCGCGCGGGCCAGCCGGTCCAGCCGGTTGATCCGCGCGCGGTCGTCGCCGCGATAAAGGTGGCTGGCGGCGACATGGCGCAGGGTCGGCAGGCGACGGGTCAGGTCCGGCAGGCGGCGGGGAAGATGGTCGTCCGGCAGGACGATCAGGTGCAGGCCCCCGGCATGGGCGGCAAGGTCGGCAAGGGTGATGTCGCAGACGCCCTTCATCTGCCATTCACCCTGCGCGTCCTGCCGCTTGCCCCGGGTCAAGAGCGTGCAGAGCCGCCCATAACCTGCGCGGTCGCGGGGATAGGCAAGGAACTCTTCTCCGCTGACCAGCCGCAACCGGCAGCCGATCACCGGGCGCAGGCTGGCCTTCCTCGCCTCGGCATGGATGCGCACCACCCCGGCCATCGTGTTCAGATCGGCCACGCCGATCGCGTCATAGCCAAGCGCATGGGCGGTGGCGGCCAGGTCGCTGGCTTCGGATGCTCCGCGCAGGAAGGAAAAGGGCGTGGTCACGCCAAGTTCCACATAGGCCGCAGGAGGATTGGGCGGATAGTCCCCGGTCAGCGTCTTGCGGTCGAGACGGTTGCTATCGGGCATCAGGCGAATATCCCGTGCAGGAACCAGCGCGGCGCGCCGCCGCGGCCATCATCGGCCAGGCCTTCGCGGTAAAGCCAGAAGCGGTGGCCAACCTCGTCCTCGACCTTGAAATAGTCGCGCAGCCGGGTGCCGGGCCGGTCCTGCCACCAGTCCGGCGCGATGCGTTCGGGGCCTTGATAGCGGGTGACGCGATGAGTCAGCCGCCGCCACTGGAATTGCGCGGGCGGGCCTTCCGGCACGGCGTACAGCACGCGGATTTCCTCGGGGTGATCCAGCAGGCGTTGCGGGCGGTCGGCCTGCACCGGCGCGGCCCCCGGGCGGTCGGCCTGCGCCGCCGCGGCCCCCGGAGAGGCGGCCAGCGGGGCGGCCAAAGGGGCGGCGCGCGCCTCGGCCCTTTCGGGAATATGGCTGGCCATCGGCTGAAGCTGTGCCAGTGCGGCGCGACCGAAGCGGACCGTCAGCCGGTCGACCAGATGCGAAAGCTCCACCCCCGCATCGCTGCCGCCGGCAAGATCGGCCTGCCGGATGTCCATCGCCTCGGCCAGCGGCGCTTCGAGCGAGATCAGGTCAAAGCCGAAGCCAGGGTCGATCCGTTCGAGCCGGTCGCGGACCAGGAAGGCCAGATGGGCGGGGTCGCGGCTGGGCAGGGCGCAGGCGGCTTCGACCCGGCTGACCTCGCCATCGGTGCGATAGACGGTCAGGCGCAGCCGCCGCGCCCCCTGCCGACCCTTGGCCAGTTGGTCGCACAGCGCCGCGCACAGGGCGGGCAGGTGCTGGGCCGGATCAAGGATCGGCTCGGCCAGCCTTGCATCGGCGCGAAACACCGGCGGCGCTTCGGGCGGGGAAACCGGTTCGGGCAGGTGTCCGGTCATCTGGTCCAGCCGGATCAGCGGATTGCCGGCCGGGGCGGCGCGGGAAAACCGGCGCGCCAGCGCCAGGCGCGGCAGGTCGGCCAGATGGCCGATGGTGCGCAGGCCCAGCCGGTTCAGCAGCAGCACCGTTTCCCCGTCCAGCCGCAGGGCCGCCACCGGCAAGGGCGACGGGTCGGCGCAGATCGCCCGCACCGGCCCGAACCGCGCCAGCGCCCAGGCCGCCCCCCAGGTCGGCGCAAGGGCCAGCCGGGCGGCAACGCCCAGGGCAGAGAGCGCGGCCTCCATATCCGCCAGCATCGCCGGCTCGCCGCCGCGCAGGTGATCCGATCCGGTGGTGTCCAGGATCAGCCCATGCCCGCCCCCGGCCCCTGCCGACCAGTCATCGGCCGCCGTCCACGGGCACCAGCGCCGCGCCCAGAGCGCAAGGCGGTCCAGCGCCGCCCGGTCGCCGGCGGGATCGGCAAAATCCACCTTCAGCGCCGGGCAAAGTGCGCGCATGTCGGCCACCCGCGCGCCGACCGTCACCCCGGCCAGGTGCGCCGCGCGGTTGACGGCATGGATCACCGGGCCATGCGCGCCGTCGGCCGACAGGGCAACCGCCATGTCATCGGGCAGCGCCTCGCCCCGCCTTTCCTGCGCCTTGTGCCACCGTTCCATCGGGAACTGCGGCAACCAGATCGAGACGATCCGCCGCCCGGTCATGGCGCGCCACCCAGTCCCCGGGGCGCCCGTCGCGCGACCGGAACCGCTCGACCCGCCAGCGCGGATCGCCGGGCGCGCGGGGATCGTCGGGATGGGCGGCCGAAGGCAAGGGGCCGATCCGCCAGCGATCGCGCGCGGCGCTCAGATCGGCGGTCGCCGCCTGCCGGATCAGCCAGCAGGGCACCCCCGCCGCCTCGGCCCGCACCGCCAGCCGTTTGAGCGCGGTGAAGTTCACTGCCGGCGGATCGCCCCGGATCTCGGCCACCACCGCGGCCAAAGCGGTGCAGCGCAGCCCTTCCTCGGCCGCGGTCATCACATCGACCGGCCGGGAAAGCTGCATCAGCATCAGCGGCCGGTCGAGCCCGAACCCGGCCAGACAGGGCCGCCCGGTTTCGCGCTGCGCCAACCGGTCCTGAACCCACAGAACCGGTTTTGCAATCTTGCCAACTTGCGTCAGCACGAATCCGGCCGCCGCCGCCTCTGCCCCGGGGGCAGGAAAGATCTCTGACAAGGTGGCCCCTGCCCGCCGTGCGGGGGGGGCAGACATCATGGCTTGTCTGATCGAATGGGCAGGCGTCCGGAACATGGCACACGGAATCACATCCATATGTTCTTGCTTTGTTCTGATAATCCAGCTTCGCACTCCAGACAAGGCATTGCCTTGGAATACCGGTCAAACCGGGGTCGGCAGTGCAGTCGAACGCGCTTGCAATTGGTCTGCAATGTAGTCCATAAATCCAATAACCTGGCGAGAACTCCGCCCAACGGCGCACCAAATCCTGGCCAGTCTGGAGGCGTGGAATGAAGCTGAGCGGAAAACGAGCGATCGTGACGGGCGGCGCGGCAGGGATCGGCGCGGCGATCGCCGCGCGCTTCGTGGCGGAAGGCGCGCGTGTGATGATCGCCGACCGCAATCGCGAAAAGGCCGAGGCGACGGCGGATCAACTGCGCGGCACCGGTGCGGATGTGGTGGCGCTGGGCGTCGATGTCGCCTCGGCGGGGCCGGTGCAGGACATGGTCCGCGATTGCGTTGCGCGCTTCGGCGGGCTGGACATTCTGGTCAACAACGCCGGCATCGTGCACCCCGGCGACGGCGAGATCGAGACCACCGGCGAGGAGGCCTGGGACACCACCCTGGCGGTGAACCTCAAGGGCATGTTCCTGTGCTCGAAACACGCGATCCCGGCGATTTCGGCGGCGGGCGGCGGGGCGATCCTGAACATTTCCTCGATCGTGGCGATGGTGGGGTCATATCCCGCCCAGATCGCCTATACCGCCAGCAAGGGCGGCGTGGTGTCGATGAGCCGGGAACTGGCGGTGGGGCTGGCAAGGCGCGGGATCAGGGTCAATGCGATCTGCCCGGGCTGGACCGCGACCGAGATGGCGATGGGGCTGATGCGCGACGAGGCCGCCTTCGAGCTGAGGCGGATGCACATCCCGATGGGACGGATGGGCCTGCCATCGGAAATCGCCACGACCGCGGCCTTCCTCGTCTCCGACGAGGCCTCCTACATCACCGGCCAGGCCTTCGCGGTGGACGGCGGGCTGACCGGCGCCTTCCTCACGCCGCCCGATCCCTGAGGGCCGGGCACGCGGGGCGGCGGGCGGGCCGACATCAAGCCACGAACAAGGGAGGATCATCATGAAGGACGCCTTTCACGGCAAGAGCATCATCGTCACCGGCGCCTCGCGCGGCATCGGCCGTGGCATCGCCCGCAGCTTCGCCGCCAGCGGCGGGCGGGTGATGCTGGCCGCGCGCAACGAGGCCGACCTCGAGGCGGCGATCGGAGAGATCACCGCGGCCGGCGGCACCGCCCGGGGCACGGCCTGCGACGTCGGCGACTGGGCCTCGGTGCAGCGGCTGGTGGAGGAGACGGCCCGGGCCTTCGGCGGCGTCGACGTGCTCTGCGCCAATGCCGGCACCTATCCGCAGACCCGGATGGCCGACATGGACCCGGGCGAATGGGACGAGGTTCTCAGGACCAACCTCACCAGCAACTTCCTCTGCGTGAAGGCCTGCCTGCCGCAGTTCGCCCGCCGCCCCGGCGGCCGGGTGGTGCTGACCTCGTCGATCACCGGACCCTTCACCGCCTTTCCCGGCTTCACCCACTACGGCGCGTCGAAGGCGGGGCAGCTCGGCTTCATGCGGGTGGCGGCGATGGAACTGGCGCGCCACGGCGCGACGATCAACGCGGTGCTGCCCGGCACGGTGCTGACCGAGGGGCTCGCGGCCAACGGCCAGGCCTTCCTCAACAGCGCCGCGGCGGGGATTCCGCTCGGCCGACTGGGGACGGTGGAGGACATCGCCAATTCGGTGATGTTCCTCGCCAGCGACTATGCCTCCTATGTCACCGGCCAGACCATCGTCGTCGACGGAGGCCAGATCCTGCCGGAAACGAGCGACGCGGTGGGTGCGATCTGAGGTGGTCGGCCGCGACGGCGGGGCGGCTCCGGCCGCCCTCCTCGCGCCGCGGCGTCAGGCCGGGGCGAGGGTGCGCACCCAGTTGCGCGCGATGGCGCGCCCGGCCGCATCCGAGGCCGGCCCGAGGCGCGCGGCCTCCGCCGGATGGCGTTCGGCCCAGCCGGGCTGGATCCGGGCCAGGAGGTCGGCGTAGTCGCGGCTCCATTCCGCCACCAGCGGCCGGTCGGCCTCGAAGTGGAACTGCACGCCGTAGGCGGCACGGCCGATCACGAAGGCCTGGTTCTCGACCCCCTCCGCGGCGGCAAGCCGGGTGGCGCCGGGCGGCAGGGTGAAGGTGTCGTCGTGCCATTGGAAGATCGGGAAGGTTACCGGTGTTCCGGCGAAGATGGGGTCGGCCGCGCCTTCGGGCGTGAGCGCGACCGGCTGCCAGCCGAACTCGCTCGCCCCGCCGATGATGTTCGCCCCGCCATAGGCCCGCGCCAGAAGCTGCGAGCCGAGGCAGACGCCGAGGAGCGAGCGGCCGCTGTCGGCGAAGCCGCGCATCAGGTCGAGCAGGCCCGGCAACCAGGGGCTGCTGTCGTCGGCGAGCGCGTTCTGCACGCCGCCGAGAATGACGATGCCGTCATGGCCGCCGGGGCCGTCGGGCAGCGGCTCGCCCAGGTGCGCCCGCACCAGGTCGATCTCCGCACCGGCCTCGGCGAGCGCGGCGCCGATCTGGCCCAGCCGGCAACCGTCGAAGTTGTAGACAACGAGAACACGCATGTGGCCGTCCGTGATGGGGGTGGGGCGGGATCAGGTGAGGTAGCGGCCCGAGAGATAGTCCTCGGCGATGCGGCAGGCGCCGGTGGCGTAGTCCGCGCCGAGCGCCCGTGCCTCGGCCGCGTGTTCGTAGTGAAAGCCGACCCAGCCGACCAGCAGCATCCGGCGCAGCATGATCAGCGTCGGCAGGATCGCCCGGTCCTCCGCGGTCAGCGCCCGTGTCCGGGTGTAGCCGCCGAGCCAGGCCGCCATCCAGTCGCCGACCCTGGGATCGCCCTCCATGAAGCTGACGGCGGTGGCGAAATCATTGAGATACCAGGAAAAGCCGCAGTCGTCGAAGTCGATCACCGAAAGCCTTTCGCCGTCGATGAGCAGGTTGGCGAGCCTCAGGTCGTTGTGGCAGAGCCCGAACCTGTCAGTGCCGCGGCCGTAGCCGGCCAGTTGCCGGCGGATCTCGTCGCAGGCGCGGGAGAGGACCTCCTCTTCCGCCACGCCGATGCCCGGGGCATCCTGCCAGCGGCCCCAAAGCACCTTTTCCAGCACCGCCGCATCATCATAGGTGAAGCGGCAAAAGGACGACGGTCGCCGCCAGCCTATGCCGAAGAGGTGCATTCTGGACGCCAGATCGCCAAGGCGCCCGAAGCTCGGGATCAGGTCGGCATCGGCCGACGGGGCAGCTCCGGGCAGCCAGTCGAACAGGGTGACATGCCGCGCCGGTCCGCCCTCGACCGCCACCGTTCGCACGCGCCCGCCGTCGCGGGCCGCGATCGGCGCGGGGGCGTTGACGACGCTCGCGCCGCGCAACGCATCGATCCACGTCAGTTCGGACTCGATCTCCTCGCGCGAATGGTAGTTGGGGCGGTGGACGCGCAGCGCAGCAGAACACCCCCGCGCCGGATCGTCAACGCGATAGGTCCAGTTCTCCGACACGTTGACGAGGTGGAAGACCACATCGGAGGAAAAGTCATACTCTGCCAGAACGGATTTCACGGCACTGTCGAGCGATGCGGCGATGGCGTTTCCCCCTGACATTCAGTCCCCCTTCGCCGCCCTCGACCCGCAGGGCGCCCCTCCGCGACCGGCGACTCGCCCGGCAGATGGCCCAATGGTCCAACTAATAGACATTAGTTCCAGCAGAATGATCCGCTGTCAATATCCAGCCGCGGCTTTTCAGGCAGTCGGCCTCACTCTTGCCTTGCGCCCGGACGTTCGTATGGTAGATTGGTCTACGAAGCAGACATTTGAAGCAGGGTCGACGCCTGCCAGCAACGGGAGCAAGAGCGATGCCGGCCGATCCGCGGACTACGGGCGAGGACTGGGACTACAGGGCACCCGAGGGGTTTCTGTCAAAGGCACCGATCAGCAGCGCCGTGCGCGTTGGAGACGTGATCTATCTCTCCGGCCAGATCGGCATCGACGACGCGGGCGCGCTCGTGCCCGGCGGGATCGGCGGCCAGACCCGCGCATGCCTCGAGAGCATCCGCGCGATCCTTGCCAGCTACGGCGCGACGCTGGCCGACGTTGTCCAGACGCGAATATTCCTGACCGATTTCGCAGGCTATGCCGACTACAACCGGGTCTACCAGGAATTCTTTTCGGCGCCGTTCCCCACCCGCTCGACCGTCGGCACGCCGGCGCTCGCGCTCGGCGCCGGGATCGAGATCGAGGCGGTGGCGGTGCTCGGCCGGCCGGCGCGCTGAACAACGGCCGAGGCCGGAGGCGCGGCCGCGACACAACATGAGGAGGATTGCATGAACCACACACTTCCCAACTGGCACGGCAGCGACCTGACCGAGGCCGAGATCCTTGAGCAACTGCCGCCGCTGGAATGGGACTACGACACCGCGGTCCATGACCGCGAGCAATACCTTTCGCCGGTCCTGAAGACCTTCCAGGCGACGACGAAGCCGATCCTTCTGCGCAGCGGCCTCGGCCAGTATCTCTACGATGCGGCCGGCAACCGCTTCATCGACACGGTGGCGATGAACCAGGCGATCAGCGCCGGCTACCGCAGCCCCTGGGTGATGACCGCGGTGAAGCAGCAGCTCGACGCGATGCAGCATTGTTCGACGATGTGGATGCACCCGGGGCCCGCCTCGCTGGCGAAGTCACTGGTGGAGAAGATGCCGGCCGGTGACTGGGTGGTGCATTTCCTGTCGAGCGGCACCGAGGCGGTCGACCTCGCGGTAACGATGGCGCGCAACTACACCGGGCGGCATACCGTCGTCGGCCTGCGGTCGGCCTACCACGGCGGGGTCGGGGCGGTGGCCAATGCGCTGACCTCGATCAGCCGCTTCCACCACAAGGTCACCGGGGCTTCGGGTGTGCTGCACGCGACCAACCCCGACCAGTATCGCGGCATCCACGGCGCCGGGGTGGAGCCCTATGTGGCCGAGTTCCGCTCGTTGATGGGCGCCTCGACCAACGGCGAGCTAGCGGCCTATATCTTCGAGCCGATCCAGGGCTATGGCGGGGTGATCCCGCTGCCGACCGACTATATCAAGCAGACGATGGAGATCGCCCGCTCGATGGGCGGCATCATCATCTGTGACGAGATCCAGACCGCGATCGGCCGCACCGGCAAGCATTTCTACGGCTTCATGGAACACGGCATCGTCCCCGACATCGTGGTGATGGCCAAGGGGCTGGGCAACGGCTTCCCGATCTCGGCCGTGGTGGTGCGCCGCGACATCGCCGAGGCGATGACCTCGCGCGCGTTCATGAGCACCTACGGCTCGAACCCGACCTGCTGCGCGGCGGCGCGGGGGGTGATGGCGGCCCTCGGCCCCGGAGGCTTGCAGGAAAACGCCCGCATCGTCGGCGAAGAGGCGCTGAAGATGTTCCGCGAGTTGCAGACCCGGCACGAGGTGATCGGCGACATCCGCGGATCGGGCATGATGATCGGTGTCGAACTGGTGAAGGACCGCGAGACCAAGGCACCGGCCTCGGATCTGGTGGCGAAGATCGCCGACCAGATCGCCGACAAGGTGATCGTTACCAAGGCCGGGGTCCATGCCAACGTGTTCCGGCTGGTCCCGCCGCTCTGCCTGACGGTGGAGGATGCGACCGAGGTGATCGAGCGGCTCGATGCCCTGCTGACGAAACTCGCCTGAGCGGCCGGGAGGGACATGCGGTGAACGTTGGCGCTTTCCTGACCAAGGCGGCACGGCTGCATCCGGCGAAGATCGCAGTGGCCGATGGCGGGATACGGCTCCGATGCGACGAGATGAACGCCCGCGCCGCCGCTTTTGCGGCCGGGCTCTCCTTGCGCGGCTATGCGCCGGGCGACCGGGTCGTGCTGTTCATGCCGAACCGGGCGGACTATCTCGTGGCACTCTTTGGCCTCTTCAAGGGCGGATTCGTCGCGGTGCCGGCGAATGCCAAGCTCCACGCCTCCGAACTTGGCTTCATCGTCGGCCATTGCGGCGCCCGCGCGGTGGTCTGTTCCGAGAAGTCGCGCGCGGTGGTGGCGGCAGCGCTGGCCGGTCTGCCGGGGGTTGACCAGATCGACGCCGACGGCGCGGGCGCCGGCTCCTTCGCCGCGGTCGTGGAGGGCGGCCGGCCGCAGGCGGCGGCGGATGCGGAAGTGGCGCCCGACGACCTCGCCTGGATCTTCTACACCTCCGGCACCACCGGGCGGCCGAAGGGGGCGATGCTGAGCCACCGCAACCTCTCAGCCATGACGATGAACGCGCTGGCCGATGTCTGCGACTTCCAGCCCGAGGACGTGGTGCTGCATGTCGCGCCGCTGTCGCACGGGTCGGGCCTTTACGCGCTGCCCTCGATCGCGCGGGGGGCGACGAACCTGATCGCCGGCGGCTCGTTCGACCCGGACGAATGCCTGCGGACCATCGCCCGCGAGCGCGTGACGATCATCGCCTTCCTCGCGCCGACGATGATCCACATGCTTCTGGAGGCCGATCCGGCGCTCAAGGTGCCGGAGCTGCGCCGCGTGCCTTACGGCGGCGCCCCAATCGACCCCGGCCTCGCCGAAGCGGCGATCGCCCGGTTCGGCCCGGTCTTCGCCCAGCTCTACGGCCAGGGCGAATCGCCGATGACGATCACCGGGCTCAGGCCGCAGGATCATCGCGGCCGCGCGCTCCTCTCCGCCGGCACGGTGCGCACCGATGTCGAGGTGCGGCTCGTCGACGAGGCCGGGGGGCCGGTGCCGGAGGGCGCGGAGGGCGAGATCTGCGTGCGCGGCGAGGTGGTGATGCGCGGCTACTGGAACGACCCTGCGGCAGACGCGAAGGCGTTGAAGGCGGGCTGGCTGCACACCGGCGACATCGGCCGGTTCGAGGACGGCTACCTCTACCTCCTGTCGCGGATGAACGACGTCATCATCTCGGGCGGAAGCAACATCTACCCGCGCGAGATCGAGGATGTGCTGATGCTGCATCCCGCGGTGCGCGAGGTCTGCGTCTTCGGCGAGCCGGACGGCAAATGGGGCGAGTCGGTGACCGCGGCGGTGGTCGCCGCCGCCCCGGTCGGGGCCGACGAGTTGCAGGAGTTCTGCCGCCGGCACATCGCCAGCTTCAAGAAGCCCAAGCGCATCGCCTTCGTCGAGGCGCTGCCGAAGAATGCCTACGGCAAGATCGTGCGCCGCGAGGTGAAGGCGGCGCTTTCCGGCGGCTGAGGGGCCTCCGGGCGGAAACGGCGAGGCGCTGCCCCGCCCCGCCCCTGCGCGGCGCTGCGACCGGAGGCGGATCCGCCCGAGACCCGGAGAGCCGGCGCCCGCCGGGGGCGGGGCGGGCGCTGGCCGGGGGCTTTGGGTCCCCGGCCGGACAGGCCGGGCCGGCAAGACGTGGCGAAGGCGATGGTCTTCGCCATTGCGCGCCCGAAACGGGCGGATGCCGCCCGCCTATTCCGTCTCCGCCACCACGCAATCGCTTTCGCCCTCGCGGAGCGCGGCGGCGAGCGCGCCGTCCGGCGGGCGGTCGGTTATCAGCGTCAGCGCCGCAGACCAGCCGCGCAGGAGCACCAGCGCGCGCTTGCCGAACTTGGAGTGATCGGCAAGGACGACGCCGCGGTTGGCATGGGCAAGCATCGCCGCATAGACCTCGCCCGCACGCAGCATCGCCTCGCTGACGCCGGAGGGGTCGAGGCCCGAGGCGCCGATCAGCGCGACCTCGGCGCGGTAGCGTTCCAGCGCCCGGACCGTCTCGGACCCGCAGACCATGCGCTCCTGCGGCTCGAACGCGCCGGGCAGCAGGAGGACCTCGATCAGCGGGTTGGAGCCAAGCTCCACCGCGACCGGATAGGCGGGGGTGATGACGGTGATGCGGTGGCGGGTCTCGCGCAGCGCGCGGGCGAAGGCGAGCATGGTGGCGCCGCCGCCGAGCACCAGCGTCTCGGCGCTTTCGTAGCGCGCCACGGCGGCGCGGGCGATGGCCTGGCGTTCGGCGACGAAAAGCCCGAGCCGTTCGTTCAGCGCCGGTTCGAACCGGTTGCCGGTGCTGACCGCGCCGCCGTAGGTGCGGCTCAGCCGGCCGATCTGGTCCAGCTCGGCGAGGTCGCGCCGAATCGTCTCGGTGGAGACGTCCAGCTCCGCGGCGAGCTGGTTGACCCGGAGCGAGGGATTGGCCTCGAGCGCGGCGAGTATCCGGCCCTGCCGCAGTTCCTTGCGCGATTTCGTCCTTGCCACCGGAAAACACCAGAACTGCCAAGCCTTGGCCCGAGGGAAGCAGGCCGACGAGGGGCGGTCAACAGGATATTTGACCGACTACCAACATTTAATGTTGCCAGATGCAAAGTTAAATGACAGGCTTCGGTCAAACGGAGGTGCGCCGGTGTTCAACTACGGTTTCTTCAGCTTCGAGTCGAAGGACGAGTTGCTGGCCAAGGCGATCGACTACTGGAACCCCGGCAAGACCAAGTTCTGGCAGGACGCCGGCATCGACCTGGTAATCGACCGGCGCGAGGGATATTTCCTCTACGACATGTCGGGGCGCCGGCTGATCGACCTGCATCTCAACGGCGGGACTTACAATTTCGGACATCGCAACCCCGAGCTTGTGGCCACGCTGAAGTCGGCGCTCGACTATTTCGACATGGGCAACCACTGGTTCCCCTCGGTGGCGCGTGCGGCCTTCGCCGAGAAGCTGGTGAAGTCGGCGCCGGGGATGAAATACGCGATCTTCGGGGCGGGCGGGGCCGAGGCGGTGGAGATCGCGCTGAAAACTGCCCGATATGCAACAAAACGGCGCAAGATCGCCTCGATCATCAAGGGCTATCACGGCCATTCCGGCCTGTCGGTGGCCACCGGCGACGAGCGCTTCTCGCGGATCTTCCTCGCCGACCGACCGGAAGAGTTCGTCCATGTCCCCTTCAATGACGCCGAGGCGCTGGAGCGCGCTTTGAAGGGCCGCGACGTGGCCGCCTTCATCATCGAGACGATTCCCGCCACCTACGGCTTCCCGATGCCGGAGGAAGGCTACCTGAAGGCCTGCCAGGAGATCTGCCGGCGCTACGGCACACTCTACATCGCCGACGAAGTGCAGACCGGACTGATGCGCACCGGGGCGATGTGGGGCTGGCAGTCTTATGGGCTGGAGCCCGACATGTTCGTCACCGCCAAGGGGCTCGGCGGCGGCATCTACCCGATCTCGGCCTGCGTGGTGACCGAGAAATGCGGCGCCTGGCAGCACGAGGACGGGGCGGCGCATATCTCCACCTCGGGCGGGTCGGAGCTTGGCTGCATCGTCGGCCACCAGGTGATCGAGATGCTGGAGCGTCCCGAGGTGGTCGCCAACGCCCAGTATGTCGCCGAGTTCTTCCAGCGCAGCCTGGCCGAGATGATGGCCGCCCATAGCGACATCTTCGTCGGCGTCCGCCAGCGCGGCGTGGTCCTGGGGCTGGAGTTCGACCACCCCGAGGGCGCGGTGGCGGTGTCGCGCGCGCTTTACGAAAACGGGGTCTGGGCGATCTTCTCCTCGCTCGACAAGCGGGTGTTGCAGTTCAAGCCGGGCATCCTGCTCGACGCGGCGACCTGCCAGGAGATCATCGACCGGATGGAAGCGGCGATGCCGCGGGCGCGGGCGCTTCTGCGCAACCCGCGCCGGGCGGCCTGAGCGGGGAGGGCGGAAGATGCCGGTCCACGACGACGCGCCGCGGCTCCAGGTTCCCGACCGGGCGGAAACGACCGCCCGGATGAAGATCGACCGCGCCGGTTGGGCGGTGCGCGCCTATGCCCGCTACGATCGTGCCGCGGTGATGCGGATCGTCCGTGCCGTGGCCGAAGCCGCGCATCAGGCGGCCGGGCACTACGCCGACTGGGCGGTGCGCGAGACCGGCATGGGCGTGGCCGAGCACAAGCGGCTGAAGAATGAACTCTCCGCGCATCCGCTGGTCGATTTCTACGAGGAGATGGACCTGGTGAACCCGCGGGTCGATCCGGCCCGCAAGATGGTGGAAATCCCCAAGCCAGCCGGGGTGGTCTTTGCCCTCACGCCAGCCACCAATCCGGTCTCGACGCTTTACTACAAGACGATCCTGGCGCTGCTCGGCCGCAACGCGGTGATCTTCAGCCCGCATCCGATGGCCAAGGCCTGCTGCAACGATGCCGCGGCACGGCTTGAGGCGGCGGCGGTGGCGGCCGGTGCGCCGGTGGGCCTGATCCAGTGCGTCGAGGAACCGTCGATCCCGCTGGTGCAGGCGCTGATGGCCTCGCCCAAGGTGCAGGTGATCCTTGCCACCGGCGGCGGGCCGATGGTGCGTGCGGCCTATTCCTCCGGCACGCCGGCGATCGGGGTCGGGCCCGGTAACGCGCCGGTCTATGTCGATCCGGATGCCGACCAGAACGCCGCCGCGCGGCGGATCGTGGAGAGCAAGTCCTTCGACAACTCGGTGCTCTGCACCCATGAAAGCGTGCTGATCTCGCTCGAGGAGAACCGCGGCCGGCTGGAGCGCGCGCTGCGCGCCGCCGGTGCCCATGTGTGCACCGGGACGGAGGTGGAGAAGCTGCGCGCCTTCCTCTTCCCGCAGGGTCATCTGAACACGGCGACGGTGGGCAAGAGCGCGGTCTGGATCGCCGAGCAGTCGGGCTTCCGCGTCGTGCCCTCGGTCCGGGTGCTGGTGGCGCCGATCGAGCAAGTCGGGCTCGACGAGCCCCTGACGCGCGAAAAGCTCTCGCCGGTGCTGGCCTGGGCGGTGGCCGAAAGCTTCGAGCGGGCGACCGGCATGGCGCAGATGATCCTCAGGATGGTCGGCGCCGGCCATTCGGCGGCCTTCCACGGCGAGGATGCGCAGAAGGCGATGGACTTCGCCTCGGCGCTGTCGGTCTACCGGGTGGTGGTGAATGCGCCCTGCTCGCAGGGGGCGGCCGGCTTCGCCACCCATCTGGCGCCCTCGTTCATGATCGGCACCGGCTATTTCGGCCGCTCCTCCGTCGGCGAGAACATCGGGCCGCAGCATCTGGTGCACTGGACGCGGCTGGCGTGGAACGCCGACGCGGCGGTGGCGATGCCGGACATGGCCGGCGTCCGCGTGTCCTTCGAGGGGCCGGCAGCGGGCCAGCGTCCGGCACCCGCGCCCCGGCCGCGCCCGGTTGCGGTGCCCCCCGCCGCCGAGGCGGGCGGGATGGACCGCGACCTGCTGCGCCAGCTCATCCTTCAGGAACTCCGTGACCTGACCAGAGGCCAGTCGTGACCGAGCTTCGCGCCTTCATCTTCATCGACCAGTTGCAGCCGCAGACGCTGGCCTATACCGCGACCTGGATGCGCGGCACGCTGCCGCGCGCGCGGATGGCCGCACAGATCATCGAGATCGCCCCCGGCCTCGACATCGAGGCGCTGACCGACACGGTGCTGAAGAGCGCCGAAGTGCGGGCGGGCTCGCTCGTCGTCGAACGGCAGTTCGGCACGCTCCAGTTCCACGCCTATTCCACCGCCGAGGTGCGGGCGGGGGCGGAGGCGGCGCTGGCGGCGATGGGCAAGCGACCCGGGGAGGCGGAGCGGCCGAAGATCATGGCATCAAAGATCGTGACGCGGGTGGATGACCAGCACGCCTTCCTGATCAACCGCAACAAGACCGGCTCGATGGTCCTCGGCGGCGAGAGCGTCTACCTGCTGGAGTGTCAGCCCGCGGCCTATGCCATCCTCGCCTGCAACGAGGCTGAGAAGGCGGCCGACGTCAAGGTCATCGACATGCGCATGTTCGGCGCCAACGGGCGGCTCTATCTCGCCGGGACCGAGGCCGATGTGCGCAATGCCCGTGATGCGGCCGAACGTGCCCTGCGCGAGGCGGGGGCGGCGGGATGAGCGAGCTGCGGTCCCTGATCCGCCAGATCCTCGCCGAGGAAGTGGCGAGGCTGCGCACCGATCTCGCGCCGGCGCCGCGGGTGGAGCGGGTGCGGGCGGGCAGCGAGGCGGAACTGACCGAGTTCGCGCTTTCGGTTCTGGACCGGGCGCAGGAACCGGGCTTCGCCGCCGCGCTGCGCGAGGGGCGCCTGCGCTTCGTGCCCGAGACGCCGCCGGCCGCCCTTGTGCCGAGCCACGTGACTCCTGTCTCGCGCCCCGCGCCGCCCGTGCCGCCCGCGCCGCCGGTGACGCTGGTCACCACCATGCCCGCGCCGGTGCCGGAATTGCGCAAGGGTCTGGTGACCGAGCGCGACATCGCCGCCGTGGCCGAGGGCGAAACCCGGCTGAGGGTCGCGAAAGCGGCGCGGATCACGCCGCTCGCGGGCGACGAGGCGCGCCGGCGCGGCATCAGGATCGAAAGGACACTGGCATGATACGGGCGCGCGTCAGCGGCAGGCTCTGGTCCACCCGGCACATCGGCACGCTGCCCACCGGCGCGCTTCTGGAGGTGGAGACCGAGACCGGCGCGAAACTGATCGCATTCGACCCGCTCGGCTGCGCCGACGGCGAGGCGGTGCTGGTCACCCAAGGCTCGGTCGCGGCCTCGTGGTTCGAGGGCCGGGCAGCCCCGATCGACGCCCTCATCATCGGTTCCATCGACGAACAATCCGCCGGGAAACCGGCGGCGAAACGCAAGTAAGGGAGTTCCAGAGACATGGCTAATCTTGCAATCGGAATGATCGAGACCAAGGGCTACGTACCGGCGCTGTCGGCGGCCGACGCGATGGTCAAGGCCGCGAACGTCGAGATCATCGCCCGCAACGAGGTGGGCGGCGGCCTGGTCTCGGTGGTGGTGCGCGGCGACGTCGGCGCGGTCAAGGCGGCGACCGAGGCCGGCGCCGAGGCGGCGGCGCAGGTGGGCGAGGTGACGGCGGTCCATGTCATCCCGCGCCCGCATCCCGATCTCGCCCGGCATTTCGAGGCGGTGAAGGGCTGAGCCCTTCGGCGCCCGGCAGCCCCTTCACCCCGAGGACTGAGGCATGACAGAGCTTCGCGTCTACCTTCCCATCGAAGACCTCCAGCCCCAGTTCGCGGCCTATCTTTCCTCGCCTACCCGGGCGCGGGGCTATCCGCCCTTCGCCGGCCAGCATTCGCTGATCATCGAGGTGGCGCCGGCGCTGGCGATCCACCGGATCACCGATCTGGCGCTGAAGTCGGCGCCGGAGATGGAGCCCGGCATCCTCTACACCGAACGGCAGTTCGGCCTTCTCGAGCTGCATTCCGGCCGGATGGAGGACTTGCAGGCGGCGGGTGCGGCGATCCTGAAAGGGATCGGCGCCAAGCCCGAGGACCAGATGAAGCCGCAGATCCTCTACCACGACATCATCGAGGATCTGTCGGACCAGCACGCGATCATCCTCAACCGCTCGCGCGATGCCTCGATCCTGGTGCCCGGCCAGGCGCTCCTGATCTACGAGATGGCGCCGGCGCTTTTTGCCTGCGTCGCCGCCAACGAGGCCGAGAGGGCCGCGCCCGGCTGCGTCATCAACGACGTGCAGATGATGGGGGCGACCGGGCGGCTCTTCATCTCGGGCCGGCTCGAGGACATGCGGCTGGCCCGCGACACGATCACCGCGCGGCTGGAGGCGATCCGCGGCCGCTAGACGCCTGCGGTTCCGGCTGCCGGCCGGGGCCGCGGGACCCATGCGCGGAGAGGCGGGGCAACCGCCCGGGCGCGCACCATCACCAAGGGAGGAAGACATGATCAACAGACGCCAGTTCTCGTTCGGGGCCGCGGGCCTTGCCGGCCTTTCCGCCCTCGCGCTGCCGGGCCGCAGCCTTGCCGCGCGCAACGACCAGCTCAACATCCTGTGCTGGGAGGGCTACAACTCCGACGATGTGCTCAACCCGTTCCGCGAGCGCCATCCCGGCGCCACGGTGCGGGCCGAAAGCGGCACCTCCGACCCCGAGATGATCAACCGGCTGCGGGCGGGCGGGCTTGCTCAGTGGGACCTGATCAACGTCAACCAGGCCTGGGCGCGGGGCGTGCTGTTCAACGAAAAGCTGATCGCGCCGCTGAACAAGGAGCGGTTCCTGCCCTATTTCGAGAAGATGTCGCCGGAATTCGCCAACCCGCCCTATGCGATGGCGTTTTCGCCCGACGGCAGCGAACTGATGGGCCTGCCGCAGCGCTATGGCGCGTTCAACTTCGTCGTCAACACCGACAAGATCAGTCAGGACATGGCCGAGGACCAGGGCTGGAACCTGTTCCTCGATCCGGCGATGGCTGACCGCTACGGCGTGCTCACCTATGACAACTGGAACGTGATGCACCTGTGCATGACCGCCGGGTTCGATCCGTTCAAGCCGGTCAGCGAGGAGAACATCGGCAAGTACACTGAGGTCTCCAAGCAGATCATGGGCAACGCCCGGCTGATGACCGACGACCTCGTGGCGATGAACACCGCGCTGATCAACGGAGAGATCGACTGCTACTTCACCGGCGGCGTCTTCTCCTGCTCAGGCGCGCGCTATGACGGGATGTCCAACATCCGCGGCATCACCCCGCGGTCTGGCCCGGTCGACGGCAAGGGCGGCATCGTCTGGGTGGAGATCACCTCGGCGGTCAACAACCCCGACCCGTCGACGTTGGCCGAGGACTTCCTCGAATACGTGCAGGAGCCCGAGATCGCCGTCCTCGTCGCCTCCGGCGGCGGCACGCTCAACCCCATCACCCAGATGGGCAACCCCGAGGTGATGGCGCTCTTTGACGAGGACCAGCTCGACGCGATGCAGGTCGATACGCTTGCCGAAGAGCTGTCGCGCTGCATCGAGTTCGAGGAGGTGCCGTCCTACGACCAGTTGCTGGCGATCTACGTCGAGGCCCGCCGCGGCTGAGCCCGGGCTGCCCGGCGGGGGACTGCACCCCGCCGGGCGCTTCTTGCGGACACGGGATGAGGACGATGGTGGGGCAGCCTTTCCTGCGGATAGAGAACGTGACCAAGCGGTTCGGCCGGTTCACCGCGGTGGACCGGATCAGCCTCGACATCGCGGAAGGCGAGTTCCTGACCATCGTCGGCCCCTCCGGCTCCGGCAAGTCGACGCTGATCCGCCTGCTCGTCGGCATCGACGAGGTGACCGAAGGCACGATCAGCCTGAGCGGCGCGAGGATCGACGAAATGCCGGCCGACAAGCGGCCGACCTGCATGGTGTTCCAGTCGCTGGCGCTCTTCCCGCACATGACGGTGGGCCAGAACATCGAGTTTCCGCTGAAGGTGCGCAAGCTCGCGCCAGAGGCGCGCCGGGCGCGGGCGCTGGAACTGCTGGCGCTCCTGCGCCTGCCGGCGGACTACTACGGCAAGCGCATCTCTCAGTGTTCGGGCGGCGAGCGGCAGCGGGTGGCGCTGGCCCGCGCGCTGGCCTTCGACCCGCAGATCATCGTCTTCGACGAGCCGCTGTCGGCGCTGGACTACCGCCTGCGCAAGACGCTGGAGAAGGAGCTGAAAGATCTCCACGCGCGCACCGGCAAGACCTTCATCTACATCACCCATTCGCTCGAGGAGGCGATGGTGATGTCGGACCGCATCGCCATCATGCGCACCGGCCGGTTCGAGCAGATCGCCACCGCCGAGGAAATCTACTCCCGCCCGGTCAGCCGCTTCGTGGCGAGCTTCATGGGCGAGGTGAACCTATTCGCCCTGAATGCCGGCGAGGGCGGCGCGCCGCGCTGGCATGACGGCGGGATCACCGCGGCACCGGGGGCGCTGACGCTCCGCCCCGGATGGAGCGGCACGGCGATGGTCCGGCCGGAGCTGATCCATTTCCTGGCGCCGGACGACGGCGCGGACTTCACCCTCGCCGGCCGTTTGGTCGCCGAATACGCGCTCGGCTCGCGCGTCCAGTATGCGGTCGCCACCGGCGCGGGCACCGAGGTGACGGTGGAGCGGCCGTTCGAGGCGCGGCTGGCGGCGCCCGCCGGCAGCCCGGTGCGGCTCGGCTGGGACCGCGGCTCCATCCACCTGATCGCGGAGGAGGCGGGCGATGGAACGGCTTGAACGACGGCTCGGCCTCCTGGCGGCGCTGCCGATCGGGCTCCTGCTGCTGGTCAGCTTCCTCATGCCGATGCTGGTCATCGCCGCCTTCGCGGTGATGCCGCAGAAGGTGTTCGAACTGGCGCACCTGCCGGATTTCTCGTCCTTTTCGGTGATCTGGGAACAAGGCTACTACAAGTCTCTGCTGCGCTCGCTCGGGCTCGCCTTCCTGACCACGGCGATCCTCTTCGTCGTCTGCTGGCCCCTGGCCTACGGCATGGCCAAGGTCTTCGGCCGCTTCACCCTGGTGATCACGGTGCTGGTGGTGCTGCTTCTCTTCGTGTCAGAGAACATCAGGCTCTTCGGCTGGAACCTGACCCTGATGAAGGGGGGGCTCCTGGAGGGGCATCTGCGCGCCTGGACCGGACTCAGCTTCGAGACGCCGCTCTACACCTGGCCCGCAATCGTCTTCGGCATGGCCTACGTCTACTTTCCCTTCATGCTGTTCCCGCTGGCGCAGGGGATCGCGCTGGTGCCCGACGACGCCCGGCTCGCGGCGATGGACATGGGCGCGGGCCCCTGGCGCATCCTCTTCGAGATCGAGATGCCGCTGGCCGCGCCGGGGATCATGGTCGGCTGCCTCCTGACTTTCGTCCTTTCCGCCGGCGCGGTGGCCGAGGCCAAGCTGCTGGGCGGGCGCTCCGTCGTCGTTCTGACCGACGACGTCGAAAGCGCCTTCACCTACGGGCAGAACTGGCCGCTCGGCTCGGCGCTGTCGCTGATGCTGATCGTCATCGTCGCGCTGATCGCGCTGGTGCCGATCAGCCGGATCGACCTCGACGCCATCATGGGGCGGCGCAAATGACCGCCCTTTCCCGCCCGACGCGCGCCGCGCTCTATCTCTACGGGGTCGTGATCCTCGTGGTGCTCTACCTGCCCCTGGTCGCGGTGGGCTTCGCCTCGGTCTCGAAGGCGCGCTACCTGAGCTTTCCGGTCAAGCGCTATTCCGGCGGCTGGATGACGGAGGCCGTCACCAGCCCGACGGTGCACCAGATCGTGCTGACCTCGCTCAAGATCGCGGTCGCGGTCACCGTGCTGTCGGTGATCTTCGGCTTCTTCGGCGCGCTTGCCTTCGCCCGCTTCCAGTGGCGTTTTCGCGGCCTGTTCCAGAAGGCGATCCTGCTGCCGATCTTCTTTCCGCAGACGGTGCTCGGGCTTGCGCTGCTGATCTGGTTCTCGGCGATCGGCGTCACGCCAAGCTGGAAGACCGCGGTGGTGGCGCATCTGGTCTGGATCGCGCCGATCACCACGCTGATCATCGCCATCCGCGCCTACGGCTTCGACCCCGCGCTGGAGGAAGCCGCGCGCGACATGGGGGCCTCGACCTTCACGGTGATGCGCGAGGTGACGCTGCCCTTGCTGATGCCGGGGATCGTCTCGGCCGGACTCTTCGCCTTCCTTCTGTCCTGGGGCAACTTCCCGCTGTCGCTCTTCACCTCGGGCGTCGATGCGACGCTTCCCAAGTGGCTCTATTCGCGGATGGTTTCCGGCTTCACCCCGCAGATCCCGGCGCTCGGCGTGCTGTCGGTGGCGGGCTCGACCGTGCTGGTGCTGGCCGGCCTGATCCTGGTGCGCTGGCTGCGCCGGCGGACCTGAACGAAAGAAACGTCAAGGGAGGACACCATGCTGAAATCGCTCAAGGGCCGCAGCGTCATCGTCACCGGCGGATCGAAGGGGATCGGCCGCGGCATCGCCCGGGTCTTCGCCCGCGAGGGCGTGAAGCTGACCATCGCCGCCCGCAACCGGGCCGAGATCGACGCGGCGGTTGAGGAAATGGCCGCCGCCGGCGCAACCGCGCGCGGCGCGGTCTGCGACGTGACCGACATCGACAGTGTGAAGCGCATGGTGGACGAGGCGGCCGAGGCGCAGGGCGGGCTCCATGTGCTCTGTGCCAACGCCGGCATCTTCCCGCAGGTGAAGATGGTGGACATGACCGCCGCCGACTGGGACCACGTCATGGCCACCAACCTGCGCTCGACCTTCTTCTGCGTGAAAGCGGCGATCCCGCATTTCGAGAAGGCCGGCCGCGGGCGGGTCGTCGTCACCTCGTCTATCACCGGGCCGGTGACAGGCTATCCGGGCTGGTCGCACTATGGCGCGTCAAAGGCGGGGCAGCTCGGCTTCATCAAGACCGCGGCGATGGAACTGGCGCGCTACAACACCACGATCAACGCGGTGATGCCGGGCAACATCGTGACCGAGGGCTTGCAGGGCCTCGGCGAGGACTACCTGAAGACGATGGCCGCCTCGATCCCGCTGAAACGGCTCGGCGATGTCGAGGACATCGGCAATGCCGCGCTCTTCTTCGCCTCCGACGAGGCGGGCTACATCACCGGTCAGCAGATCGTTGTCGACGGCGGGCAGATCCTGCCGGAGTCGCTCGAAGCCTTGGCCTCGATCTGAGCGGGCGGGAGGGGGAAGCGATGGCTGACGGGACGACGATGCCGCTGAAGGAACTGCTCGAGCACCTCGAACGGCTGGCGAATGCCTCGCTGCCGCTCTGGCCGGTGCCGGAAGGCGCGCGGGCGCGGCTGATCAACGTGTCGGAGAACGCCACCTACCTTGTCGAGGCGGGGGATTTCCGGTCGATCCTGCGCATCCACCGGCCAGCCTACCACAGCCGGCGCGGCATCGGCCAGGAACTCGCCTGGTCGCAGGCGCTGGCCGAGGGCGGCACGGTGCTGACCCCGCCGCCGATCCCGGGCCGGAACGGCGAGCTGGTGCAGGAGGGCCATGCCTCCGGCCTGCCCGAGCCGCGCTACATGGTGATGTTCGCCTTCGCGCCGGGCCGCCAGCCGGACGAGAACGAGGACCTGACCGCGCCCTTCGAGCGGCTTGGCGCGATCGCCGCGCGGACGCATCTTCATTCGCAAGCCTGGGCGAAGCCCGAGCCGCTGGAGCGGCTGGTCTGGGATGCCGACGCGGTCTTCGGCCCGAGGGCCAACTGGGGCGACTGGCGCGACGCGCCGAACGTCACGGCGGAGATCCGCGAGGTGCTGGAACGGTGCGAGGCGCTGGTCTGCCGCCGTCTCGCCGCCTTCGGCAAGGGGCCCGACCGCTACGGCCTCGTCCATGCCGACATGCGTCTGGCGAACCTGCTGATCGAGGGTGAGCGGACCACGCTGATCGACTTCGACGACTGCGGCTCGGGCTGGTTCCTCTACGATTTCGCCACCGGCGTGAGCTTCATGGAGGATCATCCGCAGGTGCCGGCACTGCGCCGCGCCTGGGTAAGGGGCTACCGCTCCGTCCGGCCGCTGTCGGAGGCGGAGGAGGCCGAGATCGACACCTTCGTCATGCTGCGGCGGATGGCGCTGCTGGCCTGGATCGGCAGCCACATCGAGGCGCCGGAGCCGCAGGCGATGGCGCCGCATTTCGCGCGGAACACGGCGAAGCTGGCGAAGGCCTACCTTGCGCGCTTCGGCTGAGCGCGGCACGCGGCGCGGCGGTCACGTCATGTGCCTGCCGGATACCACCCGGACATCATCCCGCCGCCGGCGTGGCCGGCCGCGCCGCCCCCCTGCGCCCAGCGCGCGGCTTCGTGGCGGTCTTCTGCGGCATCAGGTTCTCGAGGCTTTCGCGGGTCGTGACGATATGGCGGCGCATCGCTTCGGCGGCGCGGTCGGGGTCGCCATCGCTGATCGCAGCGAAAATCTCCTCGTGATGCTCGTTGGCGCTGTCTTCCAGCCGCTTGAAGACCTTGCCGATCGGCAGGAACATCGCGGTGCGCGCGTCCTCGACGGCCTGCTGGATGAGGCGGTTGCCCGAGGCTTCGGCCACGACAAGATGGAACTCGGAATCGAGCGCACGGAACCGCGCGATATTGGCCATCGTCGCCCGAAGCTCGGGCGTTTCGCAAAGCTGTCCCATCGCTTTCAGCGCCGAGGCCATGCGCCGCAACTGGTCCTTGCTGCGGCGTGTCGCGGCAAGGCGCGCGGCCATGCACTCGTTGGCGATCCGGTATTCGTAGATGGCGTCCAGCATCTCGCGCTGGGCTTCCATGTAGGACTCGACCTCGTGCGGGCGCAGGCCGCTTTGTGCCTTCACCACCAGCCCGCCGGTGGCGCCGCGCTTGACCTGGATCAGGCCCTCGCCCTCGAGCACGCGCATCGCCTCGCGGATCGTGGTGCGCGAGACCAGCATCTGCGCGGCAAGGTCGCGTTCGGGGGGAAGCTTGTCGCCGGGAACGAAGCGGCCGAGGAAAATCGCGCGCTTCACCTGTTCCACAACCAGCTCGTAGGCCGCGACCGGGCGGATGCTGTTGATCGCCCCGAGCATGAGCCTGTCAGCCCGTGTCGCATCGTCGTCCGCGGGATTCGACGCATCGCCCCCAGCCAGTTTCACGGCCATCCTTACCTCACTTGCGGGCGCGTCGATTCGGGATCCTCCACGACGAGACGCCCTGTTTTCGCCCGGCTCCACCTGCCCGCTTCGGGGCGCGGATGGCGCCGGGCCTCTTCGCGATCGGTCCGCCGGCACCCCGTGCCGGGGCGCCATTGGCGCAAGTATATGAATGGTCTGATAATAGAACAATGGAATTCTCGACCCGTCGACCGCAGGGCCGTTCGGGGCCCGATCCGGGCACCGGCGAGGCGGAATTTATCGGTTGACTTGTGTTATGAAGGTCTGATTACTAGACCAAAGACCGGCCGGAAAACGGCGGCACTTCCGCACATGGGAGAAGACCGTGCCACAGGGTAACGCTTCACAAAGGGGGATTCCCCCAACGGAAACGCATGGCAGTCCGCTTGTGGTTTCCGGGGTCTGCAAGAGCTTCGGCGGGCTCCAGGTTCTGCACGACGTCTCGCTCGACTGCAACCCGGGCGAGATCGTCGGCCTGATCGGGCCGAACGGTGCGGGCAAGTCGACGCTGATCAACGCGATCACCTCGCTGATGCCGGTTTCGTCGGGCGAGGTGCGGCTGGGGGGCGTGCGCGTCTCCAACACCTCGCCGCAGTTCTGCGCGGCTTCGGGGCTCGGCCGCACCTTCCAGAACATCCGTCTCTTCACCCGCCTGACGGTGCGCCAGAATGTCGAGGTCGCGCATACCTCAGGGCAACGCGACCGGCCCGAGCTGAGCCGCCGCGTCGACGTGGCCGCGCTTCTGGACCAGTTCGACCTGACCCGGTTTGCCGACTGGAAGGCCGGCGCGCTGCCCTACGGCAGCCAGCGGCGGCTGGAAATCGTGCGGGCGCTGGCGCTGGCGCCGGATTTCCTGCTGCTGGACGAGCCCGCCGCCGGGATGAATGCCGGCGAGACCACGGCACTGATCGCCGCGGTCCGCCGCGCCTCGGGCGACTTCCGCTGCGGCGTCATCGTGATCGACCACGACCTGCGCTTCATCATGACGCTGTGCAGCCGGATCTTCGTGCTGGATGCCGGAAGGATCATTGCCTCGGGAACACCGGACGAGGTGACGAAGAACCCCAAGGTGATCGAGGTCTACATTGGTCATTCCAGGAAAAGGAAGACCGCATCAACAGAGGAGGAAAAACATGGACTGCACTCGTAGAAGCAAGCTCGCCGCCCTGCTGGCAGGTGTCGCCCTGGCGCTGCCCGCGCTGCCGGCCGCCGCCGACGAGGAAGGCCTCGTCATCGGCCATGCCGCCGCCGTCACCGGGCTTCTTGCGCCCTACGACGGCCCGGACGGTGTGGCCTGCCGCGTCGCCCAGATCAACGACGCCGGCGGCATCCTCGGCAAGCCGGTCACGCTGATGACCCGCGACACCAAGAGCGATCCGGTAACCGCCGCGAACATCGCCCAGGAACTGGTGGACGCCGGCGCCGACGTGCTCTTCGGCCCTCCGACTGATGACGGGCTGATCCCGATGGCGGGCCTTGCGCTGGCGCAGGGCATCCCGGTGCTTTCGGTCGGCTCGACCCAGCCCGCCTTCCCCCAGGCCTCCCCGGACAACGGCTATCTGGTGCCCTATGGCGACAACGCCTCGGCCGCGGCCGCGGCGGAACTGGCCTATGCCGCCGGCTACCGCAAGGCGGCGCTGATGATCGCCCACGACGTGGGCGCCTATTCGCTGGTGACACCGGAATATTTCGCCCAGGCGTTCGAGAAGCTCGGCGGCCAGGTCGTCGGGCGCGTCTCCTACCACCACGGTCTTGCCGACTATACGCCGCAGGTGACCGAGATCAGCAACATGGCCGACAAGCCGGACGTGATCTTCGGCGCCATCCTGGTGCCCGATGCCGGCGTGTTCCTGCGCACGCTCGCCAGTTCCGACGTCAACATCCCGGTCTACGGGACCGACGGGTTCGACGACCCGAGCCTGATCCCGGTCTCCGGTGCCGGTGGCAAGCTTGCAACCTTCATCACCCACGGCTTCCCCGCCGAAGGCAGCGCGCTCAAGGCTTTCTATGACGACTGCGCGGCGCGCGGCTTCAACGTCCAGAACGTCTTCTTCGGGCTGGGCGGCGAGGCGGTCGACGTGGTCAAGACCGCGGTTGAGGCGGCCGGTTCCTTCGAGCCCGCGGCGATCAACGCCGCGATCCGCGAGATCGAGGGGATGAAGGGCATCGTGTCTGACTCGGTGACCTACAAGGGCCAGGCCGGCACCCCCCTGAAGCAGATGGTGGCGCTTCAGATCAAGGACGGCGCCTTCGTCGAAGTGGCGCGGCCGACGCCGGCCTGGGTGCCTGCCCCGTGATGTTCAAGGCCGAGAACGTATCGGTTTCGTACGGCCCGATCCGGGCCGTGCGGGACGTGAGCCTTACGGTCGGGGAGGGTGAGATCGTCACCCTCCTCGGACCGAACGGGGCGGGGAAGTCCAGCCTGATCTCGGCCATCATCGGCCTCGTGCCGAAGACCGGCGGGCGGATCACCTTCCGCGACGAGGATGTGACCGTGCTCGGCACCGAGGCACTGGTCCGCCGCGGCATGACGGTGACGCCCGAGGGCCGCCGGGTCTTTGCCGACCTGACGGTGGCGGAAAACCTGCGCCTCGGCGCGGCGACCCGCAGCGACCCCGAAGGGATCGCCGAGGATACCGAGAAGTTCCTCGAGATGTTCCCGATCCTGCGCAAGCGCTTCCAATCGGCGGCGAAATACCTGTCGGGTGGCGAACAGCAAATGCTGGCAATCTCGCGTTCGCTGATGTCGCGGCCGAGGTTGCTGATGCTGGACGAGCCTTCGCTGGGCCTTGCCCCCCGCATTGTCGACCAGATCTTCGAATTCCTCGTCCAGCTCCGCGACTGGGGCGTCACCATGCTCGTGGTCGAACAGAACGCCGGCGAGGTGCTGGAATTCGCCGACCGCGCCTATGTGCTGGCCAGCGGCGCGATGCAGTTTTCGGGCACGGCCGAGGATCTGCGTCGCAGCGGCGGCGTGATGGAAATGTATCTCGGGCTGGAGGGGCACTGAGCATGGAGTATCTGCTTCAGCAATCCATGAACGCGCTCAGCCTCGGTGGCGAATATGCGCTTCTGGCGCTCGGCCTTGCCATCGTGTTTTCGGTCATGGGGCTGGTCAACTTCGCGCACGGCGACATGATCACCTTCGGCGGCTACACGATGTTCCTTGTCGCGGCGGGACTGGGCATCGCCAATCCGGCGCTCCTTTTGCCGGTGGGGGTGCTTTCGGTGGTGCTCTTCGCCATGTTCCTGGAGAAGGTTGCGTTCAAGCCCGTCAGGGGCGCGCCGCCGACGACGGGGATGCTCACCGCCTTCGGTGTCTCGATCCTGATCCAGAACGTTGCACTGATCTTCGTCGGCACCCGGGCAAAGTCGGTCCCGACGATGGATTTCCTCATCTCGAACGTGACCATCGGCTCGGTCCGCATCCCGATCGTGCAAATCTTCGAAACCGCCGTCACGTTCATCGCCATCGCCCTGCTCGTCGTCTTCCTGCGGCGCACGACGATCGGCATGGCGATGCGCGCGGCGGCCAAGGACGTGAGCACGGTGCGGCTGATGGGCGTGCGCGCCGACCGGGTGATCGCAACGGCCTTCGCCATCTCCGGCTTCCTCGCCGGGCTTGCGACCGTCTTCGTGCTGGCACGGCGCGGCGCGGTCGACCCGTTCATGGGCTTCACGCCGGTGCTCAAGGCCTTCGTCGCGGCGGTGATCGGGGGCTTCGGCAGCCTGCCCGGCGCGGTGATCGGCGGGCTCGTCCTTGGCGTCGCCGAGGTGATGATGCAGGTCGTGTTGCCCGAAAGCATGGCGGGGTTCCGCGACGCCTTCATCTTCACCGCGGTCGGCGTGCTGCTCCTGGTCCGTCCGCAGGGCATTCTCGGCGAACGCCCCGACTTCGGAGAAAAATCATGACGATCGAAAGACGCGCGCTGGTCGGTGCGATGGCTCTGGGTCTGTGCATCGCGGTTGCGGGGCTTCTGGTCTGGGGCTTCGCCGCCCCCTATCATCAGCGCCTGTTCTTCACCTTCCTCGTGAACCTGATCGCCGTGGTGGGGCTGCAGGTGTTCATGGGCAATTCGGACATCACCCATTTCGGCCACGTGGGCTTCATGGGAATATCGGCCTATGTCACCGCAATCCTCGCCACGCCGGTCGCGGTGAAGCGTTCGGCGCTCGCGACCGCGCCCTTCGGTGTGAACACGTTCGAGCTTGCACCCCTCGTCGCCGTGGTCGTCGCCATTCTGATCACGCTTGCGGTGGCCTTTCTCGTCGGGCTGATGATGGTGCGGCAGGCGGGGGTCGCCGCCACGATCGCGACGCTCGCGTTCCTCGTCATCGTCCATGTCGTGGTGATGAACTGGGTCGACCTGACACGAGGGCCCCGGGCGTTCTACGGAATCCCGCCCAAGGCGACGATCGGCTGGGCTGTGGCGACCGCGTTCGGCGCGATCGTGCTGGCCCGCGCGTTCCGCGACTCGAAATGGGGCCTGCAACTGCGCGCATCCTCCGAGGACGTGGCGGCGGCAAGCGCGGTGGGCGTGCCGATCCGCAAGCTGCGGTTCGCGGCCTGGATGCTCAGCGCCCTCATCATGGCGGTCGCGGGCGCGCTGTTCACCCTGTTCGTCGGCACGATCAGCCCGAAGAGCTTCTATTTCGACCTGACCTTCCTGACGATAGCGATGCTGATTCTGGGCGGAATGCACAGCGTCACCGGCGCGGTGGTGGGCTGCGTGATCGTCACCGTGGGCGTCGAAACGATGCGCTTTCTCGAAAGCGGGCCGGCGGTCGCGGGAATGAAGTTGCCCGAGATGTTCGGCCTGACCGGCTTCTTCCTCGGCCTCGTCATCGTGCTGTCGATGGCCTTCCGGCCCTCGGGTCTGCTCGGGGCCGACGAGATCGACGACATCTGGCACCGCAGGCGCCTGCGCAAGGCTGGGGTCGAGGTATCGTGATGGCGCCAGGCCCCACTGTTTCTTCGGCGGGGCCCCTCGTCGAACATCCGGCGACCGGCGCGAAGGTTCGCGCCGGCGGCTATGCCGATCATGCCGCCTCGAGCTATGAACTGGCCCGCGTGGCGCTGCGCGAGGGGCGGGGTGCGGATGCAGCGGACCTCGCGCGCTATACCGTGCAGGAGGCTCTGGAAGCCTACGAGCTTTTCACCGCCTGGTGCCGCGAGATTCCGGAATTCCTCGCCATGCGCGGGGTCCCGGCCGCGGCGGTCGCGGCCGATGCGGCGCGGCTGGCCTCGCTCCGCGCCGGGCCGGACGGGTCGGCCTTCGACGGTGGGGCGGGCTGGGCGCGCTACTGCGGTCTGATCGAGGACTACGCCGCCGGTGCCGAGGCGGCGAGATGCGATTCCGCGCTTCTGGAGCAGGCGCGCGAGGTGTGGCGCGACACCCATGACCGGCTGTGCGACGGGGTCTATTTCTGGATCGACGCGGCCGCCCGGCATCTGGGCGAGGAGATTACCGGCGAGCTGTGGGACCTGCTGATGCAGCCGATGTATGACTACTACATCCGCTACGACACCGATGTTCATCCCTGGGCGCGCAGCTTCGACCTGCTCATGCACTATGCGCTCGAGGGGTTGCGCGGCCATCTCAGCGGGCCGGGCCGGAAGGGCTCGATCGAGGTGGTCGAGGAGGCGGACCGCTGGGCGCTCCGCTTCGATCCCTGCGGCTCAGGCGGGCGGACGCTGCGCGACGATCCCGATAGCGGCGCAGGCCCGCGAATGGAGCCGCCCTGGAATCTCGGGGTGACGACGAAGCCGCATGACTGGGCCTGGAACAAGACGGGCATCTGTCTTTACTGCGTCCACTGCTGCCAGCTCAACGAACGGATGCCGATGCGCCGCTTCGGCTATCCCACCCGCGTGGTCGAGCCGCCGGTCTGGCCCGAGGCGCGCAATGGCGGAAAATGCACCTGGTATGTCTACAAGGACCCCACGCTGGTGCCCGATGAGATCTATCGCCGGGTCGGAGCGGTGAAGCCGGTGCGCCTTGGCGGCACGGCGCAGCGGGACGGAAACAGGAAGGACGGGACCGATGGCAATGGGGGATAGAGGGGCCGGAAGCGCGCTGGCCGAGCGTGCCGTGGCGGCCATGCAGGCCGGCGAGACCGACCTGGTGCAGATGGAGATTCCCGACCTCAACGGTGCGCTTCGCGGCAAGTTCGCCGCCGCCAAGAAGGTCGCCGGCGGAGGCAAAAGCGCGATCTGCACCGTGCTCTACCAGATGACGCCGGTCGACGATGTCTGGGAATCGCGCCATAGCTCCTACGACAACGGCTTTCCCGACGTGCTGGCGGTGCCGGACCTCTCCACCGCCCGGGTGCTGCCGTGGCGGCAGGGCATGGGCGCGGTCCTTTACGACGTGGCGTATCCTGACGGCAGGCCCTTTCCCCTGGCACCCCGAAGCGTGCTGCGCCGCGTGGCCGACCGATTTTCCGGAACCGGCTACACGCCGATGTTCGGCGTCGAATACGAGGCTTTCGTCTTCCATGCCGACCGCGAGATGATGCAGGCGGGTCGCCACCACGATCTGACCTCGATCGGCCGGATGGCGAATGCCTACCGGCTGACCCAGGCTGACGAGGCGCGCGAGCTTGGCGCCGAATTCATCCGCCGGATGCGCGGCATCGGCATCACCGTCGAGGTCTTTCACACCGAGCTTGGCCTCGGCGCGGTCGAATTCGCGATGGCGCCCGCCGGGGCGATGGAGGCGGCCGACAACGCCATCCGCGCCAAGACCTATTTCCGCGAGCTTTGCGCGGAAAAGGGCCTGACCGCGAGCTTCATGGCAAAATGGCGCGTGGGCGATTCCGGCTGCGGCGCCCATGTCCACCAGAGCGTCTGGAAGGACGGCAGGAACCTCTTCCACGACCCGGCGACTGACGGGCTTTCCGAGCTTGGCCACCGCTATCTGGCCGGGATGCTGGCGGGCCTTTCGGACTGCGGCGTGATCTTCCGCCCCTATGTGAACTCCTTCCGCCGCTTCAACGTCTCGGCGTGGAGCCCGGAGAACGTCTCCTGGGGGCACGACAACCGCAGCGCAGCGCTGCGCGTCATCGCCTTCCCCGAGCCGAAGGCCTACCGGATCGAGCATCGGGTGCCCGGCGCCGATGCCAACCCCTATCTCTCGATCGCAGCGATGCTGGCGGGCGGGGATCACGGCATCGCCAACGGCCTCGTGCCGCCGCCGGCGGTGCAGGGCAATGCGCTGAAGGCGCCGGATGCGCCGCGGCTCGCCGGCACGCTGGGCGAGGCCACGGAGGTGTTCGAGCGTTCGGCCTTCGCCCGCGACTATTTCGGCGACGACTTCGTCGAGCATTTCGCCGCCTCGCGCCGGGCCGAGCTGCAATACTGGAACGACTGGCTGGCGGCGCAGGTCACCAGCTACGAACTGCTCCGGCATTTCGAGACGAGCTGATCCGCCTCAGGCGAAGGAGACGACGACATGACCGCCTGTATCGTGGGCTGGGCGCACACGCCCTTCGGCAAGCTTCAGGGCGAGACGGTGGAAAGCCTCATCGTGCGCGTGACGCGCGAGGCGCTCGACCATGCCGGCATCGGCGCGGAGGATGTCGACGAGATCGTGCTCGGCCATTTCAACGCCGGCTTCTCGGCGCAGGACTTCACCGCAAGCCTCGTCCTTCAGGCCGATGACGGCTTGCGCTTCACCCCGGCGACGCGGGTGGAGAACGCCTGCGCCACCGGCTCCGCCGCGGTCCGCCAGGGCCTGCGCGCCATCGCCGCGAAGGCCGCGCGGGTGGTTCTGGTGGTGGGTGTCGAGAAGATGACCGATACCGCCGGGCCGGAGGTCGGCCAGAACCTCCTCCGCGCCTCCTACCTGGCGGAGGAGGGCGGCACGCCCGGCGGCTTCGCCGGAGTCTTCGGCCGCATCGCCGAGGCCTACTTCCAGCGTCACGGCGACCAGTCCGACGCGCTGGCGCGGATCGCCGCCAAGAACCACCGCAACGGTGTCGGCAACCCCTTCGCGCAGATCCGCAAGGACCTGGGCTACGAGTTCTGCCGCACCGAAAGCGAGAAGAACCCCTATGTCGCCGGCCCCCTGAAACGCACCGACTGCTCGCTGGTCTCCGACGGTGCGGCGGCGCTGGTGCTGGCCGACACCGGAACCGCGCTCGGGATGCGCCGGGCGGTGGCCTTCCGCGCCAATGAACAGGCGCAGGACTTCCTGCCGATGTCGAAGCGCGACGTGCTGCGGTTCGAAGGCTGCGCCGAGGCCTGGGCACGGGCGCTGGCGGCAGCGCGGCTGCGGCTGGATGACCTGTCCTTCGTCGAGACGCACGACTGCTTCACCATCGCAGAACTGATCGAATACGAGGCGATGGGGCTTGCCCGGCCCGGCGAGGGCGGGCGGGTGGCGCTCGAGGGCCGGACCGGGCCGGACGGGCCGCTGCCGGTCAACCCCTCGGGCGGGTTGAAGGCCAAGGGCCACCCGATCGGTGCCACCGGCGTGTCGATGCACGTCCTTTCGGCGATGCAGCTTGCTGGGGAGTGCGGGGACATTCAGGTCCGGGACGCCACGCTTGCCGGCATCTTCAACATGGGGGGCGTCGCCGTCGCCAACTACGTCTCGATCCTCGAGCGGCTCAAGTAACCCCGTGGCGGGTGTTCGCGGAGCCATGCGCCGGGCTGCGGCAGGCCCGCCGATCCGCAGCCCCGGTCATCCCCAGGCCCTGAGCGCGAAGACCGCCGTCATGCCGAACCCCACCAGCGCGATCAGCCCGCGCAGCAGCGGGCGCGGCAACAGCCGGGCCACCGGCGCGCCCGCATAGCCGCCCGCCGTCGAGGCAGCCATCATCAGCACCGCCTGCGGCCAGACCACCAGCCCCGCCACCGCGAAGGCCGTCACCGAAATCGCCGACAGCACAAAGGACAGGCCATTCTTCAGGCCGTTCATCTCGTGCAGGTCGCTCATGCCCCAGACCGAGAAGAGCGCCAGCAGCATGATCCCGAGCCCGCCGTTGAAATAGCCGCCATAGAGGCTGACGAGAAAGAGCTCGGCGGCGGCCCCGGCCCCTTCGCCGCTGGCAAGGCCCGAGGCAAGCCGGCGCAGGTGATCGCCGAACAGGAACACCAGCGTCGCGACCAGAAGCAGCGCCGGCACGATCCTCGAGAACGTCTCGTTCGACGACACCATCAGCAAAAGCGACCCGGCGAGCCCGCCCGCGAGCGTCACCGCCGCCAGACGTCCAAGGCGCGTGCGATCCACCCGCCCGAGTTCACCGCGAAATCCCAACGCGCCGGCGAGATAGCCCGGAAACACCGCCACCGCGCTGGTAGCGTTGGCCGCGACGGGCGGGATGCCGGCGAAGACCAGGGCCGGGAATGTCAGGAAGGTGCCCCCGCCCGCCACCGTGTTCAGCATTCCCGCCGCGAAGGCGGCAACGGCGAGGATGGTGCCGTCAAGAAGCGTCATCGCCGACCCCTCTCAGGCTGCCGGGACGCTCGCCTCGGGCGGGGACACCGACAGCACCGTCAGTTCCCGGGTCTCGCCCATCCGGGTTTCCCAGGTGAAGCGCGCCCCCGCCGCCAGGCCGATGAGCGCCACGCCGATCGGCGTCATGACCGAAGCGCGGCCCGCCGCGATGTCGGCGTCTTCGGGCCAGACGAGGGTGATGGTCTGGTCGCGGCCGGTCGACTCGTCACGATAGGTGATGGTGCTGCCGATCCCGGCCACGTCCGCGCCGATCTTCGCGGCGGGAACGATGCGCGCGCGGGTCAGCTCGTCAAGAAGCCGGCCGGCCAGATCGGGGCTGCGCGCCAGCATGCCCTCGGCAAGGCGTTCGAGCCGGTCGAGGGTTTCCCGGGCGATGGTCACTTGCGGGCGGGGTTTGCGGGCCATGATCTGTCCTCGTTGTCGGGTGGGCGGCGAGACCGGGACAGGATGCCCCGCGGTCGGCAGCGTCTTTTTGGTGAACAGCCCCGGGCGACGGGTCAGCGAAGGCAACCCTCTGCCCGGGGCAGGGATCGCATCAGCAGCACCCCGGCACGATGCCGGGCCCTGCGGGGAGAGAGGACCGTCGCCATGCCGCGACCATAGGCCGATGTCCGGGGGATAGTCCAGCAGGTCGCGCTTCGCCCCTGCGCCTGTTTGCCGGATGGGGCATCGCATCACCGTCGGCGGCCTGCTCGCCGCGCAGGGCGGATCTCACCGCACGGTGAACCCGGTGCGGCGGGCGGTCTCCTCGACAGCCATGTGCAGCGACCGGGCGATGCGCTCGGCCCGTTCGATCACATGTGCGGCACCTTCGGGCGGGCAGACCTCGTCCGCGGTCTGACGAAAAAGCGCAAGCCACCGGTCAAAATGCGCCCAGTCCACCGGAAGGGTCGCATGGGCGGGCATCGGCGCCCCGTGATAGCGCCCTGTCATCAGCGCGACCGAGGACCAGAACGCCACCATGCGGTCCAGATGCTTCGCCCAGTCGGCGATGCGGTCGGCGAAGATCGGCCCCAGAACCGCATCCGCCCGCACCCGCGAATAGAAGTCGTGCACGAGCGCGGTGAGGATGATCTCGTCGAGCCCGGTCTGGGCCATCAGCGCTGCGGTGATCTCCGGCCTGGCAGAGGAGACGGAGGCTTGGGCTCCTGACATCGGGGCGACTCCGGTTGTGGCTTGCAATCCTGTCTAGGTCTGTTAATTGGTATTGTAAATACCGATTCAAATCATCCGCGACGCCCGGTGGCGCCGCGACGGTTCGTGCCGACCTTCGGCCGGACTCCGAAGGAACGTTTTGGGAGACGCGGAGCGGATATGCGCGCATCGCTGACGATGGCAGAGCGGAAGACCGGCCTTGGTCTTTCGGCGGCACTGGCGCTCATGGGGCTGGCGATGGCCGCGGCGGCGCGGCAGGGTCCGATGGCGGTGCATGGCGTCATGGCGCTGGCGCTCGGCCTCGTTCTGGTGTTCCGGCTGGGCGCGGCGATCTATGAAGATCCGTTGCCAGCCCTCGGCCGGGAGCGGCGCTACGATGACGCCTCCACCCGCTTCGGCATCATCATGACCCTGGTCTGGGCGATCATCGGCATGGGGGCGGGCGTCTGGGTCGCGGCGCTTCTCTACTGGCCCGAGGCGACGCCGCTCTGGCCGGCGACCAGCTTCGGCCGCCTGCGCCCGGTCCACACCACCGGGGTGATCTTCGGCTTCGGCGGCAACGCCCTGATCGCCACCTCGTTCTGGGTGCTGCAACGCACCTCGCGCGCGCGGCTCGCCGATGCGATCAGCCCCTGGGTGGTGGTGATCGGCTACAACCTGTTCTGCGCCTGGGCGGTGACCGGCTATCTGATGGGATCGACCCAGTCCAAGGAATATGCCGAGGCCGAATGGTATGCCGACCTCTGGCTGGTGGGGGTGTGGGTTCTCTATTTCGCGCTCTACATCCGCACACTGGCGCGCCGGGCAGAGCCGCATATCTACGTCGCCAACTGGTATTACATGGCCTTCATCCTGGTGGTGGCGATGCTGCACATCGTCAACAACCTGGCGCTGCCGGTCAGCCTTGCGGCGGCGAAAAGCTTCAGCCTCTGGGCCGGGGTGCAGGATGCGATGATCCAGTGGTGGTATGGCCACAACGCCGTCGCCTTCTTCCTGACCGCCGGGTTCCTCGGGATGCTCTACTACTTCCTCCCGGTCCGGTCGGGCCGCCCGATCTGGTCCTATCGCCTCTCGATCCTCAGCTTCTGGGGCATCGTCTTCTTCTACATCTGGGTCGGCTCACACCACCTGCACTACACCGCGCTGCCCTACTGGGTGCAGACGCTGGGGATGACCTTCTCGGTGATGCTGCTGGTGCCCTCCTGGGCATCGGCAGGCAATGCGATCGCCACCCTCAACGGCGCCTGGGGCAAGGTGCGCGACGACGCGACGCTGCGCTTCATGTTCGTGGCGGCAGTGTTCTACGGGCTTTCCACCTTCGAGGGTTCGTTCCTCGCCATCCGCCCGGTCAACTCGCTCAGCCATTACACCGACTGGACGGTGGGCCACGTCCATTCCGGCACGCTGGGCTGGGTCGCCATGATCATCTTCGGCGCGATCTACACTTTGGTGCCGCAGCTTTCGGGCCGCGACACGATGGCCTGGCCGCGGGCGATCGAGTGGCACTTCTGGCTCGCCGTCACCGGAACGCTGGTCTACGTCGTCTCGATGTGGAACGCCGGCATCACCCAAGGGTTGATGTGGCGCGCCTATGACGAAAGCGGCGCGCTCAGCTACAGCTTCCTGCAATCGGTGCAGGCGATGGCGCCCTACTACCTGCTCAGGACCATCGGAGGGGCGACGTTCCTGGCCGGGGCGGTGATCTGCACGCTGAACTGCCGGGCGACGATGCGGGCGGCACCGGCGGGGGCCGGGGCGCGCGACCGGCCCCTTGCCCTGCAACCGGCGGAGTAGACCGATGCCGCTGAAACTGCACTACAACCTGGAAAAGCTGTCGATGGGGCTCGTCGCAGCGATCATCGTCGCCGCCTCGGTCGGCGGGCTGGTGGAAATCGCGCCGCTGTTCACCATCGACGAGACGGTGGCGGTGCCGGAAGACCTGCGGCCGCTGACGCCGCTGGAACTGGCCGGGCGGGACATCTACATGCGCGAAGGCTGCTATGCCTGCCACAGCCAGATGATCCGCAGCCTCGCCGACGAGATCGACCGCTACGGCCCCTATTCGCTGGCCGGCGAAAGCGCCTATGACCACCCGATGCTCTGGGGCTCGAAGCGCACCGGGCCGGACCTCGCGCGGCTCGGGGCGAAGTATTCCGACCGCTGGCATGTCGAACACCTGACCGATCCGCGCGCCGTCGTGCCGGCCTCGATCATGCCGGCCTATCCCTGGCTCACCCGCCCGCTGGAGACAGACGACCTCGGGCCCGAGCTTGCCACGCTCGCGCGGCTCGGCGTGCCCTACGACGCCGGCATGGTTGCCAATGCCGCCGCTGACGCGCTGGCGCAGGCCCGGCCGGAGTCGGACGGGGCGGAGGCCGCGCGCGAACGCTACGGCGAGCGGTTCGCCGCGCGCGACTTCGACGGCGACCCGGCGGAGCTGACCGAGATGGACGCGCTGGTGGCCTACCTGCAATCGCTCGGCACCCAGACGCGGACGCCCTACGAGGTTCTGGCGGAGGGCACCGAATGAGCCACGACCTTCTCGTCTACATCGCCAAGACCTTCGGCCTGCTCTGGATGATGGGGTTCTTCCTCGTCGTCCTGATCCGCACCTATGCTCCGTCGCGCCGCGCCGCCCATGACCGCGCGGCGCACTCGATCCTGCTGCCCGACGACGCGGAGGTGCAGCGATGAGCACCCTGCACGGACAGAAGCGCGAGGTCGACCCCGTCACCGGCTACGACACCACCGGCCACGACTGGAACGGCATCCGCGAGCTCAACACGCCTTTCCCGAGGATCGTGCTCCTGTTCCTGCTCGCCACCTTCCTCTATTCGGTCATAGCCTGGATCCTGCTGCCCGCCTGGCCCACGGGGCGCGACTATACCCGCGGGCTTCTCGGGCTCGACCAGGGGCAGGTGGCGGTGAAGGGGTTCGAGGCGCTCGGCAGCCAACGTCAGGGCTGGCTGGCGCGGTTCGACCGGCCCGACTTCGCGGCTCTCGCCGCCGATCCGGCGCTGCTGTCTGCGGCGATGCCGGCGGCGGCGCGGCTCTTCGCCGACAATTGCGCGGCCTGCCACGGCCCGGGCGGGGCCGGCGGGCCGGGCTTCCCGGTGCTGGCCGACCACTCCTGGCTCTGGGGCGGCGACCCCGAGACGGTGGCCGAGACGATCCGCGTCGGCATCAACTCCACCGACCCCGACACCCGCTATGCCGAAATGCCAAGCTTCGCCGGACTGGCGCGGGAGGACCGCGACGCGCTGGCCCGATACGTCGCCGCCCTGCCCACCGGCACCGCCGGGGCGGACGAGACGGCGGCCGCGCTCTTTGCCGAGAACTGCGCGGCCTGCCACGGCGACGCGGGCGAAGGCGGGCTGATGAACGGCGCCCCATCGCTGGCCGATGCCGCGACGATCTACGGCCAGGACGAGGCCACGGTCGCACAGACCCTGCGGCGGGGGCGGAAGGGCGAAATGCCCTCCTGGGCACCACGCCTCAGCGCGGCCGAGATCAACCTGCTCGCGCTCTACGTGACGCGGCTGGGCGGCGGGGAGGCCGGGCAATGACGGCGCGGGCGCAGAGACTGGCGGCGATCGCCGGGGCGGTGCTGGCGGCCACCGTTTTCGTCGGTGCCAACGCGCATCTTCTGACCGTCGCCATCGGCTCGCAGCCCGGCTGCGTCGCGGAGCCCGCGGCAATGCCCGCAAAGTCGGCCTGCTGAGGAGAGGGGATCATGCTCGAACCGCTGCCAACGCTCCGCCCGCCCTCCCGCCCGGACCCGGCCTTCGCCCGCCACCTGCCTGCCCGCGCCGCGCTCGGCTGGCTGGCACGCGGCTGGGCCGACCTCGCAGCCGATCCGGGGCCGAGCCTCGCCTATGGCGGTTTCCTGGCGGCACTATCATGGGCGGTCCTCTATGCGCTCCATGCCGCGGGGCTGCTCTATCTGGCCTTGCCGGCGGTGTCTGGCTTCCTGATCGTCGGCCCGTTCCTGGCGATCGGGCTCTACGAGAAGAGCCGCCGGCGCGCGGCCGGGGCACCGGCCACGCTTCGGGACATGCTGGCACTGCGCCCCGGCTCGGGCGGGCAACTCGCCTATGCCGGCCTCTTCCTCGGCCTGCTCGTCCTTTTCTGGCTCCGGGCCGCAGACCTGCTCTATGCACTCTTCTTCGGCCTCACCCCCTTCCCCGGCGCGGAGGACGCGTTGACCAACGTGTTGACAACGCCCCGGGGATGGACGCTGATCGCGACAGGCACGCTGGTGGGCGGGCTGTTCGCAGCCTTCGCCTTCGCGGTCAGCGTCTTTTCCATTCCCATGCTCGTCTCCACCCGGCGCGATGCGCTGACGGCGATGGGCATGAGCTTCGCCATGACGGTGCAGAACCTGCGTCCGATGCTCGCCTGGGGCGCCATCGTCACCCTGGGGCTCGCGCTTTCGGCGCTGACCGGCCTCGTCGGGCTCGTCGTCGTCTTTCCGGTCCTCGGGCACGGCACCTGGCATGCCTGGCGGGCCGTCGCGCGAGGCGGCGAATGAATATCTTCTTCCTGATCCCGCTGTCGCTCGGTCTCGGCCTGATCGGGCTGGCGAGCTTTGCCTGGGCGCTTCGCGCCGGCCAGTTCGACGACCCCGAGGGCGACGCCTGGCGCATCCTGCCGACACCCCCGGACCCGAGAGGAGACGAAGATGACGACATGGCTTCCCAGCCTGATCACAGCCACCCCCGCCGAGGGCTATGAGCTTGCGGTCAAGCTCTCGCGCTACGCGGTGAAGCTGACCCAGCCCGACCCGGCCGTCCGCGACCGGCTGCGCCCCGGATACGCCGAGGATGCCGATGCGCTGATCGCGATCAGCCAGGCCGTGGCAACGAATTTCGCCACCGTCGCGGCGGCCAACGGCTACTGGCGACAAGTCCCGTGACCCGGGTCGAACGCGACGGCGAGGGCTTCGTGGTCGACGCCGCGCTGGTGGCCGAGATCCTCGGGATTGGCCTCGTCGAGGTGCGCGAGGGGATGCGCAGCGGCGCGATCACCACGCGCTGCGAGACCGGCGAGGGCGCCGATGCCGGCCGCTGGCGGCTGACGTTTCATCACGGCGGCGTGGCCCGCAGGCTGGTCGTCGACGGCAGCGGCACGGTCCTGCGCCGGTCGGCCTTTCCCGCGCCGGCCCGGGCGGCCCCGGGTGGCCCCTCAGGCTGACCGCCGGCTCTCGGCCGCAGCTTCCGGCGCGACGAGGTGGCCGCCGCCGACATCGACCAGCGCCAACCGTTGCGGCCCCGAGCCCACGGGCCAGACCGGGCTCGGGATTTCGCCGGCCAGACGCGGGGTGCGGCCGCGCGGGTGGCGCGGGTCGGGAACCGGCACCGCGGCCAGAAGGCGTCGGGTATAGCTGTGGCGGGGGTCGCCGAACAACTGCGCGCGGCTGCCCATCTCCACGATCTGTCCCAGATACATCACCGCGATCCGGTCCGAGATGTTCTCGACCACCGCCATGTCGTGGCTGATGAAGAGATAGCTCACCCCCATCTCCTTCTGGAGGTCGCGCAGAAGGGCAAGCACCCGCGCCCGGATCGACACGTCGAGCGCGGCCACGCTTTCGTCGCAGACGATGAGCCGGGGCTTGAGCGCCAGCGCGCGGGCGATGCAGATGCGCTGGCGCTGGCCGCCCGAGAACTGGTGGGGATAGCGCCGCGCGGCCGAGGCCGGCAGGTCCACCCGTTCCAGCAGGTCGCGCACCCGGGCGCGCTGTTCGGCCGCCGTGCCGATGCCATGGATGACCAGCGGCTCGCGGATCAGCTCGCCCACCGTCATCCGCGAATCGAGCGCGGCCATCGGGTCCTGGAACACGATCTGAAGGTCGCGGCGAAGCGCCTTGCGCCCCGCCCCGTCCAGATCTCCCGGAACCTTGCCGCCGATCTCGATCCGCCCCGAATGCGGCACCAGCCCGACCAGCGCCTTGGCCAGGGTGGACTTGCCGCAGCCGCTTTCGCCGACGAGCGAAAGCGTCTCGCCCCGGACCACGTCGAACGAGACATGCTCGACGGCGTGGACCTGCGCCCGGACCCTGCCGAAGACACCGGCGCGGATCGGAAACCGCACCGAGACGTCGTCGAAGCGCACGAGCACATCGCGCGCCGCAGGCGCCGGGCGGGGCGCTGCGCCGCCGATCCGGGGAACGGCGGCCAGAAGCTCGCGCGTGTAGTCGTCGCGCGGTGCCTCGAAAAGATCGACGGTCGCGGCGCTTTCGACCTCACGGCCGTCGCGCATGACGATCACCCGGTCGGCCATCTCGGCGACCACGCCCATGTCATGGGTGATCAGGATCACCGCCGTCGACAGTTCGCGCTGGAGATCGCGCAGGAGGTCCAGCACCTCGCGCTGCACCGTGACGTCGAGCGCGGTGGTGGGTTCGTCGGCGATCAGCACGTCGGGGCGGAGCGCCAGCGCCATCGCGATCATCACGCGCTGGCGCATGCCGCCCGACAGTTCGTGGGGATACTGGTCCAGCCGCCGCTCGGGCTGCGACAGGCGCACCGAGCGCAGCGCCGCCAGCGCGCGGCCGCGGGCCTCGGCGGCGGGAACCGGGTCGTGCGCGCGGATCGCTTCGGTCAGTTGCCGCCCGATCGTCATCACCGGGTTCAACGCCGTCATCGGTTCCTGGAAGATCATGGCGATGCGGGCGCCGCGCAGCGCCTGCATCCGCGAGTCCGGCAGGGTGGTCAGTTCCGTCCCTCCCAGCCGGATCGAGCCCGCCGTCACCCGCACCGCCGGCTGCGGCAGAAGCCCCATGACCGCCAGCGCGGTGATCGACTTGCCCGAGCCGCTTTCCCCGGCGATGGCCAGCGTCTCCCCCCGGCAGAGGTCGAAGGATAGGCCGCGGAGGAGCGGCACCGGCCCGGCCTCCGACCGGGCGGCGACATGCAGGTCGCGCACCGAGAGGACGACGTCCCGCGCCGGCCCGTCCGCCGCGGGGAAAGGCGGTTCGGCAGGTGTCACTCGAACACCACCCTGGGAACGTAGAAGCTGACCACCACGTTCGGCATGTCGACGATTTCGGATACCCTCAGGTCGCCGCAGGTGGAGACCAGCATGTAGGCATCGACCGGGTCGAGCTTCTGGGTGGCGCAGAGCAGGTCGATCATGTTGGCCACCGCGTCCCTCGCCGCCGCCCAGAGGTCGGGGCCGATGCCGGTGGTGGCCTCGTAGCCCCTGGCGTCGAGATGCCGCGTGACCGGGCCGGGTGTGGTGAAGCGCGGGGTCTTCAGCGGCTGGCCCCTGATCACGTCCAGTGTCAGCACCACGTCGAACGGGCTTTCGATCGCGGTGCCGCAGACCTCGCCGTCACCCTGCGCGGCATGGGTATCGCCGACGCTGAAAAGCGCGCCCTCCACCTCCACCGGCAGGTAGAGCACGGTCCCCGCTGCAAGGTCGCGAATGTCCATGTTGCCCCCCATCCGCCGTGGCGGGACCACCGAATGGTGGCCCGCCTCGGCCGGGGCGTTGCCGATGGTGCCGGCGAAGGGCTTCAGGGGCACCCGCGCCGACCTGCCGTAGAGTGCGGGCTCAAGGCCGGCGGCGTCGAATTTCCAGACGTTGAGCGCGGGTTCGGTGAACTGGTCGGCCAGAAGCCCGAAACCGGGGATGTTCGCCGTCCAGCCGAAGCCCGCGCCCTCGCGTTCCTGCGGCGTGAAGCCTTCGATCGTGACCTTCAGCACATCGCCCGGTTTCGCGCCATCGACGAAGACGGGGCCGGAGACCGGGTTGATCCGGCCGAAGTCCAGCGCGCCCACGTCCCTGACCGTCGAGCGGGGGCCAAGCTGGCCCCCGGAACTGTCAAGGCACTGAAACAGGACCGTCTCGCCCGGCGCCGCCCTCAGCGCCGGGGCAAAGGAATTGTCCCAGCCGAAATGGTGCTGGCGGGCGTGGATCGTATGGTTGCAGTGCTTGCACATCGCGCCCGCTCACTCCTTGATGAAGACGTAGTCGTAGTTGACCGGGATCGAGACCGGATCGACATAGAGCGCGTCATCGCCGCCCATCCGGGCGGATTTCATGGTGAAGCGCTGCTCGTTGAAGACCGGTGCCCAGGGCGCGTCCTCCATCACCGCCATGTAGATGTCGGACCACATCTTCAGCCGGTCGCCTGCCTTCGCCGGGTCGACGATGGAATCGGCCTCGGCCGCCTTGGCGTCGAGCGTCTCGTTGCAGTATTTCGCCCAGTTCCAGCCGCCCTCCACAGCGCCGCCGCAGCCCAGGATCGGCCCGTAGAAATTGGCCGGATCGGGGAAGTCTGCGATCCACGCCATGCCGCCCGACCAGATCATCGGCGCGGTGCCGGCGCCGCCGGCCTCGATCACGTTGGCCTGGGCCAGCGACTTGATCGCGGCATCGATGCCGATCGCCTTCAGGTCCTGCTGGATCGCCTGGGCGATGCGCGGGTTCGGGTCGGTGTTCATCGCGTAAATCTCGGTGGTGAAGCCGTCGGCATAGCCGGCATCGGCCAGAAGCTTCTTCGCGCCCTCCGGGTCATAGGGATAGCCGGCGTAGTCCTTGGTATAGCCCGGCATCGTCGGCGGCAGCGGCTGGCTGGCGGGAACCGCGCGGCCGTTGATCACCTGGACGATCCGGTCCTTGTTGATCGCCATGTTCACCGCGCGGCGCACCTCGGCGTTGTCGAAGGGGGGCTGCGTCACGTTCATCGTGACATAGCCGGTGTGAAGCTGGCCGCCCTCGACCACCAGCGCCTTCTGCGCCGGATCGCCCATCACCTCGACGAACTTCGCCGGCGGGATGCCGTCGCCCGGCACGTCCACCTCGCCGTTCTGGGCCCTGAGGAGCGCCACCACCGGCTCCTGCCCGACCTCGACGGTGAAGCTGTCGAGATAGGGCACGCCCTCGATCCAGTAGTCGGGGTTCTTCTCGAACACCAGCCGCTGGCCCAGCGTCCATTCGGTCAGCCGGAAGGCGCCGGTGCCAACCGGCTTCTTGCCGAAATCGGCGCCCTCGGCCTCCACCACTTCCTTCGGCACGACGAAGGAGAAGTTGAGCGCCATGACATGAAGGAAGGTCGCGTCGGGCCGCGACAGCTTGAAGACGACGGTCTTCGCATCCGGCGCGCTGAGGCCCGAAAGCCCCTCGGCGGTGCCGGCAGCGGCCGCGTCGAAGCCCTCGATCATGCCGAAGAAGCCCTGCCCGGGCGACTGGGTGGCGGGGTTCACCACGCGGTTGATCGACCAGACCACATCCTCGGAGGTCATCTCGCGGCCGTTGTGGAACTTGACGCCGGGGCGCAGGTGGAAGGTGTAGGTCAGCCCGTCCTCCGACAGATCGTAGCTTTCGGCAAGGCCGGGGCGCAGCACGGTGGTGCCGGGCTCGTAGTCCATCAGCCCGTCGAAGACCGACTTGATCATCGACCAGTTCTGCCAGTCGTAGCCGATCGCGGGGTCGAGCGTGGCGACGTCGTCCTTGTAGGTGACGATCATGTTGCCGCCGTGGTTCGGCTCGGCGCTCTGGCCGAGGGCGGGCAGCGCCATGAGCGCGGCGAGCGCGGTGGACAGGACCAGTCTTTTCATCTTTTCTCTCCCGTTGGGTTGTTTGGTTCAGCGAATGCGGATGCGCGGATCGATCACCGGCGCGACGAGATCGGCCAGCAGGTTGCCGATGACGATGGCAAGGGCGGAAACCAGCGTGACGCCCATGATGATGGGAATGTCGACGCGCTGGATCGCCTGCCAGGCAAGCTGGCCGATGCCGGGCCAGCCGAAGACGCTTTCGACGACGACGATCCCGGACATGAACATGCCGATGTCGCTGCCGATCATGGCGACGACCGGCAGGATCGCATTGGGCAGCGCGTGGCCCAGCACCACCCGGGCCCGGCCGAGACCCTTGGCCCGCGCGGTGCGGATGAAGTCGGCCCTGAGCACGTCGAGCATCGACGAGCGCATGATCCGCGAATACCAGCCCGAGCCGAGGATGCCGAGCGTCAGCGCCGGCAGTACCAGATGCGCGGGCGTGCCGTAGCCGCCGATCGGGAACCAGCCGAGCCGGACCGCGAAGACATAAAGCAAGAGCAGCGCCACCACGAACTGCGGGGCGGAGACGGTGACGAAGCTCGACAGCATCAACGCGTTGTCGAGCGCCTTGCCGCGATTGAGCGCGGCGATGACGCCCAGCGTCAGCCCGATCAGCAGCTCGCACAGGATCGCCGCGACCATCAGCAGGAGCGTGGCCGGCAGGCGCGAGACGAGCAGGTCGGCCACCTCGGTCTTCTGGAGGTAGGAGCGGCCGAAGTCGCCCTGCGCCAGGTTCCACAGGTAGCGGCCGTATTGCACGAGGAAGGGCTGGTCGAGCCCGAGCTGGCGGCGGATGCTTTCCACCGTCTCGGCCGTAGCCGACCGGCCGGCGATCTGGCGCACCGGATCGGCCGGCAGGACGTAGAGCAGAAGGAAGGTGATGAACGACACGCCAAGCAGGATCAGCGCGGACTGGATCAGGCGGCGGGCGACATAGGCCAGCATCAGTCGCGCCCCTGTTGCGTCGGGTCGAGGATGTCGCGCAGCGCGTCGCCGACGAGGTTGAAGGCCAGCGCCAGCGCGAGGATCGCCGCGCCGGGAATGAAGACGAGCCAGGGCGCGGTCTGAAAATAGGTCTGGTTCTCGAAGATGATGTTGCCCCAGGAGGGGGTCGGCGGCTGCACGCCCACGCCAAGGTAGGACAGCGTCGCCTCCAGGAGCACGGTGGTGGAGATGCCAAGCGTGCCCCAGACGATCAGCGTCGGCACCAGGTGCGGCACGATATGACGGAGAAGGATGCGCCCGTGCCCCGCACCCAGCGTCCTTTCGGCGGCGATGAAGTCGCGCTCGGCCAGCGAGGAGGTCTGGGTGAAGATCACCCGCGCCGTCTGCACCCAGTTCACGAAGGCGATGACCATCGCCACGATCCACAGCGAGGGCGAGAAGATCGCCGCGAGGCAGATCGCCAGCAGCAGCGCAGGGAAGGCCATCATCAGGTCGGTGAACCGCATCAGGACCGCGCCGGTAATGCCGCGGAAATAGCCCGCGGTCACGCCGACCAGCGTGCCGATGACCAGCGCGGTGCCGTTGGCGACAATGCCGATCACCAGAGAGGTCCGCGCGCCAAACAGCAGCCGCGAGAACAGGTCGCGGCCGAGAAGGTCGGTGCCGAACCAGAACGCGGCGCCGGGCGGCAAGGGTGCGCCCTCGATGGTCAGCCCGTCGAAATGCTGCTCGTTGGGGTCGTGGGGCGCGAACCACGGCGCCAGGACCGCGCCGGCAACGCAAGCCGCGATGATCACGAGGCCCATCACCGCCAGCCGGCGCCGGGCCAGCCGGCGCCAGACCGAGGGCGCCCCCCCACCCAGGTCCGCCGGCTCAGGCGAGGTCGACACGTTTGCCGTCATCTGAGCGTCCTTCGCCGGAATGGGTGGCCACCAGCCGCTCGGCCGCCTCCTCGATGGTGACACGCCAGGCCATCGCGGTCTGGCGCAGAAGCTCATAGGCCTCGCCCTGGCTCTTGCCACGCAGGACGAAGATCATCACCGCCTGGACGATGGTCTGGCGGGCCGAGAGCCGCGATTCCAGGTCGCCGATGCGAGCCGCCGCCTCGTTGGCGCGGTCGAAGTTGCTGCGCGCCACCAGAAGTGCGGCGTAGACGCCCTTGCCGCCCACCGGCTTGATCAGTTGCGCATGCGCCCCCATCGCCATCGCCCAGCGCAGCCGCCCCGGCGCCTCGGAGGCGATCAGCGCGATCATCGGCATCGGCGCGGCCCCGGCCGCCCAGGGGAACTGCGCCTCGTGCGCCATGTCGGCATCGTAGAAGACGAAATCGGCCGTGACCGTCTCGGCCGGAAGCTCGGGCCAGGCCTCGCGCACCTCGAGCCCGATGACATTCAGTTGCCGCACCAGCGGCTGGATCGCCGGGTGGGGGCGGTGAAGGACGAATGCCCGCGCGCCGCCGAGGTGTTCGGTCCGCACCCGCATCACGACACGACCTTCAGCATCGGCCGCGGCAGCGAAATCCGGTCGCGACGGCTGAGATAGGGGTCGGCGGCAACCTCGGGCAGCCGCAGGATTTCGCGGAACCGCCCGCCGCGCAGTTCGGCGATCACCACCGGCTGGCGGGCGTGCTGGGTGTCGGGGTCGAGCCGCGACGGGCGCCCCTGCCGGGCGGCAAGCCCTAGGAGCTGCGCCAGGGGCAGCGTCTCGCCCCCCGGATTGCCGTCAAGCAGGCGGGCAAGTTCGTGGACGGCGAGCCGCGAGGTTTCCGCGAAAGAGCCGAGCCCGCCCGCCGCCGTCTCGAAATAGGGGCCGGCGGAATAGAGCCCTTCCGCCGCTGCGCCGGCAGCGCCGATCTCGGCCTCGGTGAAGTTGCATGACAGGACCGGCAGGGCCGCGGCATCCCTCAGGTCGTCGCGCAAGCCGGCGATCCGGGCCAGGAAGGTGTAGGAGCTTTCCCCGATCAGCGAATTGACGATGAAATCGGGCCGCAGCGCCCGGATTTCGGCGATCAGGTGATCGAGCTCGGTGTCGCCGATGGCAAGATACCGGTCCGACAGGATCTCTCCGCCTGCCGCGCCGATCCGTTCGCGGGCGATCTGGGCGATTTCCCAGCCCCAGATGTAGTTCGACCCGACCAGCGCGGCGCGCCGCCCGAAGGTCGGCATCGCCCAGTCCAGAAGCGGCAGCAGGTGCTGGTTCGGACAGGAATGCGTGTAGGCCACCTGCTCGGAGGCCTCGAACCCCTCGTAGGGTGCGGAATACCACAGCACACCGTCCAGCCGTTCCAGTTCGGGGATCACCTCCTTGCGGCTGGACGAGGTAAGGCAGCCGAAGACATGCCGCACGCCCGCGTTGCGCAGCATGTCGCGGCAGAGCGGCGCGTAGCGGTCCAGACGGCCCTCGGGATCGCGCTCGACGACGTCGAAGGCGACATCGAGCGCGGCGTCGGCATTCACCTCGGCCACACCCCTGAGGACACCGGCCCGCGCCGCCCTGCCAAGCGCCGCATAGGGGCCGCTGGCGGAATGGAGAAGGCCGATGTTGAGGTTCCGCTTCATCCCCGACCCAAAACCAAAAGGCCCCGCACCGATCCGCGCCCTTTGCGATCGGTCCGAGGCCTGCATGCCCGTATTTCGCGAAAGCCTAGCAGGTCGGTCGCGGCCGCGCCAGCCCGGAATTGGCGCGTTCCGCGGCCGGATCCCCGCCTTGTCGCCGGGCGGCGAAGACGATGCGACGGAAATGCCCCGCCCCGCCGTTCAACACGAATCCGCTCGGTTTTTCACGCGTCGCCGGATAAGAGGATGTCATGGGTTTCACGAAGCTTGTCCGATCTCCGGCGCATGTCATCGCCGCCCTTGCCGCCCTGGCCCTGCCCGCCGCCGCGCAGCAGGGCGGCACCGGCTCGGGCGGAACGGAAGGACCGACCGCGGTGGGCGTCATCACGCTCGAACCCGCGCAGGTTCCCTACAGCGTCACCGTGCCGGGCCGGGCAGTGGCCTTCGAACAGGTAGACATCCGCCCGCGCGTGGCGGGGGTGATCTCGGAAATCCTCTACGACCCGGGGCGGCCGGTCAGCGTCGGCGATCCGCTGTTCCGCATCGACGGCGACACCTATGCGGCCGACCTCAAGGCGGCCGAGGCGTCGGTGGCCGGGGCGCGCGCCGCGCTTGCGGCCGCCGAGGCGACGCTGACCCGCTACCAGCAGCTTGAAAACCGCAGCGTGACGGTCGAGGACGTCGACAGCGCACGCGTCAAGGCGGCCGAGGCCGAGGCGACGCTGAGCGCGGCCGAGGCGGCACGCGACCTGGCGCGGCTCAATCTCGAACGGACCGAAATCCTCAGCCCGATCTCAGGCGTCCCCGACGTCGCCACGGTTTCGGTCGGCGCGATCGTGACCGCGAACCAGAGCGAGGCGCTGACCACCGTCACCCGGCTCGACCCGATCTATGTCGACATCGAGGAATCGAGCCGCCGCATCCAGGAGACCCGCGACCGTTTCGAGGCCGGCACCCTGACCCCCGGCAGCGAGGCGGGCTTTGCGCTGACGCTCGAGACCGGCAAGACCTATGACCGCAAGGGCGCGCTTGTCGCACCCGGCGTTTCGGTGTCCACCACCACCGGGACCACGGCGCTGAGGCTGAAATTCGACAATCCCGACCATGCCATCCTGCCCGGCCAGTTCCTGCGGGTGAAGATGACGCTCGGCGCGACCACGGCGCTTCTGGTGCCGCAGCGCGCCACCTCGCGCGGCTCCGATGGCAGCCTCACCGCCTTCGTGGCGGTCGCCGGCAAGGCCGAACAGCGGACCCTGGTCGAATCCGGCAGCTACCAGAACGCCTGGATCGTGGTCGAGGGCGTGCGGGCGGGCGAAGCCCTCATCGTCGACGGGCGGACCAACCTCGCCGAGGGTGCCGAGGTCAGCACCGTGCCGGTGACGATCTCTCCCGAAGGCGTGGTTGAGGATGCCGCCGAGGCCAAGGCGGACGCCCCTGCCCCCGCCCCGGCCCCCGCCCCCCGGAGCAACTAGGTATGGGCAACTAGGCATGGGCACCTTCTTCATCGGCCGCCCGGTCTTCGCCTGGGTGCTCTCGCTCATGGTGATGCTGGCGGGCGCCGCCGCGTTTCTCGTCCTGCCGGTGCAGCAATACCCCGACATCGCCCCCACCACCGTCAGCATCTCGGCCCGCTATCCCGGCGCCACCGCCAGCGCGGTGCAGAACTCCGTCACCCGGGTGATCGAGGAAAGCCTCACCGGGCTTGACGGAATGCTCTACATGGAAAGCGGCTCGCGGCTGGGCAACGCGTCGATCACCCTGACCTTCGACGGCAGCGCCGACCCGGTGGAGGCGCAGAACGAGGTGCAGTCGAAGGTCAGCCGCATCGAAAGCCGCCTGCCGTCGGCGGTGCGAACGGCTGGGGTGCGGGTGACGCGGTCAAGCTCCGACATCCTCCTCGTGGGTTCGCTCGTCGACACCCAGGGGCGCTACACCACGCTCCAGCTTGGCGACATCATGGCCGAGCAGGTCGAGGGCCAGGTCGAACGCACTGAAGGCGTGGGCGGGCTCAACAGCTTCGGCACCGGCTATGCCATGCGCATCTGGCTCGATCCGCTGTCGCTCGTGCGCTATCAGCTCACCCCTTCGGACGTCGTCGCGGCGGTGCAGTCGCAGAACACCACCGTCTCGGTCGGCGCGCTCGGCAGCCAGCCCACCGTGCCGGGCCAGCAGTTCACCGCCACCATCACCGCCCAGAGCCAGCTAAGCTCTGTCGAGGAATTCGAACAGATCCTGCTCAAGACCGAAGCCGACGGCGGTGCGGTCCGGCTGGGTGACGTGGCCCAGATCGAGATCGGCAAGGAACGCTACGGATCGGAAAGCCTCTACAGCGGCCAGCCCGCATCGGGATTCGGCGTGAACCTTGAAACCGGGGCGAACGCGGTCGAGACCTCGGCCCGGGTGCGCGAGACGCTCGACCGGCTGACCGCGGCGCTGCCCGCGGGGCTCGAGTTCCGCATCGCCTACGACACCTCGCCCTTCGTGGAACTGTCGATCCAGCAGGTGGAGCATACGCTGATCGAGGCGGTGGCGCTCGTGGTCCTGGTGCTGGTGGTCTTCCTGCAAAGCCTGCGCGCCACCCTCATCCCGCTGATCACCGTGCCGGTCGTGCTTCTGGGCACGCTCGCGGTGCTCTATGCGGCGGGCTATTCGATCAACACGCTGACCATGTTCGCGATGGTCCTGGCGATCGGCCTGCTGGTCGACGATGCCATCGTGGTGGTCGAGAACGTCGAGCGGCTGATGGCCGACGAGGGCCTGCCCGCGCGCGAGGCCACGGCCAAGAGCATGCGGCAGATCACCCAGGCGCTGGTCGGCATCAACGTGGTGCTGGCGGCGGTGTTCCTGCCGATGGCCTTCTTCCCGGGCTCGACCGGGGTGATCTACCGGCAGTTCTCGATCACGATGGTCAGCGCGATGGCGCTGTCGCTTCTGGTCGCGGTGATCCTGTCGCCGCCGATGTCGGCGCGGCTTTTGCGGCAGAGCGACATCCACCACCGCTTCGCCCCGGCGCGCTGGTTCAATGCCGGGCTCGCCCGCTTCACCGGCTTTTACGGCGCGAGCGTGCGGCAGAGCCTGCGCGCGCCGGTGCTGATGCTGCCGGTGCTGGCGCTCGTCCTCGGCGGGGCCTGGGTGATCTGGGGCCGGATGACCTCCTCGTTCATCCCGCCCGAGGACCAAGGCGTGCTGATGACCTTCATCCGGCTGGACGAGGGCGCCACCGCGCAGCAGACGCGCGCCGTGCTCGACGAGGTGAACGCCTACATGCTGGAGGAGGAGAAGGATGCGGTCGAATCGACCGTCGCCACGCTCGGCTTCGGGTTCAGCGGAGGCGGACAGAGCCGTGCGACGGTCTTCGTCAAGCTGCGCGACTTCGCCCTTCGCGCCGGCGACCAGCGCCTGTCATCGGCCGCGGTGGCCGACCGCGCCAACGAGGCCTTCTCGACATTCCGCGCGGGCCGGGTCGTGGTCAGCCAGCCCCCCGCGATCCGCGGACTCGGCAATACCGGCGGCTTCACCTTCTATCTCGTCGACCAGGCGGGCAAGGGCACCGGGGGGCTGCGCACCGCCGCCCGGCAGCTCGAACGCCGCGCCAAGGCCAATCCGCTGGTCCAGAACGTGCGCGTCGACGGCACCGAGGACGACAGCGCGCTCAGACTCGACCTCGACCAGCAGAAGATGGAGAGCTTCGGCGTGGCCCTGTCGCAGGTCAACGCCATGCTTTCGGTGATCTTCGCCGGCGACGAGGTGAACGACTTCGTGCTCGGTGCCTCGCTCAGGCCGGTGATCGTGCAGGCGGCCGCCCCCTTCCGGATGCAGCCCGAGGACATCTTCGCCTGGTATGCGCGCAATGCGAAGGGCGAGATGGTGCCGTTTTCCTCGTTCATGACCACCCGGTGGGAGCCGGTGCCGCCCGGGCTGCAACGCTACGAGGCGACGGCCGCGATCCTTGTGTCCGGCGCTCCCGCGACCGGGGTTTCGACCGGAACGGCGATGGATGTCATGCAGGGCCTTGTCGGCCAGATCGAGGGCGGCTATGGCCTCGCCTGGACCGGGATCAGCTATCAGGAACAGCAATCCGGCACCCAGGCGCCGCTCCTCTACGCGGTTTCGGTGCTGGTGGTGTTCCTCACGCTGGCCGCGCTTTACGAAAGCTGGACGATCCCCTTCGCGGTGATGCTGGCAATTCCGGTGGGAGTGCTGGGCGCGCTTCTGGCGGCCTGGAGCTTCGGGCAGTCGAACGATGTCTATTTCAAGGTCGGCATGCTGACCACCATCGGCCTGGCCGCGCGCAACGCGATCCTGATCGTGGAATTCGCCGAAAGCCTGCGCGCCCAGGGCCGGACCATCGCCGAGGCGGCGGTCGAGGCGGCGCGGATCCGGCTGCGCCCGATCCTGATGACGGCGCTCGCGTTCATCCTCGGCGTCCTGCCGCTCGCCACCGCCTCGGGCGCGGGCGCGGCGGCACAGAACGCCATCGGCATCGGCGTGATCGGCGGCATGGTCGCCTCCACCTTCCTCGGCCTCTTCATGGTGCCGGCGCTCTACGTCATGATCATGCGCCTCTTCCGCAGCATGGGCCGGCACGGCTGAGACGCGGCCGGCGAACCGGCCTCAGGCGTTGAAGAGGAAGTGCAGCACGTCGCCGTCCTTGACCTCGTAGGTCTTGCCCTCGACCCGGAACCTGCCGGCATCGCGGGCGCCGGCCTCGCCGTTGCAGGCGATGTAGTCGTCATAGGCGATGGTTTCGGCACGGATGAAGCCGCGCTCGAAATCGCCGTGGATGACGCCTGCCGCCTGCGGCGCGAGCGTGCCGCCGGTGATGGTCCAGGCGCGGGCCTCCTTCGGGCCGACGGTGAAATAGGTCAGAAGGCCGAGAAGCCCGTAGGCCGCGCGGATCAGCCGGTCGAGCCCGGCCTCGTGCAGCCCCATCTCCTCGAGGAACATCGCCGCGTCCCAGGCGGGCATCTGCGCCAGTTCCTCCTCGATCTTCGCCGAGATCACCACCGAGGCCGCACCCTGCGCCGCCGCCATCTCCGCCACCTTCGCCGACAGCGCGTTGCCGGTGGCGGCCGAGGCCTCCTCGACGTTGCAGACGTAGAGCACGGGCTTGGCGGTCAGAAGCTGGAGCATCGCCCAGGGCCTGGCGTCATCCTCGGCCACCGTCACCGTGCGGGCCGGCCGGCCGGCCTCGAGCGCGGAAAGCGCGGTCCGCATCAGCCGTTCCTGCGCCGCCGCCTCCTTGTCGCCGCCCTTGATCTTGCGGGCGATCCCGGCCAGCCGCCGCTCGATCGACTCCATGTCGGCGATCATCAGCTCTGTCTCGATCGTCTCGGCGTCGGCGATCGGGTCGATGCGGCCCTCGACATGGGTGACGTCGCCATCCTCGAAGCATCTGAGCACATGGGCGATCGCGTCGACCTCGCGGATGTTGGCAAGGAACTGGTTGCCAAGCCCCTCGCCCTTGCTGGCGCCGCGCACCAGCCCGGCGATGTCGACGAAGGTGATCCGCGTCGGGATGATCTGCTTCGACCCGGCGATGGCGGCCAGCCTTTCGAGCCGCGCATCGGGCACCGCCACCTCGCCCACATTGGGCTCGATGGTGCAGAAGGGGAAGTTGGCGGCCTGCGCCGCAGCGGTGCGGGTCAGCGCGTTGAAGAGCGTCGACTTGCCCACGTTCGGCAGCCCGACGATGCCCATCTTGAAGCCCATTCTCTTGCCCTCCGCCAGATCGGGCGCATCTATGGGGTTCGGGGGGCGGGGGTCAAGGGGGCCGGGGGGGGGGGCCGCCGCGCCGGCCCCTCCGCCGCGCGGCCGGGAACCTTCCGGGCCCGCCGGAATTGGCAGCATGTCACCGTGATCACGCCGCCCCGGAGTCCCGAATGCCGTCACGCCTCGCGCCACTTGCCCTGCTTGTCTGCCTCGCCTCCCCCGCCGCCGCGCGCGACATCGTGCTGTCGCTCGGCTACGGGGAGTTCTCGGCCGAGGGCGACAGGGAGGTGCGGATGCTGGGGATCGAGGCCCATACCGACCGGCGCGGCAATTTCCTCGGCGCCCGCTGGGGGCTGGGCGTCGCCGGCGCATTCGACGATGCCGGCGCGGTCTGGATCGGGCTCGGGCCCGCGGCGGAATGGGATCTCGGCCGCGGCTGGTTCGTCGAGGCGAGCGTGATGCCCGGCTACTACAACGGCGGCTCGGGCGGCATCGACCTCGGCAGCGAGCTGGAAATCCGCAGCCTGCTCGGGGTCGGCCGGCAGATCGGCGCACATTCGGCGCTGTCGCTGGCGCTGTCGCACAAGTCCAACGCCAACATCGGCGACATCAATCCCGGCATGAACAGCCTTTCGCTGCGCCTGCACTGGCGGTTCTGAGGCGGCCGGATTGATCTTCCCCGGCATCCGTGCCATGCACCGGCGAAACCGGCCGGGTAGGGACATGACACGCATCGACCGAAAATTCGCAGCCCTCCGCGAACAGGGCCGCAAGGCCTTCGTCGCCTATATCATGGCCGGCGATCCGGACGTGGAAACCTCGCTGGCGCTGATGAAGGGCCTGCCGGCGGCCGGCGTCGACGTGATCGAACTCGGCATTCCCTTCACCGACCCGATGGCCGACGGGCCGACGATCCAGCTCGCCGGGCAGCGCGCGCTGGAAGGCGGCCAGACGCTCCAGAAGACGCTCGACATGGTGGCTGCGTTCCGCCAGGGCGACAGCGAGACGCCGGTGGTGCTGATGGGCTACTACAACCCGATCTACTCGCGCGGCGTGGACCGCTTCCTGGCCGATGCGAAGGCCGCGGGCGTCGACGGGCTGATCGTGGTGGACCTGCCGCCGGAGGAGGACGAGGAGCTTTGCATCCCGGCCAATCGCGCGGGGCTGAACTTCATCCGGCTGGCGACGCCGACGACGGACGCGAGGCGCCTGCCGAAGGTGCTGCAGAACACCAGCGGTTTTCTCTACTACGTCTCGATCACCGGGATCACCGGCGCGGCGGCGGCGCAAGCCGCCGATGTCGCGCCCGAGGTCGCGCGGATCAAGGCCGCGACCGACCTGCCGGTGATCGTCGGCTTCGGCATCCGCTCGCCCGAGACGGCGAAGGCGATCGCCGGCGTGGCCGATGGCGCGGTCGTCGGCACGGCGATCGTCAAGCTGGTGGAGGAAAGGCGCCCCGTCGCGGAAATCCTTGCCTTTGTGAAGGGCCTCGCCGCCGGCGCCCACGCCGCCTGACGGTCAGACGATGCGGTAGCCGCCGGCGCGCAATCGCCGGGCAATCTCGGCGATATGGGCGGGTCCGGTCTCGCAGCAGCCGCCGACGATCGTGGCGCCCGCCGCCACCCAGTCCATGACGAAATCCGCGTAGCGCGCCGGCGTCATCTCCGGCCGGGCCTCGAGCGCGTCCACGGTGGGGCTGTCCTTGAGGAATTCCTTGGTGATCCGGGTGAAGCCGTTGGCATAGGCGCCGAACGGCAGGCCGAAGCCCGCGAAGAGGTCAAGCGCCGCCGCCATCGCCTCGGGCGCGGAACAGTTGGCGAGCACCGCCTCCGCCCCGCCCGACACCGCCAGGGCACGAAGGTCGGCCACCCTTTCGCCCGAGCGCAGGCGCGACCCGTCCTCGTCGTCGACGGTGACCGAGAGCCAGACCGGCCTGCCGCCGGCCGCGGCGCCTTCCAGCACGGCGCGGGCATGGGCGAGCGAGGCGACAGTCTCGCACAGGAGGAAATCGACGCCGGGGGCGAGAAGGCGGGCGATCTCGGCGTATTTCGCCACCGCTTCGTCATGCGGCGGATGGGTCTCCGGCCGGTAGGAGGCGACAAGCGGGCCGATGGAGCCGGCAATCCGGCCGGCGCCGTGGGCATCGCGGGCCGCCCGCGCCTCGGCCAGCGCCTGGGCGTGGAGCGCGACGAAGCGGTCGTCGATCCCGGCCTTCGCCAGCCGGTCGTGGTGGATCGCATAGGTGTTCGTCGTCGCCACCGTCGCCCCGGCGGCGAAATAACCGGCGTGGACGGCGCCGACGAGGCCGGGATGGTCGATCATCACCTGCGTCGCCCAGAGTGGCGTCGGCGCGTCGCCCGAGCGCGCGATCAGCTCCTGCCCCATGCCGCCGTCGAGCAGCGTGATGTCCTTGGTCATGCGCGTCCCCTCGCTTCACCGGCCGACCGTGGCCGCGTCCGCGCCGAAACACAAGCGCGGACGGCTACCAGCGCCCCGATTGCGGCAGGCCGTCGTCGAGGCTGTAATAGTCGCCCTTCGAGGCCACGAAGATATGCTCGGCCAGCCGCCCGCCAATGGGCCCGGCGACCGCGCCCGCCTCGACCGAGAACTCGCCCGCTGCCGAGCGGAACCAGAGCGACGACCCGCAGCGGGTGCAGAAGCCGCGCCGCCCGTCGGCCGGGGTTTCGTATTCGCCGAGCGTGTCGCGGCGGAGCCAGTGGAGCGCGCCTTCGTCGGCGTCGAAGGAGGCAGCGTAGTGGCCCGAGAGCCGGCGGCACTGGCGGCAGTGGCAGGCGGTGACCGGCCCCGCCGGCCCCGGCAGGCGGAAGGCCACGCCGCCGCAGAGGCAGGCGCAGTCGAGCGCGCGGGGGCCATCGCGCGCCGGCGGGGGCGGCGGCCCTTCGGGGCGGTAGTAGTCGCCGGCGTCCCCGGTGTGGATATGCCGGACGAGGCGGAGCCCGTCCGTCGCGTCGAGCGCGCCGGCGGCGATGGCGATGCGGTCCTCGTGGGCGGGCTGCCAGAAGAGGCTCGACCCGCAGCGGGTGCAGAAGCCGCGCCGCGCGGCGGCGGAACTCGCGAACCAGCGGAGCGTGGCCTCTGCGGTCAGGCGGAAGCGGTCGAGCGGCACCGAGGTCGCCGCCCAGACATGGCCGCTCCACCGCCGGCACTGGCCGCAGTGGCAGGCCACGATCTCCCGCAGCGGCGGATCGGCTTGAAACCGCACGCCGCCGCAGAGGCAGCCACCGGTATGCGGGTGCGGGGCCATCAGAGGTGCCCGAAGGTCGCGGCGAGGATCGCGGCAAGGTCGCGCGCGTCGGTCGCTGTGAAGGCGTCGGGCCGGTCGCTGTCGATGTCGAGAACGCCGATCAGCCGCCCGCCGCGCCCGAAGACCGGCAGCACGATCTCGGACCGGGTGCTCGACGAACAGGCGATATGGCCGGGGAAGGCCTCGACATCGGGGACGATCTGCACCTCGCCGGTGCGGGCCGCCGCGCCGCAGACGCCGCGGCCGAAGGGGATGACGAGGCAGCCGTGGCCACCCTGATAGGGGCCGATCTTCAGCACGCCGGGCTCGGTCACCCGGTAGAAGCCGGTCCAGTCGAAGCGGTCGTCGGCATGGTGCAGCTCGCACGCAACAGTCGCCATCAGCGCGACCTCGTCGGTCTCGCCCTCGGTGAGGCTGGCGATGGTGGCGGCAAGGGCGGCGTAGTCGGCCTGCATGGCGGCTCCTTCCGGCTGGGGCCGGGGGCTGTCTGCCCCCGGACCCCCGAGGATACTTGGGAACGGGTGAGGCTCAGACCCGTTCGATGGCGATGGCGGTGCCCTCGCCGCCGCCGATGCAGATGGCGGCGACGCCGCGCTTGAGCCCGCGCCGCTCCAGCGCGTTGAGGAGGGTGACCATGATCCGCGCCCCCGAGGCGCCGATCGGATGGCCGAGCGCGCAGGCGCCGCCGTTGACGTTCATCCGCCCGTGGCTCACGCCGGTCTCGCGCATGAAGGCCATCGGCACCACGGCGAAGGCCTCGTTCACCTCCCAGAGATCGACATCCTCGGCGCGCCAGCCGAGCCGGGCGAGAAGCTTCCCCGCCGCCGGAACCGGCGCGGTGGGGAAGTCCGCCGGCGCCTGGGCGTGGCTGGCATGGCCGAGGATGCGGGCGCGGATCTTGAGCCCCGCCGCGTCGGCCGCCCCGCGCGAGGCGAGCACCAGAGCGGCCGCTCCGTCGGAGATGGAGGAGGAATTGGCCGCCGTCACCGTGCCGTCCTTGCGGAAGGCCGGCTTCAGCGCCGGAATCTTCTCGGGCCGCGCGAGGCCGGGCTGCTCGTCGGCGGTGACCCTGGTCTCGCCGCCGCGCCCGGCCACAACCACCGGCGCGATCTCGGCCGCGAAGGCGCCCGATGCCTGCGCCTCGAGCGCGCGGCTGAGAGAGGCCAGCGCATAGGCGTCCTGGTCGGCGCGGCTGAACTGGTAGGCCGCCGCGCAATCCTCCGCGAAGGTGCCCATCAGGCGGCCCCTGTCGTACGCATCCTCGAGCCCGTCGAGGAACATGTGGTCGACGACCTGGGCATGGCCGAGCCGGGCGCCGCCGCGCATCTTCGGCAGCAGGTAGGGCGCGTTGGTCATGCTCTCCATGCCCCCCGCGACGACGATGCCGCCGGTTCCGAGCGCGATCTGGTCGAAGGCCAGCATCGCCGCCTTCATGCCAGAGCCGCACATCTTGTTCAGCGTCGTCGCGGGCACCGACTGGGGAAGGCCCGCCCGGAAGCCGGCCTGCCGGGCCGGCGCCTGGCCCTGCCCCGCCGGCAGGACGCAGCCCATCAGCAGCTCCTCGACCTGGCCGGGCGCGGCACCGGCGTCGGCCAGCGCCGCGGCGATCGCCGCGCCCCCGAGCGTCGACGCGTCGACGCTTGCGAAGGCCCCCTGAAAACCCCCCATCGCCGTCCGCGCGGCCCCTGCGATCACCACCTCTTCCATCTCGCGTCTCCCCTCGGGACCCATGTCCTGCAAAGGCATACCGAATAGTAACGAATATCGTCCAGCCTTGCGGCGATGTGAACCGGGGCGGACCGATGAACCTGATGACCGAAGCTGGGCCGGACGCGCTCGTCGTGCGTGTCCATGAAGAGCGGATCGATGCCGCGGTGGCGATCCAGTTCAAGGACCGGATGCGCGAACTGACGGCCGGCGCCGAAGGGCCGGTGATTCTCGACCTTTCGCGCGTGAGCTTCGTCGACAGCTCCGGCCTCGGTGCCATCGTGGCGGCGATGAAGGTCCTCTCGCCCCTGCGCCGGCTCGACCTTGCCGCGCTGACCCCGAATGTCGCCCGGGTGTTCCGGCTGACCCGGATGGACGAGGTCTTCCGCATCCTGCCCGAGGCGCCGCAGGCCGCAGGACACATTCGCGCCGCCGAGTGAGCCGGGGGATGACGGTGAAGCCAGACCAGGAGGGGACGGGCGGGGCAGCACGCGGCGATGATCGCTTCGCACGGCGCTTCCGGGCGGAACCCTACGCCGTGCGCGAGGCGCTCCGCGCCGCCGTCGCCCGCTTCGCCCGCCGGATCTCGCCCGAGGATGCCGGTGCGCTGGAGCTGACGCTGGCGGAAGTGCTGAACAATGTGGTGGAACATGCCTATGGCGGCCGCCCCGACGGCCAGGTTGACCTGGACCTTTCGCATGCCGGCGGCGCACTCTGCTGCCGGATCGAGGATTGCGGCCGGCCGATGCCGTATCTCGCCATTCCCGAGGGCACCCTGCCCCCGACCGGGGGCGCCGTGGCGACGCTCGCGGAGGGCGGCTGGGGCTGGTCGCTGGTGCGCGGCCTGACGGAGAATCTTTCCTATGAACGCGATGGCGATCGCAACCGGCTGACCTTCCGCATCCCGCTCGATGCCGTCTGAAATCGGCGCGGGCGGCCACCCGATCCGCCGCGCGGTCTGACGTGCGATCTGACGTGCGATTTGCCCCAAAGTTGCCGCAAAGGCTTCAAAAACAAGTCCCAATGGCCCGGCAGTCTGATCCTGTAGCTGCTTAAGGCTTCCCTCGGCGCCGCGTTCAACAGCCCCCACCCATTGCGCGGCGCCGAGGTCTTTCCACTTCCCCCCAGATCGCATCGAGCACGCCGCAGCACGCGTTTTGCGGTTTCCCTTCCCTGTGAAGCCGGGCTAGCCTCGGCCCGAGAGGGAGGCAGCCATGCGTGATTTCCAGTTGCCCGGGCGGTCGCCGGTCCTTGCGACCAATGCGATGTGTGCCACGTCGCATCCGCTTGCGGCCAAGATCGCGCTCGACATCCTCCAGGCCGGCGGCAACGCCGCCGACGCCGCCATCGCCGGCGCCGTCCTGCTCGGCATCGCCGAACCGCAGAGCTGCGGTATCGGCGGCGACTGCTTCGTTCTGGTGAAGCCCGCCGGGGCGGAGACGGTGGTTGCGCTCAACGGGTCGGGCCGGGCGCCGGCCGGGCTTTCCTCCGCCGCGCTGCGGGCGAGGGGGATGACATCCATCGGCACCGAAACCATCGAATCGGTGACCGTGCCGGGGGCCGTCGACGCCTTCGCGGCGCTCGCGGAGCGCCACGGGCGGCTCGGCCTCGCGGCCCTGCTTGCCCCGGCGATCCGCTACGCCGAGGAGGGCGTTCCGGTCGCGCCGCGGGTGGCCTTCGACTGGGCCGACGACGGGCCGCGGCTGTCTGGCGCGGCGCGCGACTTCTATCTCAGGGACGGCCGGCCGCTCGTCACGGGCGACATTTTCCGCTCGCCCGGCCAGGCCGAGGTGCTGCGGCGGATCGCGCGGGAGGGGCGCGCGGGCTTCTACGACGGCGAGGTCGCCGGGGACATGGTGCGCTCGCTGAAGGCTGCGGGCGGAACCCATACGCTCGAGGATTTCGCGGCCACCGCCTGCACCTGGGCCGAGCCGATCGCCGGCACCTACCGGGACCACGACCTGATCGAGCACCCGCCGAACGGACAGGGGGCGACGGCGATCCTGATGCTGAAGATCCTTGCCCGGTTCGACATCGCGGCACTCGACCCGCTCGGGCCGGAGCGCGCGCATCTGGAGGCGGAGGCCGCGAAGCTCGCCTACGACGCGCGCGACCGGTTCCTCGCCGATCCCGGCCATGCCACGCGGCTCGACCACATGCTGTCGGATGCGACGGCGGATCGGCTCGCCGCGCTGATCGACCCGCGGCGGGCGATGGAACAGGTCGCCCGCCGGACCGAGGCGATCCATCGGGACACGGTCTATATCACCGTCGTCGACCGCGACCGCATGGCCGTGTCGCTGATCTATTCGACCTACTGGGGGTTCGGCGCCGGCATCGCGTCCGAGAAGTTCGGCATCCTCTTCCAGAACCGCGGCGCCGGCTTCACCCTGACCGAGGGGCATCCGAACGAGGCCGGGGGGGCCAAGCGCCCGATGCACACGATCATCCCGGCGATGCTCAGCCAGCGTGGCCGGATCGTGATGCCCTTCGGCGTGATGGGCGGGTCGTTCCAGCCGATGGGCCATGCCCATCTCACCTCGAACCTTCTCGACTTCGGCATGGATCTGCAGCAGGCAATCGACGCGCCGCGCTGCATGGCCGAGGCGGGCGTCCTGAAACTCGAACGCGGCTATCCGCCGGCGACGCGGGCGGCGCTGGCAGCAATGGGGCATGAGGTGGTCGATCCGGACGGGCCGCTCGGCGGCGGTCAGGCGATCCGGATCGACCACGAACGGGGGCTCCTGATCGGCGGGTCCGATCCCCGCAAGGACGGCTGCGCGCTCGGCTGCTGACGGGGTCTTGAGACTTTCAGTTCAGGCGGAAGTGCAGCGGATAGCGGCCGTCCTCGAAATCGCCGAAGAGGTCAGGCAGGTCGGGATGGTCGACCGGCTCACCGGAATTGTCGGCGACGAGGTTCTGTTCCGAGACATAGGCGACGTAGTAGTTGTCGGCGTTCTCGGCGAGGAGATGGTAGAAGGGTTGCTCCTTCTTGGGGCGGCTCTCCTCGGGGATCGCCGCATACCATTCATCGGTGTTCGAGAAGATCGCATCGACATCGAAGACCACGCCCCGGAACGGGTGCGTGCGGTGCCGCACCACCTGGCCGAGATGATATTTGGCGTGCGTCTTAAGCATCTTTTCTTGCGCCCTCGATAGTCAAATTCTTACCGCCACGGACCTGCCCCTGTCCATGTCTCAGTCCGATTTCGGCGGAAACAGTCTGTGAACATCGTTCCGACAGTAGTTTCAAGCCGTTGCGCGCGAACGACACCGCCCGGCGCCGCAGCCCTGGCGGGCGGGCGCCCGGCCCCCATCCGCTTTGTGATTTCCACTCGCCGCGATTTCCCGTAGACTTGCCGAACAAAGAAGATCGAGCGAGGCAGTATGAGCAGACTTTTGCGGCTGGGTATCCTGTTGCTTCTGGTATCCTGCGGGGGCCAATATTCCGCGCCGCGCAACCTCGACAACGCCTGCGACATCGTCGACGAGCGTCCCCATTACCTTGCGGCGATGCAGCAGAGCGAACGCCGCTGGGGGGTGCCGGTCCATGTGCAGATGGCGACGATCTACCAGGAAAGCAAATTCGTCGGCAACGCCAAGACGCCGCGCAAGTTCGTGCTCGGCTTCATTCCTGCGGGGCGGCGCAGTTCGGCCTACGGCTATTCGCAGGCGCTCGACGGGACCTGGGACGATTATGTCGCCGAGACGCGGAGTTTCGGGGCCCGGCGCAACAAGATCGAGGATGCGACGGATTTCATCGGCTGGTACATGGACCGGTCGGAGCAGAAGCTCGGCATCTCGAAATGGGATGCGGGCAGCCAGTACCTCGCCTATCACGAGGGCCACGGCGGCTATGCCCGCGGCAGCCATCAGCAGAAGGCCTGGCTCCTGAGGGTCGCAAGCGAGGTGGCGCAGCGGTCCGAGAAGTATCAGATGCAGCTCGTCTCCTGCGGGAAGCTGTGAGCTAACTACTTGTTCCGCTTCGCGTTCTTCTCGACCTGGGCGTTGATCGAGAAGGTATCCATCGGGTAGTTCCGGCCGGTCTTCAGGGGGCCGAGGACGACCGTCGTCTGGCCGCCGGATTCGTCGGTGACGGTCCATTGCTTCAGCGTCACGGGGGCGGCGGAGAAGGCGAGCTGGATCGTGCCGAGCTCGGGGTGCTGGGGGTCCTGTGCGGTGACCAGGGTGAGGCCGTCCTGTTCGGTGTGGCCGACCACCATCTTCGCCCGCGTGAGGTCCACCTTCGGGGCGAGGATGAGGTTCAGGGGGGTCTTCGACAGCGGGTATTGCTCGGCGGAAGTATTTGATTTCCCGTCGAAAATCGCCACCTGCCCGGCGGAGGCGAGGACCAGCGTGCGCTCCGGCGGGGCGTATTCGAAGCGCATCCGGCCGGGGCGCTCGATCAGCACCCGGCCTTCGGAGGTGCTGCCGTCGGCGTTGATCTGGCGGAACCCGGCCTCGGCCGTCTTCAAGCCGTTGATATAGTTGGAAATCGCGCCGAGCGAGAGCTTTTCGGCCTGGGCCGGGAGGGCGATCAGCAGGGCGAGGGCGGGGGCGAGGATCAGGCGTTTCAGCATCATGGGTCCGATGTAGGGCACCCGGCGCGGTTATGCCATAACCATGCGTCGGGTCGGCGCCGGATTGCCGTCGGGTTCGCGTCGGTTTTCCGTCCCGACAGGGCGCGCGGGCGGGAAACGCGGCCGAAACCTTCCGTTGCGAGGGTGGGGCCCCGCCCGGAGGACTCCGCCATGCCCAGACAGACACCGAGACCGACCCGCGCCGAAAGGGACCGCCTCGCCGCCTACCACGCGCTGGCGACGACCATGCGGGGGCTGGAGGAGGACCTGCGCTGGGGGCTGAGGGACTCGCTCAGGCTTCCCCGCGAGTGGCTGGAGATCGCGTCCGATCCCGCCGTGCCGGGGAAGGAGAAGGTGACGCTGCGGCTCGACGACGACGTGCTCAGGTTCTTCCGCGCGATGGGGGCGGGCTATCTGACGCGGATCAACGCGGTGCTCAGGACCTTCATGCTGGCGCGGCTGGCGGGCCTCGTCGGGGGCCCCGAGGACGTGGGCTATGCGCCGACCGCCGGGGAGGAGGCGCGGGCGCTCAGGCGCGAGATCCTCGACCACGCGGCACGGGTCGCCGAGACCCGGGAGGCGGCGGAGCGCGAGGCCGAGGCGCGGGAGAAGCTGGCGGGGCTGAAGGCGCTGAGGGACGGGAGGGTGGGGAAGGATTGACGGGGGGGCATTGACGGGGGCGCGCGGTGATGCGCATATTTCTGCGCATGAAATCTGGAGGCTTCGATGCAGTCCGCCCGCAAACCCGCGAACCTGTCGATGGACGCCGCCCTTGTCGAGGAGGCGCGCAGGCTTGGCGTGAACCTGAGCCGGGCGGCCGAGGAGGGCCTGCGCGCGGCGGTGCGCGCCGCGAAGGCGGAGGCCTGGCGGCGGGAGAACCGGGAGGCGCTGGAGAGCGCGAATGAATGGGTGGAGGCGAATGGCCTGCCCCTGGCGAAGCACCGACTGTTCTGATGGCACGGTATGACGTCTACCGGGCGCCCGAGGGGGCGGGCTGGTGGCTCGACGTGCAGGCGGAGGTGCTGGACATGCTCAGCACCCGCGTCGTGGTGCCGCTTCTGCCCGGGGGTCAGGCGCCCGCCCCGGCAAAGCGACTGAATCCGGTGTTCGAGGTGGAGGGGAGCCGGGCGGTGATGGTGACGCAATACCTCGCGGCGGTGCCGCTGCGGATGCTGGGGCGGCCGGTGGGGTCGCTGGCGGATCGGGCCGACGAGATCGGCGCGGCGGTGGGGATGGTGTTTTTGGGGTTTTGAGGGGGGTGACGGGTCACCGGACGGCCTCTCGCTTCCCTCCCCCTTGTGGGGAGGGAGAGGGTGGGGGCGTGGGGTGACGCGGCGGCGAAGCCCCCCTCCCCTGGCCCCTCCCCAGGAGGGGGAGGGGAAGTGCGGGTCCTGCGGCGTCGGGTTTGGCCCGGCCGAGGCGACTTCCGGTCAGACTGATGCGCCCCGGAACCGACTGATGGACCTGCCAGTGGCAGGGCCATCGGTTCCGTTGGCCGGAGGCGCAAGCCGCAGGCCAAGGGGGTATCCGATGGCGCCGGACGGTGCCAAATCGGGGCGCGGCTGCCTGGGCGGGCGCGTTTATCGCGCCTGCCGGGGGCAGGCAGGCGCGACCCGATTTCGTCATATCGCCGAAATCGGGGGGGCGTTGCTCATGCAACTGGTCGGGCGCGTGATTTCACGCAACTTGTGTGCCACGAAAGACGGTGCGTACGAGCACGCATCTTGCGCTTCCTCAACTCTCTGACAACCCAAGGCGCTTGCCCAACAGTAGCTTTACAGTCTCCAACACTACATCGAAATGCTCTTGAACCTCGTGATCTCGTGCCGAGCCTTCGTGAACCATGTTCCCGCGGAAGTCGTACGCTTTCACAATCCGGGTCGCCAAATCCTCTCTGGCACTCCGTTCAAGCGGTGCCTCATCGAGAATCAATCTTCTCACACGCTGACGAATCGAGGTGTCTTTCTTATGCGAAAGCTCACGGGATAGGGACTCTAGCGCCACGCGGTCCTCATTGTTGACCCCCCCATTAACGGCTTCCTCTATCTTCGTCTGAAATTCTGAGAGGAGTTGCCTGACCGTTTCACCTCGCTCCGTGACGGGCGCCAGAACTTCTAGGCAAGTAATGAGTGTCAGAAACTTTGCGCGCTGTGAAGTTTCGTAGAAGCTGGCGAGGTAGAGATCGAGTGCAGTTTCGAGTTTGATTTCGCTAAGGCCCTCATCCACTTTTGAGCACATGATGCCTTGGATAAGACTTTCTGCAACGCGGGGCCAGCCAGTTGAAACGTGAACGCTTGCGTCGCCCATTGCAAAGAAACGGATATTCTCGCCAGAGCGAAAGACAACAAATCCCTCCTCCTCGGTCAGGCCATGCACGGGCTGTATTGGTTCAGCCTCGGAGAGTCCGAAAGACTTTGCCAAGTTGCGCGCTGCCGCGATTGGATCCTCTGCACGAGTAATATCCCTTTGTTCAAATGTTCTATTGAAAGAAATGTTATACTGAAGCGCCATATTATATAGGCCACACTTAAGGCGAGCCAAGAAGCCTTCCGCATCCAATTCGGATGCGAACTCGCTCGCAGTCAGAATCAAGTATGGCCATCGCTGCTTTACCTGAACATTAACAGGACCGGCGACGAGGTTTTGGGGATCAGTGAGACCTTGAATCGGCTCCTTTCCTAGAACCTTGACGGATAAGCGCAACGTATAAGTTGCTGAATCCGTCATGCCCTCTCACCCCTCCGGCAGCAGTATCTCCCGCTTGCCCACATGGTTCGCGGGCGAGACCAGCCCCTCCTCCTCCATCTGCTCCACCAGCCGCGCGGCCTTGTTGTAGCCGATGCCGAGCTTCCTCTGGATGTAGCTCGTGCTGACCTTGCGGTCGCGCAGAACCACCTGCACCGCCTGGTCGTAGAGCGCGTCCTCGTTGTCGCCGCCGCCGAGGCCGAGGACCGTGTCGATGTCGGCGCCGGTCTCCTCGTCGGGCCCCTCGACCACGCCGGACATGTATTCGGGGGGGCCGAAGCTCTTCAGGTGGGTGACGATCTCCTCGACCTCCTCGTCGCTGACGAACGGCCCGTGGACGCGGGTGATGCGGCTGCCGCCGGCCATGTAGAGCATGTCGCCCTGGCCCAGAAGCTGCTCGGCCCCCATCTCGCCGAGGATCGTCCGCGAGTCGATCTTGGAGGTGACCTGGAAGGAGATGCGGGTCGGGAAGTTGGCCTTGATCGTGCCGGTGATGACGTCGACGCTCGGCCGCTGGGTGGCCATGATCAGGTGGATGCCGGAGGCGCGGGCCATCTGGGCGAGGCGCTGGATGCAGGCCTCGATCTCTTTCCCGGCGACCATCATCAGGTCGGCCATCTCGTCGACGATGACGACGATGTAGGGAAGCGCCACCGGGGCGAATTCGTCGGTCTCGAAGACCGGGTCGCCGGTTTCCTCGTCAAAGCCGGTCTGGACGGTGCGCTTGAACATCTCGCCCTTGGCGAGCGCCTCGCGGACGCGGCCGTTGTAGCCCTCGATGTTGCGCACCCCCATCTTCGACATCTTGCGGTAGCGCTCCTCCATCTCGCCCACCGTCCATTTGAGGGCGACGACCGCCTTCTTCGGGTCGGTGACGACGGGGGACAGCAGGTGCGGGATGCCGTCGTAGACGGAAAGCTCCAGCATCTTCGGGTCGATCATGATCAGCCGGCATTCCTCGGGCGTGAGCTTGTAGATGAGGCTGAGGATCATCGTGTTGATGGCGACGGACTTGCCCGAGCCGGTGGTGCCGGCGATCAGGAGGTGCGGCATCTTGGCGAGGTTGGCGACGACCGGGTCGCCGGCGATGTCCTTGCCGAGCGCGAGCGGCAGGCGGAGGTTCGAGTCGCCGTATTCGCGGGCCGAGAGGATCTCTCGCAGCACCACCTTCTCGCGGAAGGCGTTCGGAAGCTCGATGCCGATGACGGTGCGGCCGGGGACGGTGGAGACGCGGGCGGAGAGGGCGGACATGGAGCGCGCGATGTCGTCGGCGAGGCCGATGACGCGGCTGGCCTTGAGGCCGGGGGCGGGTTCCAGCTCATACATGGTGACGACCGGGCCGGGGCGGACGGAGGTGATCTCACCCTTCACGCCGTAGTCGTCGAGAACGGATTCCAGCATCCGGGCGTTTTCCTCCAGCGCCTCGTCGGAGAGCGGGCGGCGCTGGACGGAAGTGGGGCTGGCGAGGAGCGAGAGGGGGGGGATTTCGTAGGCGGGCGGGGCGTCGTCGAACCTGAGACGCGGTTGCGCTTCGGCCAGCGCCTGTTTCGACGGCGCGGGGGCCTTGCGGGCAGCGTGCTGGACGCGGGGGGCGGTGCCGGCGTGGCGGGCGGCGGAGAGCGCATCGGCCGCGTCGTCGTCTAGGTCGGCGAAGGCGTTGAGGTCGATGTCGTCGTCGGTGTCGGCGTCGGCGAATGCCTCGGTGCCGGCGTCGGCGGCGAACATGTTGGCGCCGGGAATGCGGGGCCGGGCCATGAAGCGGGGGTCGGCGGCGAGCGGCTGGGCGGCGAGCGATGCCGCGGCGGCGGCGTCCAGGCCCCGGGCCGCGGCCTGGACGGCGGCGGAGACGGAGAGGCGCGGCGCGGCGCTGACCGGCGGTTCCATCCGGAGGTGCGGGTCGAGCGGGGCGTCGGCGGCGGCGGCGAAGCCCGCGCGGGATTTCACCGCGTCGGCAATGCGGGCGCGGATGCGGTCCTCGGACGGGGCCTCGGCGCTTGCGGCCCAGCGCGACAGGCGCGGCTCGATCAGCTCGGGCTCCGGGTCGGTCACATAGTCCGTTTCGATCGTGCGGCGGGCGAGGCCGGCCACCCGGGCGAGGATCCCGCGGCGTTCGGGAAGGGCCGCGGCCGGGGGCGGGAGGGCCCCCGCCGGCTCGCCATAGCGGGCGTCGGCGCGGAGCACCTGCGCCCCGCGGCGGGCCCCTGAGTCGGCACCGGTGGCCTGCATCTCGCTCAGCGAGGCGGCGGCACCGGCGCGGGAGAGCGCGGCCTCGCGGCGGCGTTCGCCGAAGGCCTGGGCGCCGCGCAGCGAGGCGGCCGCCCCCTGGCCGAGCATGCGCATCAGCCAGTCGTAGGCGACGATCGTGCCGACGAGGAGGAACCGCCCGGTGGCCCGGAGTTCGGCCGCGTCGAAGCCGAGGACGAAGAGCGCCATCGCCAGCGCGGCGGCGAAGACGAGAAGCGCGAGGATCTTGAGCCCGAGCGTGGCCGAGATCGGCGCGAGGCCGAGGATCGCGCCCAGCACGGTGTCGCCGAAGAGCCCGCCGAGGCCGAAGCTGTGCGCCCAGTCGGGGCCGGCCAGATGGGTCGAGGCGTAGACCGACATCAGCGCCACCGAGATCGGGGCGAAGATCACCCGGCCGAGCGCGCGGTCCTCGCCGCGGTGGGTGAGGAAGCGGGCGCCCCAGGCGGCGAAGATCACCGCGATCATCCAGGCGCCGTGGCCGGCGATGACGAACAGGGGCGAGGCGAGCGCCGCGCCGAACCGGCCGAGGAGGTTCCGGGCCGGCTCGTCGGTGGCGGCAAGCCAGGACGGATCGTCGGGCGAATAGCTGGCCAGCATCATCGCCGTCAGAAGCCCGAGCGCCAGAAGCGCCACGCCCAGAAGCTCTTTGCCGCGCCGTTCCAGCGCGGCCTGGATGTTCTGGTCCAGAAGCGGATCGCGCTGCCGTGCCTGGTAGGATGCCATTCCCTCGTCCCTCAACCGAAAAGGCAGTCGCGGAGCAACTGGAGCCCGCGCCGCATGTCTTCCTTCG
>JAUQYB010000092.1 GCA_030837825.1 Albidovulum sp.
GGCCCCGGGCGGCGCCTGCCTCCCGGCCCGCCGCCTTGCGCGGCGGGCATTCGGCGCTGACGATCTGCCACCGGCAGATGGTCCGGCCGCGCCTCATCCCCCTCGGGCGGGCGCACTGCGACGTCACCAGCAGAATGACCCTCGGAAGAGTTGCACCATGAAGCGCCCCGAACTGCTGTTCCGCCACGCCCGCCCCCGGCCGTCGGCGCCCTTCGCGCCGGCTCGATCCGCCGCCGCCGACGCGCAGCGCCTCCGTTCCCGCGGGGTGGCGCCCGCCCCGCGGCCCGCCGTTCGAGCAGCGCTGACGATCTGCCACCGGCAGATCGTCCGGGCGCGCCTCAACCCGCCGGGGGGCATTTTGCGTCTCCGGCAGACGACCGTCGGAGGTGGCGGCACCTGAAGCGCCCAACCCGGTGGTGTGCCGCGCCCGCCCGCGGTGGGCCGCGGTCTTTCCAGCCTGCCGCAATCCGGGCGGCGCCCGCCTGCCGTCCCGCCTCTTTCGCCCGCGATCCGGCACCGCTCTCCCCGCTCCTCCGGGCCGCGCCGGAGGGGCCTTTGTCGGGACGGATGCCATACGCGAAACCGACGGATGCCATACGCCCGCCAGACGGCGATTTCAGAACCATTCCAATGCTTTGCCTGCACTCCCCCCGGTTGCGCGGCACGCAGGGTTAACCTTCCGGCAATCCCGCCCCACGCTTCCCCTCCGTGGCAGCGTCCGCAGCCTCCGGCGGCAGGCGATTTGCTTTGCCGGGAAAACGCGCTAAGGCAGGCGCATGACGAACCCGCCCCGCATCACCGACAGTCACTGCCACCTCGACTTCCCTGACTTCGCGGGGGAAGTGCCCGAGATCGTCGCCCGCGCCAGGGCGGCCGGCGTGCACCGGATGGTGACGATCTGCACCCGGATGAAGAACGAGCCCCTGGTCCGGGCCATGACCGAAGCGTTCGAGGGCGTCTTCTTTGCCGCCGGCATCCACCCGATGCGCGCGGCCGAGGACCCGCTGGTGACGGTCGATGACCTCGTTACCCTCGCCCGGCACCCGAAGTTCGTCGGCATCGGCGAATCCGGGCTCGACTATCACTACACCGCCGAAAGCGCCGGGGTGCAGCAGCAAAGCCTGCGCCTCCACATCGCCGCCGCGCGCGAGAGCGGCCTTCCGCTGATCATCCACGCCCGCGCGGCCGACGAGGACATGGCGCGCATCCTTGCCGAGGAATACCGCAACGGCGCCTATGCCTGCGTGATGCACTGCTTTTCCTCCGGCGCGGCGCTGGCGAAGGCCGCGCTCGACCTCGGCTTCTACCTGTCGATGTCGGGCATCGCCGCCTTTCCGAAAAGCCAGGACCTGCGCGACATTTTCGCCGCCGCCCCGCTTGAACGCATCCTCCTGGAGACCGACGCCCCCTACCTCGCCCCGCCGCCCAACCGAGGCAAGCGGAACGAGCCGGCCTATACGGTCCACACCGCGCGTGTGGGTGCCGGCCTGTTCGGCCTGAGCTACGACGAGTTCGCGGCCGCGACCGAGGCGAATTTCGACCGGCTCTTCACCCGCGCCGCGCAGGCCGCGAAGGCGGCGTGACATGGCGCTTCTCCGCTTCATCATCCTCGGCTGCGGGTCTTCGGGCGGGGTGCCGCGGATCGGCGGCATCTGGGGCGACTGCGACCCGGCAAACCCGAAGAACCAGCGCACCCGCTGTTCGCTGCTGATCGAGCGGCACGACAACGGCGGCGTCACGCGGGTGCTGATCGACACCTCGCCCGACATGCGGGCGCAACTGATCCGCGAGCGCGTGCCGGGACTCGACGCCGTCTTCTACACCCATTCCCACGCCGACCATGTGAACGGCATCGACGACCTCCGCCAGGTCGTCTTCCTGACCCACCGGCGGGTGCCGGTCTGGGCCGACGGCGACACCCAGAACGAACTGATCTCGCGCTTCGGCTATGCCTTCGTCCAGCCCGACGGGTCCTCCTACCCGCCGATCTGCGATCTCCACACGATCCGCGGCCCGGTCACGGTGGAAGGGGCGGGGGGCAGAGTCACGCTCGACCCGTTCGAGGTGAGCCACGGCGACATCGACGCGCTCGGCTTCCGCGTGGAGGGCGTGGCCTACCTGCCCGACGTGCTCAGCATTCCCGAACCCGTCTGGGACAGCCACCTCACCGGGCTCGACTGCTGGATACTCGATGCGCTCCGCCGCAAGCCGCACCCGACGCATGCGCATCTTGCGCTTTCGCTCGAATGGCTCGACCGTGCGAAACCCCGGCGCGGCATCCTGACCAACATGCACATCGACATGGACCACGCGACGGTAGAGGCCGAGACGCCCGCCCATATCAGTGCCGCCTATGACGGCATGGTGCTGGACTACGAGGTCTGAGCCCTTGGGCCTGCCGCTCCCGGCGCTTCTCGACGTCACGCTGCCGGTCTTCCTGGTGATCGGCTTCGGCTATGCGGCCGCGCGTCTCGGGCTCTTCCGTGACGCGGCCGTGGACGGGCTGATGCTGTTCGCGCAGGGCATCGCGATTCCCTGCCTGCTGTTCAGGGCGATCTCGACGCTCGATCTCGGACAGGCATTCCAGTGGCCGCTTCTCATCGCCTTCTACGCCGGCGCCACGGCGGGGTTCCTCGCCGGGCTTCTCGGCGCGCGGCTTCTCTTCGGCCGGCCGTGGCCGGATGCGGTCGCCATCGGCTTCTGCGCGCTCTTTTCCAACTCGCTCCTTCTCGGCCTGCCGATCACCGAACGCGCCTACGGGGCCGGGGCGCTTTCGGCCAACTACGCGATCATCGCGGTGCACTCGCCCTATTGCTATGCGCTGGGCATCGCGGTGATGGAGGTCGTCCGCCATTCCGGCCGCGGGCTTCTGGTGACGGTGCGGGCGGTCGCCACCGCGATGTTCCGCAACCCGCTCGTGGTCGGCATCGCCGCGGGGGTCGCGGTCAATCTTTCGGGCGCGCAGCTTCCGGAGGTTGCGACCGAGGCGCTTGACCTGCTGGTGCGCGCGGCACTTCCGGCTGCACTTTTCGGGCTGGGCGGCGTTCTCGTCCGCTATCGGCCGGAGGGTGACCTCGGCACGGTGGTCTTCGTCTGCGCCCTGGCGCTCGGTCTCCACCCTGCGATCACCTGGAGCCTTGGCCAGGCGCTGGATCTCGGGCAGGGGCCGCTCCGCTCGGCCGTCGTCACCGCCGCGATGGCGCCGGGGGTGAATGCCTACCTCTTCGCCAACATGTATGGCGTGG
>JAUQYB010000093.1 GCA_030837825.1 Albidovulum sp.
CCGTAGGGCAGAAGATGCTCGGACGGGATGCCGAGCTTGTCGCCGATTTCCTGGATCGGCTTCTTCTTCGCCTCGCGCGCGATTTCGATATCGGTCTTGAACGCCATTTCTCGGTTGTCTCCCTTTCGCCCGTCAGAGGGCTTGCCTTGTGCGCCCTATAGCCTTGCCCGACGGCGCGGTCAGGATGGATTGCGACGCAATCCGACGCGGAATCGCCAGATGCCGTTTCCGATCGGAAAACCTGCCTCCGCCCCGGGAACCGCCGCCGCCATCCCGCGTTGCCGTCCGGTGAGCCCGGGAGGATACGATGCAGACAGCGACCATCATCGTGAACGCCGCCTTCGCCATCGGTCTCGCCTTCGCCTCGGCCGTCTGGATCCTGCTCTGACCCTCGCCGGGGATCACACCGTCAGCACCAGAAACAGCCTGCGGAACGGGAAAAGGACAGAGCCGTCCGTTTCCACCGGATAGGCCGAGCCGAGTGCGGCGTCATACCGCGCGACGAACTCGGCCGCCTCGGGCGCCGAGAGCTTGTCGAGGAAGGGCCGCATCGCCGTGGACTCGGTGAAGCGGCGGACAGGGTGCCCGTCCGCCACCGGCCCGAGGCGCTGGACGTAGTCCGTCTCCCACACATCGATCCGGCCGAAGGGCGCCAGCATCCGGTGGTAGTCGACCGGCGGCGCCACCGGCGCCAGCCAGGCCGCCAGGTCGAAGCGGTCGGGAAACATCTCGGCGGAGAAGTCGCGCAGGAAGCGGTGCGAGGGCGCGCCATACTGACGCGGCATCTGCACCGCCAGCACCCCGCCGGGGACCAGTTGGGCGGCAAGCCCCGGCATCAGCCGGGTATGATCGGGCACCCAGTGCAGCGCCGCGTTCGAGAAGATCAGGGCGACGGGGCGGTCGGCCGTCCACCGCGCCGCATCGCCTTCGACGAGCGCCGTGTAGCTCCCGCCCCGGCCCGCCGCCTCCAGCATCGCAGGCGAGGCATCGAGGCCCGTGATCCGCCGGTTCGCGCCGAACCTCTCTCTCAGCGCCGGGCCCGCGGCACCGTTGCCGCAGCCGAGGTCGATCACCTCGCCCGCGGGCAGCGCCCCGACCCGCGCCAGCAGGTCGAGCGCCGGACGCAACCTGAGGTCGCCGAAGCGCGCATAGCTTTCCGGGTTCCAGTCGCGCACCGCCATCGCATCCCTCCCGGACGTTGGCCCGGATCAGGCCGAGGGCTCGGGCTCCAGGCCGCCCTTCGGCGCCTTGGGCTTCTTGGTCTTCGGCACCGTGGTCAGGATCGGGGTCTCCGGCGCCTTCTCGGCGCCGCCGCCGCTGTCGCTGTCGTCGCGCGGCTTGTCGCCACGGATGACGCGCATCATGTCCTCGCCGGTCAGGGTCTCGAACTCCAGAAGGCCTTGGGCGAGGTTGTCCATCTCCTGCCAATTGTCCTTGAGGATCGACTTCGCCCGCTCATAGGCCTCGTCGACCAGCCGGCGCACCTCTTGGTCGATGATCTCGCGGCTTTCTTCCGAGGCGTTGAAATGCGACTGGCTGCCGAGGAAGCTTTCCTGCGTCGACGTGTAGTTGATGTTGCCGAGCTTGTCGGACATGCCCCACTGGCTGACCATCGCGGTGGCCAGGCGGGTGACGTGCTGGATGTCGCTGTAGGCGCCGTTGGTGACGTTCTGCGGCCCGAACACCAGTTCCTCCGCCGCCTTGCCGCCCATCGCCGAGGCGAGCTGCGACAGTGCCGCCTCGCGCGTCAGCGACAGCTTGTCGCGTTCGGGCAGGTAGAAGGTGACGCCCAGCGCGCGGCCCCGCGGGATGATCGTCACCTTGTGGACCGGGTCGTGCTGCGGGACATGGATGCCGACGATCGCGTGGCCCGCCTCGTGATAGGCGGTCAGCTTCTTTTCATCCTCGGTCATCACCATGCTGCGCCGCTCCGGCCCCATCATGACCTTGTCCTTGGCCTTCTCGAAATCCTCCAGCGAGACGAAGCGCTTGCCGACGCGGGCGGCGAGAAGCGCCGCCTCGTTCACCAGGTTGGCAAGGTCGGCGCCCGAGAATCCGGGCGTGCCGCGTGCGATCACCCGCAGATCGACGTCGGGGCCCATCGGAACCTTCCGGGCGTGGACCGACAGGATCTTCTCGCGGCCCTTGATGTCGGGGTTCGGCACCTGCACTTGCCGGTCGAAGCGGCCGGGGCGCAGGAGCGCGGGGTCGAGCACGTCGGGCCGGTTGGTGGCGGCGATGATGATCACGCCCTCGTTCGCCTCGAACCCGTCCATCTCGACCAGAAGCTGGTTCAGCGTCTGCTCGCGTTCGTCGTTGCCGCCGCCATAGCCGATGCCGCGCGACCGGCCCACCGCGTCGATCTCGTCGATGAAGACGATGCAGGGCGCGTTCTTCTTGGCCTGTTCGAACATGTCGCGCACACGGCTGGCGCCGACGCCCACGAACATTTCCACGAAGTCGGAGCCGGAGATGGTGAAGAAGGGCACGCCCGCCTCGCCGGCGATGGCGCGGGCGAGCAGCGTCTTGCCGGTGCCCGGAGGGCCGACCAGAAGCGCGCCCTTCGGAATCTTGCCGCCAAGCCGGCTGAACTTCTGCGGATTGCGCAGGAACTCGACGATCTCCTCAAGCTCCTCTTTGGCTTCGTCGATGCCGGCCACGTCGTCAAAGGTGACGCGGCCGTGCTTTTCGGTCAGGAGCTTCGCCCGGCTCTTGCCGAAGCCCATCGCGCCGCCGCGCCCGCCGCCCTGCATCCGGTTCATGAAGAAGATCCAGATGCCGATCAGCACGAGGAACGGCAGCCACAGCGATAGGACCGAGAAGAAGCCCGACTGCTGCTGGCGTTCCGCCCTGACCGACACGTCCTTGGCGATCAGCGACTCGACGAGCTTGTCGTTCATCTGCTCGCTCTGCGGCTGGACGGTGACGAAGGTCTGGCCGTCCTTGGTCTGGACCTGGATCTGCTCGCCGTCGATGACGACCGCGCTCACCTCGCCCGCGTCGATCTTCTGCACGAAGTCGGAATAGGCCATCGAGCGCGCGCTCATCGAAGTCTGGCCGTTCCCGAACAGGTTGAACAATGCCAGGATCAACAGGAACAGCACGACCCAGAAGGCGATGTTTCTCGCGTTACCCAAAGGGGACCTCCAAACGCAGCGTCGCCGCGACGCCGGGGCGCGCGCGGGCTTTCCTTTAAAATAGAGATACGGCGGCGGGGTTCAATGCGTTAAAAGGGCGGAAGGGAAGTCTGTGACGATTTCCGCCGTCCAGCCGTTCGCGATTCCCGCCAGGGGCGCCGCGACAAGCGCATCCCCCCGCCAGACCGCGGGCGAAACCACCAGTGCGGGCCTGCCGTGCCCGGTCGCGGGCCAGGCCTTGCACGCCCGCAGCCCCTCTGCCCCGAGCGCCCGCACCGTAAGCCCCGGCTCGTGCGGGCCGTCCAGGCGCCAGCGGCTGTCCCAGAGCGCGCCCGTCGGGGTTGCCAGTCCGGCCACGGCGCTCGGTTCGCGGATGATGCTGAACGCGGCATCGCCGGTGCGCAGCCGGCAGCCTGCAAGTGTCGCCGCCCGCCCCTGCCGGATCGCCGCCTCGAATCGGGCGATCTGTTCGGCACGCGGCGCATGGGGGGCCGAGCCCACCCAGCGCAGCGCGGCAATCAGCAGCCTGCGCCGAGTGTCGTTGCCCGCCCGCTTCCAGCCGGCAAGGTCGAAGATCACCCCGCCCGCCTCGGTCCGGGCGGTCGCGGCCGCCGTGCTCAGCGCCAGGTCGACGAGGTCGGCCCGGGCGAGCGCGAGGTTGCTGGCGGCGCGGGCGAGGCCCTCGGCGGTGATCCCGAGGGGGGCGAGTGCCACCAGCGCATGCCGCGCCCTGACCCGCAGGAAGCGCTCGTCGGCGTTCGACGGGTCCTCGACCCAGCCGATGCCATGGCGGGTGAGGTAGGCGCGCAGGTCGCGGCGAGGGGTCTGAAGATAGGGCCGCGCCCAGCGGACGCCGCCCTCCTGCCATGACCGGCGCATCCCCGACAGCCCGTCGATCCCGGCCTCTCGCGCCAACCCCATCAGGAAGGTCTCGGCCTGATCGTCGGCGGTATGGCCGAGCACGACGTCGCCGATCCCGTTCTGCCGCGCCCAGCCGGCGATCAGCGCATGGCGCGCGCGGCGCGCCTGATCCTGGAGGTTGCCGGTGATCTCGCCATGCTCCCACACCAGCGTCTCGTGCGACACGCCGATCCTGTCGCAGGCGCGGGCGACGAAGCGGGCTTCCTCCGCCGCCTCGCGCCTAAGCCGGTGATCGACGGTCACGGCCTGGACGGTGCCGCCCCTATGCCCCGCGAGCCGCGAGAAAAGATGCAGGACGGCCATCGAATCGCTGCCGCCGGAAACCGCGACCGCGATCCGGGCGGGCCATTCGTCGCGGTATGTCCGTTCGGGAACGTGAAGAAGAAAGGCGTCCTCGCCGCCGGAACCGGGCCGCTCCGCCTCCGTCACTGGCAGCCGAGCGACCGCATCGCGGTCGTGGCCTCCACCGCTTCGGGCGCGGTCGGGAAGCGGGTGCCGACCTCGCCCAGCGTCACGCAGGCCTCCTGCGCCTGGCCGAGAAGCCCCAGCGCCGCCCCGAGTTTCAGCAGCGCGGCCGGCGCGCGCGGTCCGTTCGGCGCACCCGAGAAGGCCTCGAGATAGGCGCGCGCGGCGTTCGAGGTGTCGCCAAGCCGGGTCAAAGCCTCGCCGCGCTGGTAGTTCGCCTCGCCGGTCAGGGGGCCGCCCGGGTAGGATTGCGTGAAGGCCGCAAACTGGTCAGCGGCGCCGCGAAAGTCACCGGAATCGAGCGCCCCCTTCGCCCGATCGAAATCCGCCTGTTCGCTGACGGCAAGCTCTGGTGTGGGGCCCGTGGCGGGCGCGGGCACGGCAGGGGTGACGGCCGGGGTTGGCGTCGCGCCCGCGGCCCCGCCGAGGCTTTGGGTGATCGGAAGGCTGGCGGTATCGCAGCCCTCCTCCAGTTCGCACAGGCGGAATTCCAGATCGCCGATCCGGTTGGTCCCGTCGGTCACGACGCGGCTGACCCGGTTCTGCAAGGCCTCGGTTTCCGAGGTCAGCCGCGAAAGCTGCGCCTCGATCGCATTCATCCGGTCAAGCGCCGGGGCGCCGCCCGCCGCCTGCATCGCCGCTTCGCCGCCCTCCATCAGTTCCGACCTGAGCGCCTGCAACTCGGCCGCAAGCGTGCCAAGCTCTGCCCGGATGTCGGCCAGCGTCTGCGCCTTGTCCTCTGCGAGGCCGGGCGCTGCGGTGGCGGCCAGAACGGCCGCCGCCAGAAGGAACCGGATGGGGCGCAGCATTGCCGCCTCAGACGCCCGCGCCCGCGCCGACCACGGTCACCGCGCGGCGGTTCTGCGTATAGCAGGCCTCGTCAGAGCAGACGGCCAGCGGGCGTTCCTTGCCGTAGGACACGGTCTGGAGCCGGTTGCCGCCCACACCCTGCGAGATGAGGTAGGCCTTGACCGCGTTGGCGCGCCGGTCGCCCAGCGCGATGTTGTATTCGCGCGTGCCCTGTTCGTCGGCATGGCCTTCGATGATCGCGGTGTAGGCCGGGTGCTGGTTCAGCCACCCCGCCTGCTGGGTCAGCGTCGACTGCGCCTCGGCCGAAAGCGTCGACTGGTCGACGGCGAAATGCACCTTGTCGCCGATCGTCTGGTTGAAATAGGCGATCGAGTTCGGATCGCTCGGGTCGCCCAGCGCGCCGCCGCTGATGCCGCCGGCGCCACCCACGCCGCCCGCCCCGGCCCCGGCGCCGCCGGCGCCGAAACGGTCAGGGTTGTTGCAGGCCGACAGCGCCAGCGCGCCGGTCAGAAGAAGGATCGTCGAAAGCTTGGTCATCATGGGGTCTGCCGCCTCTTTTCTGGCTCGATTTGGTTACGATAGCATTCCGCGCTGCGCTTGGAAACGTGCAGTCATCGCGCCGGTCACGGCA
>JAUQYB010000094.1 GCA_030837825.1 Albidovulum sp.
GCCCCTAGAAGGCCGATATGCAGCGTTTGTCCATCGAAAGGACCAAACCGCCCACATATCTCTTCAGTAACCAGCGATTTCAAAGAGCGTGAGAGACAAAATCAACCGGTAGCGCCATACTTGCTTGGCGCGACCGCCCGACCGTTTCTCGTTTTTTGTTCGACTTCCGGGCGTCACTGCCGCTTCCGTCTGCCGCTGCAACGTCGCCGCTGCTTCGGTGAAGGGGTATTTACGGATCGGCGCCGGGGTCCGCAAGAGCTTTTTTCGCGAAAGCTCAGATTTTTTTCTCCGGCCCGGTTTTCACCCCAAAATCTTGGGGTTAGCGCAATTATGGCCACAATGGGGCGGTGCTGCGGGCAAGAAGCTTGCGCGCTTGGCAGCGGATTTTGGCGGTGGCGGCCGGTTATCCACAGACTCGCGGCGGGAATCGTCCGGGCACGGGCCGCCCGCGGCGGCGACGAGGCATGGAAATTTTCAGATTGCCCGCCGATTCCGCGCGATCTCGCCGCGCACCGCCCCCGGAATCGCAGCCGCCGTGGCCCCGCGTGTGCGTGGAATCAGCCGCAGACCGAGAAGTCCGGCCACCACCAGAACATAGAACACGGGTTCAAGCGGCCAGGCCTTCACCAGCCACAGATAGTGAAAGGCCCCGGCCAGCGCGGCCGGATAGGTCAGCCGATGCAGCCTCCGCCAGCGCAGCGCGCCCAGGCGGCGGACAGCGCGATCGTTCGAGGTGGCAGCAAGCGGAATCATCAGCAAAAGCCCGGCCATCCCCAGCATAACATAGGGGCGCTTGGCGATGTCGCCCAGCGCCTGCGCCCAGAGAAGCCCCATGTCGAGGACAAGCCAGGCGAGGAAATGCAGGACCACATAGAAGAAAGCCACAAGCCCTGTAGCACGGCGAAACTTGACCAGGTTGATCCCGGTGAACCGGCGCAGGGGTGTTACGGCCAGCGTGGCCACGATCAGCTTCAGCGCCCAGAGCCCGAGCGTATGCTCGATTGTCTTCACCGGATCGACGCCGAGCCCGCCCTGAATTCCCAGCCAAAGCAGCCAGAGGGGAAGCGCCGCGCCGGCCGCGTAGATCGGCCAGGCCGGAACACGGCGGAGGAAGCGGTTCACGGACTCGGCAAACCGCATCAGTAGTCCTTCGCCAGATCCTGCCCGGAATAGAGCGCCGCCACCTGATCGCCGTAGCCATTGAACCTGACCGTCGGGTGCCGCCCGGCGAAGAGCCCCTCGCCGATCCGCCGCTCGGTCGCCTGGCTCCAGCGCGGGTGATCGACCTCGGGGTTCACGTTGGCGAAAAAGCCGTACTCATTGGGCTGCATCATGTTCCATGTCGTCGGTGGCTGCCTATCGATCAGGCTGATGCGGACGATCGACTTGACCGACTTGAAGCCGTATTTCCAAGGCACCACAAGCCGGATCGGCGCACCGTTCTGCTTCGGCATCTCCTCGCCGTAAAGGCCGGTCGCGAGCATCGTCAGCGGATGCATCGCCTCATCCAGCCGCAGCCCCTCGCGGTAGGGCCAGTCGAGCAGGCCGCCCCGCTGGCCGCGCATTTCCTCGGGCCGCAGCAGCGTCTCGAAGGCCACAAACTTCGCCGAAGGCTGCATCTCCACGCGCGCGAGAAGATCGGACAGCGGAAAGCCGATCCAGGGCACGACCATCGACCAGGCCTCGACGCAGCGCAGACGGTAGATCCGTTCCTCCAGCGTGACGCCGGAAAGGATGTCGGCAAGCCCGTAGCTGCCGGGCCGGCCCACCATGCCGTCGATCTTCACCGACCAGGGATCGACGGTGAGCGCGCCGGCATGGGCCGCCGGATCGCCCTTGTCGGTGCCGAATTCGTAGAAGTTGTTGTAATTCGTGATCTCTTCCAGCGTGTTCGGCTTCTCGTCGGTCGAGAATGCCGACGGCACATAGGCCAGCCTCGCCGCCGCCGGCCCCGCAAGGCCCAGCGCGGCGGCTCCGGCGATGATCTGGCGGCGGTTCAGGAAATCGGCCTTCGGCGTGACGTGGGACCATCCGAGATCGGGCATGAAGCGGCGGGCCATCGGTTCCTCCCTGCATCTGGCGCGCACCCTACACCGCAGCCCACCCGCGGGGAAATAAAGCCGACTCACATCTGCGTTGACCGCTGTAACGAAGCGGACCCGTCGCGCACCTCACGGGCAGGGGAAAAGGGGGCGGCCCTGCCGCCCCCTTCAGCCCTCAGTGCAACGGCGCGCCCTCCGGCCGCGGCCGGTTGGAGGCCACGACCTTGCCCCCGAGGATCAGCCCCTCGGGCCCGGCGTCGACATGAACCGTGTCGCCGTCGCGCACCTCGCCCGCCAGCAGCATCTCGGCCAGCGGGTCCTGAAGGTCGCGCTGGATCACCCGCTTCAGCGGCCGTGCGCCGTAGACCGGATCATAGCCCTCGTCGGCGAGCCATTTCTTCGCCCCCGCGTCCAGTTCGAGCGCAATCTTGCGCTGTGCCAGCCGCTTCTCCAGCCGATGAAGCTGGATGTCGACGATCCCGGTCATGTCGTCCCGGGTCAGCCGGTCGAAGATGATCATGTCGTCGAGCCGGTTCAGGAACTCGGGCCGGAAATGCGCCCGCACCGCTTCCATCACGTCGCGCCGCGCCTCGGCGGCATCCGCGCCTTCGGGCAACTGGCTCAGCGCCTGGCTGCCGAGGTTCGAGGTCAGCACGATCAGCGTCTGCTTGAAGTCGACGTGATGGCCCTGGCCATCGGTCAGGACACCGTCGTCGAGCACCTGAAGGAGCACGTTGAACACGTCCGGGTGGGCCTTTTCCACCTCGTCGAACAGCACGACCTGATAGGGCCGGCGCCGCACCGCCTCGGTCAGCACGCCGCCCTCGTCATAGCCGACATAGCCCGGGGGCGCGCCGATCAGCCGGGCGACCGAATGCTTCTCCATGAACTCCGACATGTCGATGCGGACCATCGCATGCTCGTCGTCGAAAAGGTATTCGGCCAGTGCCTTGGTCAGCTCGGTCTTGCCGACGCCGGTGGGCCCGAGGAAGAGGAACGACCCCAGCGGCCGGTTCTCGTCGTTGAGACCGGCGCGGGCACGGCGCACCGCCTTGGAGACCGCGGTCACCGCCGCCATCTGGCCGACCACCCGCCGACCCAGCTCCTCCTCCATCTTGAGAAGCTTCTCGCGTTCCCCCTCCAGCATCTTCGAAGTGGGGATGCCGGTCCAGCGCTCGACCACCTCGGCGATCTGCTCGGGGCGCACCGCTTCCTCGACCATCAGCCCGTCCTCGGCCGCCTCGGCCTCGCCGAGCTGCCTTTCCAACTGCGGGATGATGCCGTAGCTCAACTCCCCGGCCCGGGCGAGGTTGCCCGAGCGTTTGGCGGCATCGAGGTCGTTGCGGGCCTCTTCCAGCTTTTCCTTGAGCCCGCGCGCCGACTCCAGCCGGTCGCGCTCGGCCTGCCATTTCGCCGTCATCTCGGCGGAGCGCTGCTGCAACTCGGCCAGTTCCTTCTCGAGCTTCTCGAGCCGGTCCTTCGACGCCGCGTCGTCTTCCTTCTTCAGCGCCTCGGCCTCGATCTGCAATTGCAGGATCTGGCGGTCGAGCGCGTCCAGCTCCTCGGGTTTGCTGTCCACCTCCATGCGCAGCCGGCTAGCGGCCTCGTCCACGAGGTCGATCGCCTTGTCGGGCAGGAAACGGTCGGTGATGTAGCGGTGGCTGAGCGTCGCCGCCGCCACCAGCGCGCTGTCGGAAATCTTCACGCCGTGGTGAAGCTCGTATTTCTCCTTGATGCCGCGGAGGATCGAAATCGTGTCCTCCACCGTCGGCTCGTCCACCACGATCGGCTGGAACCGGCGGGCAAGGGCCGCGTCCTTCTCGACATACTTGCGGTATTCGTCGAGCGTGGTCGCGCCGATGCAGTGCAGTTCGCCCCGCGCCAGTGCCGGCTTGATCAGGTTCGCCGCGTCCATCGCGCCGTCGGACTTGCCGGCGCCCACCAGCGTGTGCATCTCGTCGATGAAAAGGATGATCTCGCCGGCTGCCGCCTCGATCTCCTTCAGCACGGCCTTCAGCCGCTCCTCGAATTCGCCGCGGTATTTCGCGCCCGCGATCAGCGCGCCCATGTCGAGCGCCATCAGCTTCTTGTTGCGCAGGCTTTCCGGCACGTCGCCGTTGACGATGCGGATGGCCAGGCCCTCGGCGATCGCGGTCTTGCCAACGCCGGGATCGCCGATCAGCACCGGGTTGTTCTTGGTGCGCCGCGACAGCACCTGCATGGCGCGGCGGATCTCCTCGTCGCGGCCGATGATCGGGTCGATCTTGCCCTCTTCGGCGGCCTCCGTCAGGTCGCGCGCGTATTTCTTCAGCGCGTCATAGCCTTCCTCGGCCGAGGCGGAATCCGCGGTGCGACCCTTGCGCACGTCATTGATCGCGGTGTTGAGGCCCTGTGCCGTCACCGCGCCTGCATCGAGCGCATCCTTGGCCTTGGTGTTCACCATCGCAAGCGCCATGAGGATCCGTTCGACCGGCACGAAGCTGTCGCCCGCCTTCTTCGCCACCTTCTCGGCCTCGTCGAGCACACGGACAAGCGCGGTGTCGACATAGACCTGACTGTCGCCGCCGGAAACCTTCGGCATCCGCGCGATCATCTGGTCGACCGCCTCCTGCACGCGCTTCGGTTCGCCGCCCGCACGCTTGATCAGATTGGCGCTCAGCCCCTGATCGTCATCCATGAGAGCCTTCAGAAGGTGCTCGGGCAGCACACGCTGGTGTCCCTCGCGCATCGCGATGGTCTGGGCGGCCTGAAGGAAGCCGCGCGACCGTTCCGTGAACTTTTCCATGTTCATCGGCCATCTCCTTTTCCAGCCCCCGGGTTCCGGCCGCCCGCATCCGCGGCACGACGCCTCCCGGGTCTCGGGGATGACTTGGGCGCCGGACGAAGGATTTTCAAGAACGTCTGCCGCACCACCACGGGGCAAAAGCCCGGAAACCGGATGGAAAGGAGAATCGGTCCCAATGGGCTTAACCTTAACGGAGGATCCGGCAATGCCCCTGAACGAGACCCCGATTTCCGATGCGCTCGCCCGCGCGGCGGAGCGCTGGCAGCTTGCCTTCGTCGTCGGCACGAAGGTGCCGCTCTCCCAGCTTGCAGACCTCGCCGCGCGGCGCGGGTCCGAAGCGGTGCCGCCGCAGGCGATGCCGAATCCGTTCCGCCCGCGGCGGGCCTGATGGGAATGCGCGTCCTTTCCGCCCGCATCCATCGCGTCCGCCGCGACCGGGAGTCCGCTCGGGTCCTGGCCCTGGTCGCGCTGACCGTCCTGTGCAACGGCACGGCCCTGCGCGCCTTCGTCCAGGTGGCGGTTCCGGCCGGATCGGCCGGGGCGGCACCGCTCCGCGACCGGCTCCTCGCCGCCGCGAAACTCGGCTTCGCGGCCGACCGGGCGGCGGTGAAGGCCGCCTGACCCCGGGCCCGGGAGATCGCGCGCGGTGCCACCCGGACGCCGGGCCGGCCCAGAGGCATCGCTTGACACGAGCTCAAACCCGGCACAAACCCGGCCGACCTCACGGGAAAGGGCGTGCCGATGACCCAAGCCGACGACCGCCTGATCGTGGCGCTCGACCTGCCGGACGCGCTCTCCGGCCTCGATCTGGCGGCACGGCTCGGTAACCGGGTGAGTTTCTACAAGATCGGCCTCGGCATGCTGACCGGCGGCGGCCTCGCGCTGGCACGCGAGCTGAAGGATGACCACGGCAAGCACATCTTCCTCGACCTGAAACTTTTCGACATCGGCGCAACGGTCGAAGCGGCGGTGCGGGGGCTGGCGCGCTTCGATCTCGATTTCCTGACGGTGCACGGCGACCCTCATGTGGTGCGCGCCGCCAGGGAGGGGGCGGGCGGCGGCGCGATGAAGATCCTCGCCGTGACCGTCCTGACCTCGCTCGACCGCGCCGACCTCGACGCGGCACTGATCCAGCCGGGCGAGATACCGGACATCGTCGTCGAACGCGCCCGGCGGGCGTTCGAGGCCGGGGCCGACGGCGTGATCGCCAGCCCGCAGGAGGCGCGGCGCATCCGCTCTTTGCCGGAATCCGTGGGCCGGCTGATCGTCACACCGGGGGTGCGGCCTGAGGGTGCAGCGCACGGGGATCAGAAGCGGGTGGCGACGCCGGCGGAGGCCATCGCCGCCGGGGCCGACCATGTGGTTGTCGGCCGTCCCGTCTGGGCCGCCGGCGATCCAGTCGCGGCGGTCGATGCGATCCTGTCGGAACTGTCCTCGCCGCAGGCGCGCCGGTCGAACGCCTGACCGCGTCATCTCACCGTCGTCGCCCGATGCGCCCCTCGCCGCGCAGCCTAGGGGGCATCACCGCCGGGATTGCGGGACCGCACCGTCCGAAGCGGCCAGCGTGACTGCCATCGCGGGACCCTCGGCCATCCCGGGTGCGGACCCGGATGCGGGCGGCGCCTCCGCCCTGCCCGCGTCTTTCGCTCCGCCGAGCGCAACGATACCCGCCACGATACCAAGTGCCACGGCGGCGCCGACTGCGAGGCTGCCGATCCTGCCGTGGCGCGGCGCCAGCGGTCTGCGGTGGGACGCATCGCGGGCGGTGCGCCCGTACAGATACTGCTCGTAATCCATCCGCGTTTCCGTGCCTTTTCCCGTGCTGCCCGGACCATCGCTGTTTCCACGGCAGGTTTCCATAAGCGGAAATCCTCTCAGCCGCACCCGGCCGAATCGCCCCAAAGCGATTCGCGTCTTTCCGCCGATTCGCGATGCGCCCGCAGAAATCGCCTTCGTGTTGCCCAAATGCTCAGAACGTCGGCGGCGTGCAGGCGGAGACGATCACGCAGTCGCCGGGCCCCGGATTGCGGAACCGGTGCGGCGTGCGGCTGTTGAAAAGATAGCCGTCGCCCGCGCCCAGAAGCTGCGTCTCCTCCCCCACGGTGACGAGGATCCGGCCCGCGATCACCACACCCGCCTCCTCGGCATCGTGGCTGTAGAGCTCGGGCCCGGTGTCGGCACCGGCGGCGTAGGTCTCATGCAGCATCTGGATCGCGCTCGCGCCCGGCCGGCCGATCTGGCGAAAGGCGACGCCGCCGCCGGCCTCGCCAAGCTTGGCCTTGGGTGTGATCTCGCGGAACTCCGAATGGCGGAAATGCCATTTCGCACCGGTATCGGCGGTGCCCGCGAAGAAGTCGCCAAGCGAGATGTCGAGGCCCGCGAGGATCTTCTTCAGCGTGGCGACCGAGGGGCTGGTGCGGTTCTGCTCGATCATCGAGATCATGCCGCTCGTGACTCCGGTCTGCGCCGCAAGCTGGCGCTGGGACAGGCGGCGCTTCTCCCGCTCTTCCTTCAGTCGCGCGCCGGTATCGAAATCCATGACCGTCTTCTGCCCGGTGAACCTGCGCTCCATGCATAGTGATAAATATATCGTGCATCAACTCGCAATATTGATCGGAACGCCGGGAAGGGGTAATCATGCCCTCGCAACATCCCAGGAGAGACTCATGCGCAACGCCGAGATTGAAACCCGCCGTCAGGCCGCGATGTCGCGCGGCGTCGGCGTGATGACCCAGATCTATGTCGATCGCGCCGAGAACGCCGAGATCTGGGACAAGGAAGGCAACCGCTACATCGACTTCGCCGCCGGCATCGCCGTGGTCAACACCGGCCACCGGCATCCGAAGGTGATCGCCGCGGTCAAGGACCAGATCGACCACTTCACCCATACCTGCCATCAGGTCGTGCCCTACGAGAACTACGTGCGGCTGGCCGAGCGCCTTGCCGCGATCGCGCCGATCAAGGGCGACAAGAAGGCGATCTTCGTGACCACCGGCGCCGAGGCGGTGGAAAACGCCGTCAAGATCGCCCGCGCCGCCACCGGCCGGCAGGCCGTCATCGCCTTTTCCGGCGCCTTCCACGGCCGCACCTTCATGGGCATGGCGCTGACCGGCAAGGTCGTGCCCTACAAGGTCGGCTTCGGCGCCATGCCGAACGATGTCTTTCACGTGCCCTTCCCGGTGCCTCTGCATGGCGTCAGCGTCGAACAGTCGCTGGAGACGCTCAACTACCTCTTCAAGGCCGACGTCGACCCCAAGCGCGTCGCCGCGATCATCCTCGAGCCGGTTCAGGGCGAAGGCGGCTTCTACGAGGCGCCGCGCGAATTCTTCAAGGCGCTCCGGGCGATCTGTGACGAGCACGGCATCCTCCTGATCGCCGACGAGGTGCAGACCGGCTTCGCCCGCACCGGCAAGATGTTCGCGATGGAACACCACGACGTGCAGCCCGACCTGATGACGATGGCCAAGGCGCTTGCCGGTGGCTTCCCGCTGGCGGCCGTCGTCGGCCGGGCCGAGGTGATGGACGCGCCCGCGCCCGGCGGCCTTGGCGGCACCTACGGCGGCTCGCCGATGGGGATCGCCGCCGCCCATGCGGTTCTCGACGTGATCGAGGAGGAAGGGCTCTGCGACCGCGCCAACAGGCTCGGCTCGCGGCTGAAGCAGCATCTCGAAAGCCTGCGCCCCGACGTGCCGGAAATCGCCGACATCCGCGGCCCGGGCTTCATGAACGCGGTCGAGTTCAAGGATGCGAAGACCGGCAAGCCCTCGGCCGAGTTCACCAACCGGGTGCGCACCGAGGCGCTGAAACGCGGGCTGATCCTGCTGACCTGCGGCGTCTACGGCAACGTGATCCGCTTCCTGTCGCCGATCACCATCCAGGACGAGGTCTTCACCGAGGCGCTGGCCAAGCTCGACGACTCGATCCGCGCCGCGCGCACGGCCTGAGCGAGAGCCGCGATGTGACCGGCCGCCCCCGGGGGGCGGCCGTTTGCATTCGGGCCGGGGCTCACCGGAGCAGGCGCAGGATGTCCAAACTCGCGTAGCCGTCCGGCACCATGCCGACCGAGCGCTGGAAGGCGCGGACGGCGGCAACCGTGTTGGGGCCGATCTTGCCGTCGACGCCGCCGGTATCGAAACCTGCCTGCGTCAGCCGCTCCTGCAATTCGCGGCGTTCCGCGAACACCAGCACCCGGTCACCCTGTGGCCAGGCGGCCCGGATCGGCCCGCCACCCGCGATCCGGTCGGCAAGGTGGCCCACCGCGATCACATAGGCATCGGCAGTGTTGTATTTCTCGATCACGTGGAAGTTCGGGAAGATCATGAAGGCCGCTCCCCGCGCCCCCGCTGGCATGAGGATCGACGCCGGCCCGTGCGCGCCCACCGTGCCGCCCTCGGCGCCGCGGACCCCCAGCACCGCCCATTCGGCCGCGGTCTTCTTCACCCGCTCGCCGGTCAGGCCGAAGTCGAACCCTTCGGGCAGCGTGACCTCCACCCCCCAGGGCGCGCCTTTCTGCCAGCCCGACCGCGCAAGATAGGCCGCGGTCGAGGCAAGCGCGTCGGACGGATCGTCCGACCAGATATCGCGCCGCCCGTCGCCGGTGAAATCGACGGCGAAGGACAGGTAGGACGTCGGGATGAACTGGGTGTGCCCCATCGCCCCGGCCCAGCTTCCGGTCATGTGGTCCGGGTCGATATCGCCTGCCTGAAGGATCGCCAGCGCCGCCAGAAGCTGGCTTTCGAAGAAGCTCCCCCGCCGCCCGTCGTAGGCCAGTGTCGCCAGCGCCTCGATCAGCGGCGTGTCGCCCCGCTGCGCGCCGTAGGAGCTTTCGAGCCCCCAGACCGCCACGACCACCTCCTTGTCGACGCCGAATTCCGTCTCGATCCGGTCGAGCAGGTCGCGGTGCCGTTCCAGGGCGGCGCGACCGTTCGCCACCCGCAGGTCGGACACGGCACTGTCGAGATAGTCCCAGATCGCCTTGGTGAATTCGTTCTGGTTGCGGTCCTTCTCGATCACGGAGGTGTTGTATTCGACGCCACGGAAGGCGCGGTCGATGGTCGCCGCGGAGATTCCCGCCGCAAGCGCGCGGCTGCGGAAGCCTTCGATCCACCGGCCGAAGCCAAGGTTCGCCGCCGCCGGGATCAACTTTTCGGGTCCGCTCATCGCCATGTCCTGCCTGTCGGCCGGGGCGCCCGGCGTTCCCGCATCGGCAATCGCGGGCAAAAACGCCCAGAGTGCGACCGCAAGACCTGCCCGTTTCATGCGCCACCTGCCCTGTCGTTTCTCGTTTGCCGGAAGTCTAGCCTGCAACGCCGGCGCCGAAAAGCCACCGCGGCGGCTCAGCGGCGGCGGCGCGTGACCTTGCGGCCGGCTTTCGCCGCGCGCGCCTTCTCCTGTCCGGGCCGGCGGGCCACTGGTTTGCCGCGCCTGGCCGAGGCGCCGGCCGGCACCCCCCTGCCCTCGATCTCGAGAAGCTCCAGCATCAGCCCGCCGGTGACCGGCACAGCCTCGGCCAGCCGCACCGTGACGCGCTGCCCCATGCCGATCACCATTCCCGAATCCGCCCCCATCAGGGTTTCGGTCCGGGGATCGTAGTGGAAGAACTCGCGCCCGACCGAGCGGATCGGGATCAGCCCGTCGGCCCCGGTTTCGGTCAGCTTGACGAAAAGCCCGAAACGCGTGACCCCGCTGATCCGCCCTTCGAACTCGGCGCCCACACGATCCGAAAGATAGGCCGCCAGATAGCGGTCGGTGGTGTCGCGCTCGGCCGCCATCGACCGGCGCTCGGTTTCCGAGATGTGCTCGGCGGTCTCTTCCAGCCGCTCGATGTCCTCGGCGGAAAGCCCGTCCTTGCCCCAACCGTGCCCCGAGATCAGCGCCCGATGCACGATCAGGTCGGAATAGCGCCGGATCGGCGAGGTGAAATGGGCGTAGGATTTCAGCGCCAGCCCGAAATGCCCGACATTCTCCGGGTGGTAGAAGGCCTGCTGCATCGACCGGAGCGTGGTGATGTTGAGAAGCTCGTCGAAATCCGTGCCCTCGGCCTGCGCCAGGAGCCGGTTCAGGTGTTCGGTCCTCAGCACCTGCCCCTTCGCCAGCGTGAAGCCCGAGGCCTCGGCCACCTCGCGCAGCGCCTCGAGCTTCAGCGGAGACGGTTCCTCGTGCACGCGATAGAGCAGCGGCCGGCGCAGCCGGATCAGCTCTTCGGCGGCGGCGACGTTGGCGAGGATCATGAATTCCTCGATCAGCCGGTGGGCATCGAACCTGTCCCGGAAGGCGACCGATTTCACCCGCCCGTCGTCGGTCAGCTCGATCCTGCGTTCGGGCAGGTCAAGGTCGAGCGGCTGGCGCATGGCACGCGCAACCTTCGTCGCCTCGTAGGCGGCGTAGAGGGGCGCGATGACCTCCTCCATCAACCCGGCGCAACGGTCGTTCGGACGGCCGTCGCGGGCCTCCTGCACCTCGGTATAGTTGAGGCTCGCCACCGACCGGATCATCGCCCGGGTGAAGCGGTGCGTGATCTTGCGGCCCTTGGAATCGAGCTTCATCCAGACCGCAAGGACCGCCCGCGCGACACCCTCGTGCAGCGAGCAGAGATCGCCCGACAGCCGGTCGGGCAGCATCGGCACAACCCGGTCGGGGAAATAGGTGGAATTGCCGCGATTGCGCGCCTCGCGGTCCAGCGCCGAGCCCGGCGTGACATAGTGGGCGACATCGGCGATGGCGACCCAGACAATGTGCCCGCCGTCGTTGCGCGGATCCTCGTCGGCATGGGCAAGGCAGGCGTCGTCATGGTCGCGCGCGTCCGAAGGGTCGATGGTCACGAAGGGCAGATGCCGCAGGTCCTCCCTCCCGCCGAGCGGCGCGGGCTTCATCGCGTCCGCCTCCTCGATCACCGCGTCGGGGAAATCGTCGGGGATGCCGTGCTGGTGGATGGCGATCAGCGACACCGCTTTCGGCGCCGAGGGATCGCCCAGCCGGTCGATGATCCGCGCCCGCGGCAGGCCCATACGCCCCTTCGGCCCGGCCTGCTCCGCCTCCACAAGCTCGCCGTCCTTCGCGCCCTGCGTCGCGTCCGCGGCGACGATCCATTCCCTGTCCGATCCCTTGTCGATCGGGACGATCCGCCCGCCCTCGGCGCCCTTGCGAAAGAGGCCCAGAACCTTCAGCGGATTGGTTCCGATCTTGCGGATTAGCCGTGCCTCGTACTGGTGATCCTCGCCGCGCACCTCGTTCACCCGCGCCAGCACCCGGTCTCCCTCGGCCACCGGCGCGTCGGACTTGCGCTGCAGGAACAGCACGCGCGGCTCCGGCCCCTCGCCCTGCCATTCGATCGCGCGCGCAAACTGGTCACCGTTGCGGTCGGGGGCGAGGATCATCAGGATCGTCACCGGAGGCAGTTTCTCGGCATCCCGGTAGGTCTTGCGCCGCCGTTCCAGCGTGCCCTCGGCCTCCAGTTCCTTCAACAGGCGCTTCAGCTCGATCCGCTCCGCCCCCTTGATGCCGAAGGCCTTGGCGATGTCGCGTTTGGCCGAAAGCCCGGGGTTCTCGGCAATCCAGTCGAGGATTTCGGTCTTGGAGGGAATGCGCGCCATGCGTCTCAGCTACCACGGGCCGGAACCGGCGTCATGCGCTTTCATTGTGGCGGAAAACATCCCCGCCAGAGGCTCCCGCAGGTGCGGCCTGTCGGCAGTCAGGCAAAATAGTCCCTCAGAATCCGCCCGTAGACCGCCTTCAACTGGCCGATCTGCGCCACCTCCACCCGCTCGTCCACCTGGTGCATGGTCCGGCCGACAAGGCCGAATTCCACCACCGGGCAATGGTCCTTCACGAAGCGCGCGTCCGACGTGCCGCCCGAGGTGGACAGGACCGGCTCCAATCCCGTCTCGGCCCGGACGGAACCGGCGACCAGCCGCACGAAGTCACCCGGCGGAGTGAGGAAGCTTTCGCCCGAAACCTCGACGGCAAGGCTGAAGTGCACGCCCGTCTCTGCCTCCACCTTCGCCGCTTCGGCTCTCAGCCAATCCGCGAGGCTCGCCGATGTATGGGCGTCGTTGAAGCGGATGTTCACCGTGGCCCGCGCCCGCGCCGGAATCACGTTGGACGCCGGGTTGCCGGTGTCGATCGTGGTGATCGCCAGCGTCGAGGCATCGAAGTGGTCGGTTCCCTCGTCGAGCGCATGCGAGGCCAGCCCGTCCATCAGCCGCACGAGCGCATGAAGCGGATTCCTTGCCCGGTGCGGATAGGCCGAATGGCCCTGCACCCCCTGCGCCTCCACCTGCACGGTCATCGATCCGCGGCGGCCGATCTTCATCATCTCGCCCATCCGCTCCGGGCAGGTCGGCTCTCCCACCAGGCACACCGACATCCGCTCGCCCTGCGCCTGCATCCATTCGAGAAGCGCGACGGTTCCGTCCTTGCCCGGTCCTTCCTCGTCCCCGGTGATCGTCAGCACGATGGCGCCATCGGGCGGCGTCGCCCGGACGAAATCCACCGCCGCCGCGGCAAAGGCCGCCACGCCCGACTTCATGTCGGTGGCCCCCCGGCCCCAGAGCCAGCCATCGACGATCTCGCCGCCGAACGGATCATGCGTCCAGGCATCCGCATCGCCCACCGGCACCACGTCGGTATGGCCGTTGAAGCCGAAGGTCCGGTTGGCGCCCTTCCGACCCCAGCGGGCAAAGAGGTTCGGCGTGCCGCGCCGGTCGACCCGGTGGCACTCGAAGCCGGCGCCCTCCAGCACTCCCTGAAGCAGCATCAGCGCCCCCCCCTCCTCGGGCGTGACGGAGGGGCAGCGGATCAGCTCGGCGGTCAGGCGGACGGGGTCGACGGGCGCGGTCACGGCTTTCTCCTCGCGGGGGCCGTTCCAGCGTTACCGCCATCGCCGGGCGGCCGCAATCCGCCCGGTGTTGCGCCGGCGACACCGTCGCCCGCGGCGATGGAACCCGTCCGGCCGGGGGGATTCACAGACGCCACGGCCTTGGGCATTGTCTGGGGGCAGATTACGACATCGAGGCCGCAAGCACGCAGGCGCACTCATCCACCTGATATGCAAAGTAATCCACGTCGAAGTCTCCACCATCAAGAAGCAAGCCGACGATGAACCGCAGCTTTGCAACGGCCTCTTGGGGACGAGATGGCACGTGATCAAGGATCCTCTGCTCGACCTCCTTCATCTTGAATTGAAGAATTTGCACCTCGGCCTCACATTCTTCGATTTCGCTCGCTTGGAACGAGCAGCCATTCAAAATGAAGCGCCTCATCCCGTTCACGAAATTCGTTGGAACCAACCTCTTTGCAAGCGCAGAAATTTCCTTGAAGTCCTGAAAACTGATGTCCTGAAACGAAAGTTCACTCCGCGCCTTGAACGTCCCAGATTTTGTGGACACGTCATCCGCGCCGCACGCCCGGTTGACAACACCCTCGTCTCCGGAAGGTGTGCTGGAACGTCGATACATGTCGCGCGTCAAGATTTCCTGACACTCCAAAGTCTCATCGCAAACGCGCTCGAGTACATCATACTGGGAAACGAGAGCACTGATGAAATGATGATCAACCTCTTCTGACGCATCACGATGGACGGAACAGCCGTTGTACTTTGGGGTCGCCATCCATCCGGTCACCGAATTCTCCTTTCTTCGATTCCTACGAAAGCTTAAGCTCCGTTGCCGTAACGTGCCGTGCGAATCCTCCAAATTATTGAAAATTTTCGGGTGATTTTGCCCAATTGGTAAAGAGACTGTTAATTCGTCGGCATTTTCTAGGAGAGACGCGGCCGGTGTCGACGCTCCGCCCCGGCGACCGCTTATGCACCGCCGACGATGGCGACTGCACCGTGCTCTGGCAGGGTCGGATCAACGCCCCCGGCATCGGCGGCTTCCGCTCTGTCCGCTTCCACGCGGCCTGCTTCGGGAATGCGGAAGACATCGTGCTCAGGGCCGCGCAGCCTGTCGCGATCGGCGGGGCCGATGCGCTCTACCTCTTCGGCGAGGACGAGGTGCTGGTCGAGGCCCGCCAGCTCGTGAACGGCCGCAGCGTGACCTGGGAACCCGCCGCTCCGGTCACCGCAAGCCACGGGATCGTTCTCGACCGGCCGTCGCTGATCCGGGCGGGCACGATCTGGGTCGAAAGCCTCTATCTCGGCGGGCTGGCCCGGACTCCGGGGCTGGCGCAGACCACGGCTGCCGGCACGCTGGCCGAAGCCGGCCGGATGCCTCACCATCCCCGCCGCGCCCGCAGGCAGCTCAGACCCTTCGAAGCAGTGGCCCTTGCCCGGGCGCGGGACGCCGTCCGGTCGACCTTCGCCGCCTGACGCGCGGTCAGAGGTCGAAGCTCGCAAACACCGGTGCGTGATCGGACGGCTGATCCCAGCCGCGTGCGGCGCGCAGGATGCGGCTGCCGTGACCAGCGTTCGCAATGTCTGGCGTGGCCCAGACATGATCGAGCCGCCGCCCCTTGTCGGCGGTACTCCAATCCGGCGACCGATAGGACCACCAACTGTAGAGAAGCCCCGCGGGAATGTCCTGCCGGGTGATGTCCACCCAGCGGCCCGCCTCCTGCGCCTCGGCCATGAGGTCGGTTTCCACCGGCGTGTGGCTGACGATCTTCAGAAGGCCCTTGTGGTTCCAGACGTCGTCCTCGCGCGGGGCGATGTTCAGATCGCCCACGAGGATCGCCTTCGCCGGCCGCTCCGCCCGCGCCCAGTCGCGCATGGCGGCGACATAGTCGAGCTTCTGGCCGAACTTCACGTTCGCGTCGCGGTCGGGAATATCGCCTCCGGCGGGCACGTAGAAATTGTGGATCGTCACCCCGTTTTCCAGCATGGCCGCGACATGGCGGGCATGGCCGAGGTCGACGAAATCATGCGCCCCCACCTCGCGGAGCGGCAGCTTCGACAGGATCGCCACGCCGTTGTAGCCCTTCTGTCCGCGCGCCACGATATGGCCGTAACCGAGCGTCCGGAATGCCTCGAGCGGGATCATCTCCACCGGCGACTTGCATTCCTGCAGGCAGAGAATGTCGGGCGCTTCCTCCTGCATCAGCCGGGCGACCAGCCCTTCGCGCAGCCGCACCGAATTGATGTTCCAGGTGGCGATGGTGAAGGGCATGGCGGTTCCTTTCGTCTGACGGTGCGACCTTAGGGGCGCAGGCGGGAATGTCCAAGCGCGGAAGGCCGCGCGGGCGCGCGCTTGCGGCGACGCCCGCCCCGTGCAAGATGCGGACCCGCAGCCGAACGGAGCCCCCGATGCGCCTCACCCGCCTTGTCGCAGCCCTCGTCGCCCTCACGCTCGCACTGCCCGCCGCCGCGCGCCCGCTTGAAAGGGCCGAGGCGAAGGCGCTCGACAAGGCCGTCACCGCCTACCTCGCCGCGATCGCCACGGGCGATGCCGAGGGAATCGTCGCGGCGATGCCGCCCAGGGTCGTGTCGGTCTTTGCCGCGGCAACCGGCATGGAGGAGGCAAAGCTCAGGACCACGCTCGTCCGGCAGACCGGCGAAATAATGAAGGGCACGAAACTGCATGACCTTTCGGCCGACCAGTCGGCGCTGGATGCAGGGGAAGAGACGCTCGCCGATGGATCCCGGGTGACATGGGTGCTGGTCCCCACCGCCTTCGTCAGCGAAGCGGGCGGCAAGGCCACGCGCAACAGCCAGCCGCTTCTGGCGGTGCGGGAAGGCAGGGCATGGTCGTTCCTGCGCATCGACGGCAAGGATCGGCAGGACCTCGCCGCGCTCGCCTATCCCTTCCTCGCCGGCAAGAGCTTCCCCAAGGCCACCAGCGCGCCAGCCGAGTAAGCGGCGCCGGACAAAAAAAGGCCGGGCACGAAGCCCGGCCAGTCCAACAGGGAGGATGCCGCATCATGACCCCGGTGCGGCGAGGGGATAGGGGGGCCTATGCGACCAGACGATAGCCGCCGGATTCGGTGACAAGAAGGCGGGCATTTGACGGATCGGGTTCGATTTTCTGGCGCAAACGGTAAATGTGGGTCTCAAGCGTATGGGTGGTGACGCCCGCGTTGTATCCCCAGACCTCGTGCAGAAGCACATCGCGCGGCACCACCCCCTCGGTCGCGCGGTAGAGGAACTTGAGGATGTTGGTCTCCTTCTCGGTCAGGCGGATCTTGCGATCGCGCTCATCGATCAGCAGCTTCATCGCCGGCTTGAACGTATAGGGCCCGAGCTGGAAGATCGCGTCTTCGGACTGTTCGTGGGTGCGCAATTGCGCCCGCAGGCGGGCAAGAAGCACCGGGAACTTGAACGGCTTTGTCACATAGTCGTTGGCGCCCGCGTCGAGCCCGAGGATCGTGTCGGCATCGCCGTCATGGCCGGTCAGCATCAGGATCGGGGATTTCACGCCCTGCTTGCGCATCTTCTTGCAAAGCTCGCGGCCGTCGGTATCGGGCAGACCGACATCGAGAATGATCAGGTCGTAGACGCCCGCCTTCACCCTCTCGATTCCCTCGGCGCCGTTTGCTGCCTCGAACACGTCGAAATCCTCGGTCGAGACCAGTTGCTCGGCCAGGGCTTCGCGCAGGTCCTCGTCGTCGTCGACAAGCAGGATCTTCTTCACGTTGGCCATCGTCTGCCCTCCGTTCGTCATCCAACCAGATGCGCGCCGCTCCGCGTCAAGACAAGTCAACGCTTCAGAACCTCACGGCCTCGTGTCGCGGAGATTGCATTTATTTCAATTCCTGTCGCGGCACACTATCCTGGGGGCAATACCCCGTATGGATTGTAACATGCCCCTCGGTCCCGACATCGTCGAACGCCTGAATCGCGCCCGCGCCGACCTGCGCATGGGCGTGCCGGTGGCGCTTGTCGCAGGGGGCGCGGGCGCGCTCGCGCTTGCGGCCGAAGCGCTCGATCCCGCCCGTTTCGCCGCGCTTGCGGCGCTGGGCCCCCTGACGCTCGCCATCACAGACAGGCGGGCCGCCACGCTGAAGGCCCGTGCCTATGACGGCGACGTCGCACGGCTGGCGGTGCCGGGCGATGCGACCCCCGCCTGGGTTGCCGCCGTTGCCGATCCGTCGGGCGATCTCGCCTCGCCGATGAAGGGCCCGCTGCAAAGCCGCCGCGACGGCGACGCGACGCTCGCCCGCGCGGCGATCCATCTGGCGAAAACCGCGCGCCTGCTGCCTGCCGCGGTTCTGGTGCCGGTGGCCGATGCGGCCGGACTCGCGGGCGCCGAGGCGCTCACGCTGGTGGACTGGGACCGCGCCGCGCCGGTCCTGTCCGAATCCGCGCCGCTCCACCCGGTCGTCTCAGCGCGGGTGCCGATGGAGGCGGCCGAGACCGGGCGGCTGCATGTCTTCCGCCCCGAGGACGGCGGCGAGGAGCACTACGCCATCGAGATCGGCCATCCGCCGCGCGACCGGCCGGTGCTCGCCCGGCTCCACTCCGCCTGCTTCACCGGCGATCTTCTCGGCAGCCTGAAATGCGACTGCGGCCCGCAACTCCGCGCCGCGCTGGCCCAGATGGGGGCGGAAGGCGCGGGCGTCCTTCTCTACCTCAACCAGGAAGGCCGCGGCATCGGACTCGCCAACAAGATGCGCGCCTATTCGCTCCAGGACCAGGGCTTCGACACGGTAGAGGCCAACCACCGGCTCGGCTTCGAGGATGACGAGCGCGACTTCCGCCTGGGCGCGGCGATCCTGGCAAGGCTCGGCTTCTCCGCCGTGCGGCTCCTGACCAACAACCCCGCCAAGGTGCGGATGATGGAGGCGATGGGCATCACCGTGGCCGAGCGCGTGCCGCTCCGCGTCGGCGAGACCCGCCACAACGCCGCCTACCTCGCCACCAAGGCGCGGAAGTCGGGGCACCTGCTGTAAGTCAGGGCCACCGCGATCAGCGTCGCACCCTTGGGGCGCCCCTTCAGCCCGGTGGTCGTCGCCGCGCCGATGACTTGGTCGGTGGCTTCTTCGTTGCCGAAATACCCTCGGGGGTGAATTGCCGCGCCAGCGGCAAGAGGGGGCGGACAGCCCCCTCAGCGCGCCCCGTAGTTCCGCGCCCCGAAGATCGCCGAGCCCACCCGGACATGCGTGGCGCCGAGCGCGATGGCGGTCTCGAAATCCGCGCTCATCCCCATCGAGAGACCGGCGAGGCCGTTCCGCTCGGCCATCCCCGCCAGTTCGGCGAAGTGGGGCGCGGGGTCCTCACCCTCCGGCGGAATGCACATCAGCCCTGCCAGCGGCAGACCCAGCGCCCGGCATTCGGCGATGAAACCGTCCACCCCGGCGGGCAGGACACCACCCTTCTGCGGCTCTTCGCCGGTGTTCACCTGGACGAAAAGCTCCGGGCACGCGCCCCGCGCCTCGGCCTGCCGGGCGAGCTTCTCGGCCAGCGACGACCGGTCGAGCGTGTGGATCGCCTCGAACAGCTCCACCGCCGCCCTGGCCTTGTTGCTCTGCAACGGCCCGACCATGTGCAGCTCCACCGGCCCGAACCTTTCGCGCAGGCCCGGCCATTTGGCCTGCGCTTCCTGCACGTAGTTCTCGCCGAACACCCGGTGGCCCTCGGCCAGTACGGCCTCCACCCGGTCGAGCGGCTGGACCTTGGAGACGGCGATGAGCTTCACCGATCCTTCCGGCCGCCCGGCGACGCGCTCCGCCTCGCGGATCCGCCCGACGATCTCAGCCAGCGACATGGCCATCCTTCTTCAACTGATCGAGCATCGGCTCCAGGTCCTTCTCGTAGCGCTGCCAGAGCGCGACCGAGGCCTTGGTGATCGGCTGGCGCACCTGATAGACGGAAAGCGTCTCCACCTTGCGCTTGTTCTCGTGGAAGCTGAGGCAGGCATCCTCCCACTCGAGCCCGCAGGCGGCGATCAGCTTGCGCGTCTCCTCCTCGGGATTGGCGACCAGGTCCTCGTACTGCACCTCGTAGAACCAGTCGGGCACGCGTTCCCGCCAGAAGTCGATCATGTCGACGAAAGTCGCGTAGAACTTCGCCAGGTCACGCTGGTCGTAGGCGTAAAGATGCGTGTCGTCGGGGAACTTGTTCTTGTAGATCGACAGGAGGTTGTCGCGCGGGTCGCGGCGGACGATGACGAAGCGCGACTTCGGCAGCGCAAGCTTCACGAGCCCCAGATACATGTAGGTCTGGATAGACTTGTCGGTGATCCGGTCCGATCCGGGGAAACGGTCGCGGATGAAGGCCTCGAAATGATGGCCGAGACCGGCGATTTCGGCCAGCTCGGGCGGATGCATCCTGCCGGTGTTCTTCGCGTCGTAAATCAGATCCTGCGCCGCACGGGCGCACTCGCCGACTTCGCCCGCACCCGTCACCGCCGAATGGCTGGCGATGATCTGCTCGATCAGCGTGGTGCCCGACCGCGGCATTCCGGTCACGAAGATCGGTGCGAAATCGGTCGTGCCCTCGATCCTGGTGCGGTGCCAGTCCATGTCGGCGAAGACTGCCTTGGTTTGGGCCACCTGCTCAAACCGCTGGGCGATGGCGTAGGGCGCGGCCTTGCGCATGGCCGTGTTTGCCTCGTCCAGATAGCGGAAGACGCGCCCGTAGTCCTTGATGTCTTCCAGCGCATTGGCGATGGCAAAACCCATGTTCATCCGGTCGGCTGCGGAAATCGCCGGGTCATCGTAGCGCGACAGCATCATGTCGATCACCGGATCGCCCGGCTTCGTCTTGTGCGACATGATGAAGGCGCGGAAGTTCTCGCCGTTCAGCGGATCGATTTCGAACCCCTTGCGGAACAGAACCTCGGCCGCCTTGAAATCGCCCAGTGTCTGGAGGAGCAGCGCCTTGCCACCCACGGCGACCGGCAGGTTCTCGTTCATCGCGAGCGCGCGGTCGAAGTTGGCCATCGCCTCGTCATCCTTTCCGAGCCGCGCCTGCGCCTGCGCCAGAAGTGCCAGTATCTGCGCCGTCCCGCCCTTCGTGAGTTCGACGCCGCGCAGCAAGACGGCCTCGGCCTTGGCGAAGTTTTTCAATCGCGTATGGGCGTTGCCGAGAGCGACACAAAGCGGTGGCGCTTCTGCCCCGCCCGCGCGCGCGCGTTCGAGCAGCGTCAACGCGGCGGCGGGCTGGCCGGCCGAGGTGAGGCAGGTGGCAAGGTTCACCAGCGCCGGGGCAAGCCCGGGGGCAAGCGTCACCGCCCTGCGGAACATCGCCTCGGCTTCCTCGGGCCGTCCCTGCTCGATCAGGAAATGGCCGAGGTTGTCATGCGCCTCGGCATAGCCGGGGTCGACAGCGATCGCCTTGCGGAAGGCGGCTTCGGCGAGGGCGGCTTTTCCCTGCCGGGCGAACGCGGTGGCGAGGATGTTCAGCGCCAATGCCGAGCCGGGATGCTGCTTTAGGGCCGCGCCGGCGAACCGCTCCGCGTCGATCATCCGGCCCGACTGCACTAGCGACAGAAGGCGGGAGATGTCGGCGGGTCTCATTCCGCCGGTCGCGGGCCGGGTGCCCGCGCGCTGCGCGCCGAAGCGGTCTTGCAGCACGATCCTCGCCTCCGGGGGAACTGGCGCGGCCTTCAGCGCCCTGAGGAAACCGGCCTCGGTGGCGGCGTCGCCCCCCAGTGCGACCGCCTCGGCCCAGGCGTTCCAGATCGCGGCCTCAGCGGGACGAAGGGTCGCGGCAGCGCGGAAATGCAGGAAGGCGCGGTCGAAGCGCATCTTCGCCGCGTAGATTCGGCCGGCCTGGAAATGCGCCTCGGCCACCTTCGGGTTGGCCTCGATGATCGCGCCATAGCCGCGGATCGCGGTATCGAGGTCGCCGGCCTTGTGCGCGTCGAGCGCACGGCCGTAGGCCTCCTGAATCTCCGGTCCCGTCATCGCGCGCATCGTCTGGCCCACCGCTCTTCGTGATCGGCGCGGACCTTACCGGCGGGGGCGGGCAATGTCGAGTTGGGCGCCGGCCGCGGAAAGTGAAAAGAGCGGGCGCAGGGCCCGCTCTTTCCGAAGTTCTTCCGATCTGACGATCAGAACGACAGGCCGAGGCCCACCGACCAGGTCTGGTCGCCATGGCCGTTGCCAGCCACGCCGTTGTCGCTCGAGCCGTAGGAGGCCATCGCAACCGCGCCGCCGCCGAGATCGTAGTTGGCCACGAGGCCCCAACCCGACGGATCCTGCACGCCGGCGAGTTCCGCGCTATAGACGCTGTAGTTCGCGCCGACGGTCAGAGCGCCGGTGGTGTAGGCAACGCCCACGCCCATCCAGTTGTCGACCAGAACGTTGCCGGAGACATAGTTCCCGGTGTTGAAGACCAGACCGTCGTCCGCCGTGCCGAGCACGCCGTCGGCGCCGTCATCCGAGTTGAACTGGGCATAGCCGAGGGCGAACGACAGGCCGTTCGACATCGCGGCCGTGGCACCGATGCTGACGGTATCCGCGCCACCGTTCGACTGGTAGCCGAGGCCGGCGGTCAGATCGAGGCCCGAAAGCTGGCCGGACCACTTGCCGCCGAGACCCCAGATGGTGTCCTGCACGCCGGTATCGTCCATCTCTGCCGAGAGGGCCACGCCGAAGTCACCGAAGGAGTATTCGTAGCGCAGGATCTGGTCGTCATACTGGCCGTCCATACCGGTGTTCCAGTAGGCGCCGGCGTGGGTCGAATGATCGTCCGAGATACCGGTGCCCGAGTAGACGTCGGGAACCGCCCAGTCGACCGCGCCCTTGGTTTCACCCAGCGTGACCTTGCCGAACGTGCCCGAAACCCAGAAGGCCTCGTCGTCGATCTTCAGGCCGCCGTTGATCGCGCCGGGGCTGTTGGTCTCTTCGATCTGAACGCGACCACCGAACTCGACGCCCGAGTCCATCGCGCCCGAGAAGTCGAAGTTCACCTGCCAGTCGTTGTGGAACTGGGTCTCGTAGCCCAGGTTGCCGCCGTTGATGCCGATCTCGGCATAGCCCGACAGCTTGATCTCCGCAGCCGCGGCAACACCGGCCATGCCGACGAGCGCGGTGGAAGCAAGAAGAAGCTTTTTCATTTCGTATTCCCTCGTTGATCTCAAGGTAGGCCCAACTCAGGGGAATCCGAATTGGGTATGCTTCTATTTCCGCCGTCCGCCCCGGCAATGCAACGGAAAGGACCGGTGGGGCGGGAAGGTTCGGGGGCGATGGTGCCTTCTTGCCACAGTCCCCTGCGCCGGGGCTTTCCGGGGCGGGAAATGCCTGCGGGGAAAAGCCTTGTTCGCGCGGGAACGCTCGGCTAGACAGCGGAAACGAGGAGCCAGGGGTGGGCAGATGGTCCGGATCATGATGCGCGGCGCGATTCTTGCGGGGCTGGTTGCGACGCTCGCTTCGTGCAGCGGAATCGCCTCGGGCGACAGCGGGCTTTTCGGGCGCAAGCGGGCGCCTGCCACCGATGCCTCGACAATCGAGGCGCGGGCCGCCGCCGACGCCCAGCGCGCCAATCTGGCCAGGATCAACCGCGAAAAGAAACGCTCGACCTTCTGGGATCTTTTCACCAACGCACAGGATCCGAATTCAACCGTCGAGGTGAACAGGTATCTCTGGCAGGCGAGCCTGGAGATCCTCGATTTCCTGCCGATCCAGTCGGTCGATCCGTTCTCGGGCGTGATCGTCACCGGCTACGGCACCCCGCCGGGCGGCGGCCGAGCCTATCGCGCCACGATCTACGTGCAGGATCCCGCGCTCGACGCCCGCTCGCTCAAGGTCGCGCTGATGACGCAAGGCGGCGCCGTCGACCCGGCCACCCAGCGCGCGGTCGAGGATGCGATCCTGACCCGGGCGCGCGAGCTGCGCATCCGCGACGGCAGGCTCTGATCCCCGGGCGCGCCGACCGGGCACCTGCCCGGGCGAAGCTCTGGACCTTCGGCACCGCGACTGTATAACCGGCCGGGCACAAGCCCGAGGATACGAGATGTCGCGCTACGACCCCGCCGTGATCGAACCGAAGTGGCAGATGGCCTGGGACGCGGCCGGCTGCTTCACCGCGCGGCGCGATCCGGCGCGGCCGAAATACTACGTGCTGGAGATGTTTCCCTACCCGTCGGGGCGCATCCACATCGGCCATGTGCGCAACTACACGATGGGCGACGTCGTGGCGCGTTACAAATCCTCATGCGGATTCAGCGTGCTGCACCCTATGGGCTGGGACGCCTTCGGAATGCCGGCCGAGAACGCGGCGATGGAACGCGGCGGCCACCCGAAGGACTGGACCTACGGCAACATCGCCGTGATGCGCGACCAGATGAAGCCACTCGGCCTGTCGATCGACTGGAGCCGCGAGTTCGCCACCTGCGACCCGGAATACTACGGCCAGCAGCAGGCGATGTTCCTCGACTTCCTGGAAAAGGGCCTCGTCTACCGCAAGGCCGCGGTGGTCAACTGGGACCCGGTCGACATGACGGTGCTGGCCAACGAGCAGGTGATCGACGGCAAGGGCTGGCGCTCCGGCGCTCCGGTGGAGCGGCGCGAGCTGACTCAGTGGTTCTTCCGCATCTCGGACTTCGCGGGCGAGTTGCTGGAGGCGCTGGACGGGCTGAACGACTGGCCCGAGAAGGTGCGGCTGATGCAGGCCAACTGGATCGGCAAGAGCCGCGGGTTGCAGTTCGCCTTCGAGACGGTGGGGGCGCCGGAAGGGTTCGGGCGGCTCGAGGTCTACACCACCCGGCCCGACACGCTGATGGGGGCGAGCTTCGCCGCGATCAGCCCGGACCATCCGCTGGCGAAGGCGCTGGAGGCCGGCGACCCCGCGGTCGCCGCCTTCGTCGCCGAATGCCGCCGCGTCGGCACCTCGGAAGAGGCGCTGGAAACGGCCGAGAAGAAGGGTCTCGACACCGGCATCCGTGTCCGCCATCCCTTTGATCCGGCTTGGGAGCTTCCAGTCTACATCGCCAACTTCATCCTCATGGACTACGGCACCGGCGCGATCTTCGGCTGCCCGGCGCACGACCAGCGCGACTTCGACTTCGCCACGAAATACGGCCTGCCGATCCCGGCGGTCTTCGTCGCCGAGGGCGCCGGTGAGACGCCGCTGGCGGAGGCCTTCGTGCCGATGAAGTCCGAACGCGTGCGCTATGTCCGCGGCTTCGCCGGGGCCGAGGTGCAGACCGGGGAGGAAGCGGTGGGCGCCGCCATCGCCGCCTGCGAGGCGAAGGGCGTCGGCCGCGGGGTGACCAACTATCGCCTGCGCGACTGGGGCATCTCGCGCCAGCGCTACTGGGGCTGCCCGATCCCGGTCGTCCACTGTGCCGCCTGCGGCGTTGTGCCGGAGCGGAAGGAGAACCTGCCCGTCCGCCTGCCCGACGACGTGAGCTTCGACCAGCCGGGCAACCCGCTCGACCGCCACCCGACCTGGCGCGACTGCGCCTGCCCGGCCTGCGGCGGCAAGGCGTGGCGGGAGACCGACACGATGGACACCTTCGTGGATTCGTCCTGGTACTACGCCCGCTTCACCGCACCCCGCGCGACGACGCCGACGGTGGCCGCGGAGGTCGACTACTGGATGAACGTCGACCAGTATATCGGCGGGATCGAGCACGCGATCCTGCACCTTCTCTATTCCCGCTTCTTCGCCCGGGCGATGCACCTGACCGGCCACTTGCCGGCAAAGGCGGTGGAGCCGTTCGGCGCGCTCTTCACCCAAGGGATGGTGACGCACGAGACCTATTCGACGAAGGGCGCCGACGGCCGCCCGGTCTGGCACACGCCCGACGAGGTGACGCGCACCGCCGAGGGCGCGACGCTGGCCGACGGCACCCCGGTCGAGATCGGGCCGGTCATCAAGATGTCGAAGTCGAAGAAGAACGTCGTCGACCCGATGGACATCATCGCCCGCTACGGTGCGGACACCGCGCGCTGGTTCGTGATGTCCGACAGCCCGCCCGAGCGCGACGTGGAATGGACCGCCGCCGGGGCGGATGCGACGCAAAAGCACCTCGCCCGGGTCTGGCGGCTTGCGGCGGAGATCGACCAGCGCGGCGGCACCGACACCACTGAGGACGAGGCGCTCTTGAAGGCGATGCACCGCACCATCGCCGACGTGACCGCGGGGATCGAGGGCTTCGCCTTCAACAAGGCGGTGGCGAAGCTCTACGAGTTCACCAACACCTTCGCCAAATCCGACGCCTCGGCCGCGGCGAAGCGCGTGGCGATGCGGACGCTGGCGCAGCTCATGTCGCCGATGGTGCCACATCTGGCCGAGGAGGTCTGGGCGATGACCGGGGGTGCGGGGCTCGCGGCCCGGGCACCCTGGCCCAAGGCCGACCCGGCGATGCTGGTGGAAGACACAGTGACGCTGCCGATCCAGATCAACGGCAAGCGCCGCGCGGAAATCGTGGTGGCGAAGGATCTGCCCGCGGCCGAGGTTGAAAAAATCGTGCTGGCGGACGAAGCTGTGCAGAAGGCGCTGGCCGGAGCCGCGCCGAGGAAGCTCATCGTTGTGCCGGGCCGCATCGTCAATGTCGTCCTCTGACCGCCGCACCGTCCTGACCCTCCTTGCCGCGGCCCCGCTCGCGGCCTGCGGATTCGAGCCGGCCTATGCGCCGGGCGGGCCGGCGGCGGGTCTTCTGGGGCAGGTCACCGTGGACGCGCCCGAGGACCGGGATTCGTTCGACCTCGTCGCCCGGCTCGAGGATCGGCTGGGGCGGACGCGCAGGCCGGTGTTCCGGCTTTCCTACCGGATCACGACCAGGGCCGAGGCCCAGGCGATCGCGCCCGACAACACGATCAACCGCTACCAGCTTCTGGGATCGGTCGACTACGCACTGCATGATCCGGCCACGGATGCGGTGCTGACCTCGGGCACGGCGTCGTCGTTCACCGCCTATTCCGCCTTCGGAACCTCGGTTGCCACGGCGACGTCGGAAGCGGACGCCCACCGGCGGCTGATGCGCATCCTTGCCGACCAGATCGTGACACGCCTCGTGGCCACCTCGGCCGCCTGGAACGGGCAATGAAGCTTGCCGGGGCGGCGGCCGCGAAGTTCTTCGCCAGGCCCGAGCCTGATCGCGCCGGGGTCCTGATCTTCGGGGCGGACGCGATGCGGGTGGCGCTCAGGCGGCAGGAACTGATCGCGGCGCTGATCGGGCCCGGGGGCGAGGCCGAGATGCGGCTGACGCGGCTTTCCGGCGCCGACCTGCGCAAGGATCCGGCGCTTCTGGATGACGCGATGCGGGCCCAGGGGTTCTTCCCCGGTCCGCGGGTGGCCTTCGTCGAAGAGGCGGCGGACGGTGCGGCCGAGGCGGTGAAGGCCGCCCTTGCCGGTTGGCGCCAGGGCGATGCGGTGCTGGTGGTGACGGCGGGAAGCCTGGGCAAGGGCTCGCCGCTGCGCAAGGCGTTCGAGGATCACCCGAACGCCTACGCCATCGGCATCTACGACGACCCGCCGGGGCGCGAGGAAATCGAGGCGGTGCTGGCGAAGGCCGGGCTGCGCGAGATCGGGCGCGAGGCGATGACCGATCTTCTGGCCCTCGCGCGCGACCTCGATCCGGGCGACTTCCGCCAGACCGTCGAGAAGATCGCGCTCTACAAGTTCGGCGATGCCGCGCCGCTTTCTCCGGCCGACATCGCAGCCTGCGCGCCGGCCACGATCGAGGCCGAGGTCGATGATGTGCTGAACGCGGTCGCCGAATCCCGCACCGGCGACGTCGGCCCCCTGATGCGGCGGCTCGAAGGGCAGGGCGCGACGCCGGTCGGGCTGTCCATCGCCGCGATGCGCCATTTCCGCATGCTCCATGCCGCGGCTTCCGCCCCCGGCGGCGCCGCCGAGGGCATCGCCCGGATGCGCCCGCCGGTCTTCGGGCCGCGACGCGACCGGATGCTCCGCCAGGCGCAGGGCTGGGGAATGCACAACCTCGAGAAAGCGATCGGAATCCTCACCGACACCGACCTGATGTTGCGATCAACCTCTCGCGCGCCGGCGATGGCGGTGATGGAACGCGCGCTCATCCGGCTCGCGATGCTGAACCGGAGGTGAACCGCCCCCTTGCGCAGGCCGCCCGCGCATGGCTCCATGATCAGGTCAATGGGGGCTGGCCATGTATACCGTCATCGGCACCGTCCGCAGCCGCGCCGCACGGGTTCTCTGGATGCTCGAGGAGCTCGGCGCGACCTATGAACACGTCCCGGCCCCGCCCCGGTCGGAAGGCGTCACCGCCTTCAACCCGGCAGGCAAGGTTCCCGTTCTGGTCGAGGACGGCACGCCGATCACCGATTCGACCGCGATCATCCAGTATCTCGCCGACAAGCACGGCAAGCTCACCCACCCGGCCGGCACGCTCGACCGGGCCCGGCAGGACAGCCTGACGCAGTTCCTGCTCGATGAATTCGACGCCGCCCTCTGGATGGCGGCGCGGCACAGTTTCGTCCTGCCCGAGGCACTGCGCCACGCCGCGATCAAGAACACCCTCCGCTGGGAATTCGAGCGGTCGCAGAAGACGCTGGTGCACCGGATGGGCGAAGGTCCGTTCCTGATGGGCGAGACGATGACCGTTCCCGACATCATCCTGACCCACTGCGGCACCTGGGCGCTGGCGGCAAAGTTCCCGATCGTCGAGCACCGGCTGACCGACTACCTCGACCGGATGCGGCAGCGCCCGGCCTACCGGCGGGCGATGGCGCGCTGACGGGGGCGCGGTGCAGGCTGTGGGCGGAAAACGCAACGAGGCGTGCGGGCGGCGGCCCCCCGCCCTCGACAGGAGGACGACATGACCGCCAGCCCGCCCCTTCACGCCGCCGAATGGCTGAACACCGACGCCCCGCTCGCGCTTGCGGATTTCCGCGGCCGGGTCCTGGCCGTCGAGGTGTTCCAGATGCTCTGCCCCGGCTGCGTCAGCCACGGCCTGCCGCAGGCGGCCCGCATCGCCGCCACGTTCGATCCCGCCAAGGTGGCGGTGATCGGCCTCCATTCGGTCTTTGAACATCACGCCGCGATGACGCCGGTTTCGCTGCGCGCCTTCCTGCACGAATACCGCATCCGATTCCCGGTGGCCGTCGATGCCCCCGGCGATGGCCCTATGCCGCGCACGATGGAAGCCTGGGGCCTTGAGGGCACGCCGACGCTGGTGCTGTTCGATGTCGAGGGGCGGATGCGCGCCCGCCATTTCGGCACCGTCTCCGACCTTGCGCTCGGCGCCGAGATCATGGCTCTGGTAATCGTGGCGGGGGACTCCGGGCGGGGCTCTCAGGGCGCGGCGGCACCGTAGCCCGACGCCGCACGGCCGGCCCAGAGGCCGGTGGCAAGGCAGGCGGTCAGCAGGTAGCCACCCGTCGGCGCCTCCCAGTCGAGCATCTCGCCCGCGGCGAAGACACCGGGCAAGGCGCGAAGCTCCAGCGCCTCTGTCAGGGCCTCATGCGCGATGCCCCCGGCCGAGGAAATCGCCTCGGCGATCGGGCGCGGGCCGAGGTGGCGGACCGGCAGCGCCTTGACCAGCCGCGCCAGCCCTTCGCCCTTCGGCAGCGGCCTGCCCCATTCCTGCAGAAGCGCGATCTTCACCGGGTCGAGCCTCAGCGCCTTGCGCAGCCAGTTGGCCAGCGTCTCCTTGCCCGGCCCCCTCGCCAGCCGCCCGGTCACCTCGGCAAGGCTCCGGTCGGGTGCGAGATCGAGCGTCAGGGCCCCGCCCTCGCGCACCGCCCGCGACACCGCATAGACGCCGCCCCCCTCGATGCCCCGCGCCGAAAGGACGAACTCGCCCCGCTCGCGCTGCCCGCCCGCGACCAGCGCCGCGCCCTTCACCGGCGCCCCGAAATGCCGCGCCATCGGGTCCGACCAGACGACGGTCAGCCCCATGTTGGCGGGCCGGAAGGGCGCGATCGTCACGCCTCTTGCGGCAAGCCACGGCACCCAGGCCGCGTCCGATCCCAGTCGCGGCCAGCTTGCCCCGCCGAGGGCAAGGACCGTGACCGCCGGGTCGAGAACCACCCTGCCCTCCGGCGTGTCGAAGGCAAAGCCCGCACCCTCGAACCCCGCCCAGCGCCAGCGCGTCCTCAACTCCACCCCCGCGCCGGCGAGCCGCGCCAGCCAGCCGCGGAGGAGCGGCGAGGCCTTCATCGCCACCGGGAAGACCCGGCCCGATGATCCGGTGAAGACCTCCTGCCCCAGCCCTCGCGCCCAGTCCATGATCTCTTCGGGGCCGAAGGCCTCGATCATCGGGCGAAGCCAACCCGCATCGTATCGGTCGAGAAACGCCGCAAGCGGCTCGTCCTTGGTCAGGTTCAGCCCCGACTTTCCGGCCATCAGGAGCTTGCGTGCGGGGCTCGGTTTCGCCTCGCAGACCAACACCCGCCGCCTGGCCGCAGCCAGCGCCTCGGCGGCCATCAGACCGGCCGGCCCGGCGCCGATCACCAGCGCATCGGTCACGCCGGCAGCCCGCCCTTCAGCTCCACCACCCGGTGTGGATAGGGAATCTCGATGCCTGCGGCCTTCAGCGCGTTCCAGATCGCGAACAGCACTTCGCTCGCATATTTGTTGCGGCCATCGTCGATGCCGCTGACCCAGTATTCCACCGCGAAGTCGATGCCCGATTCCCCGAAGCCCTTGAGTTCGACATCCGGCCCGTCGGGCGCCTTCAGGATGAAGGGCAGCGCCTCAACCGCGGCCGTGATGATCCCCGGCACCCGGTTGATGTCGGTGTCGTAGCTGACCGAGAACGCCACCTCGTAGCGGTTGGCGCTGCCCTGGTCGGAATAGTTCACCACCCGCGTGGTGATGAAATGCTCGTTCGGCACCACGATCCAGCGGCCGTCGAACGTCTCCAGGACGCAGGCGCGCGCGGTCATCCTGACGATCGTCCCCTTCTCGCCGCCGTCGAGTTCGACATAGTCGCCCACCGTCGTCTGACCCTCGACCAGCAGGATGATGCCGGAGATGAAGTTGGCGGCGATCTGCTGGAGCCCGAGGCCGATGCCGACGCCCAGCGCACCACCGAGGACCGCGACCGTGGTCAGGTCGATCCCCATGATGTTGAGGAGAAGCAGGAAGGCGGCGCCGAAGATCACGACCTCGGCTGCCTTCGCCGCCAGTTCGCGCGTCGCCGGGCGCAGTTCCTCCTGCGCCTTGATGTAGTCGGAGCTTTGCCGGTTCGACCATGAGCCGAGCCAGAACAGCAGGCTGCCCGCGATCAGCCCACGGATCAGCGCTGCAAGCGAGAAGCGGATGTTGCCAAGCTCCACCGTCTGCGCCTCGAGCCAGGCCAGCACCGGATCGAGAAGCCCGAGCGCATAGAGCGCCGCCACCGGGATCAGCACGTAGCGGCCGAGAAGCCTGAGGAACGGGTCGCGCAGGATGTCGCGGGCAAAGCTGCGCGCCGCCAGGAACAGGAAGACCCGCTTGCCGAAGGCGATTACCGCGCCCGAGCCGAACAGCGACCGGGTGATCGCCTCGCCCACCGCAGTGAGGCCGTAGGCGAGCAGCGGCAGCAGCAGCGGCAGGAACCTGAGCGCGAAGCGGCGGGCGGCGGCGATGGGTCCGCGCGCACCTTCCTTCGGACCGATCAGCCTGGAAAGCCGCGGGCCGAAGCGGCGCGAGGCCAGAAGCGACAGCAGCCATGCGGCCGCAAGCAGCGCGAACTGCGACCAGGCGGCGGGGCTCGTCGCCCAGGAAAGCGCGATCGCCTGCGCCTGTCCGGCATAGTCGAGCGCCTTGACGACGATGTCGGGCGGATTGTCCATTCTGCTCGCAAGCCCCCTGTGCGGCGCCCCTGTGCGGGCACCCTTCCCTGTGACAAGATTTCCGGCATGAGACAAGAGCCCGGCTCCCCGCCCCTCTGCCCGCTCTGCGGCCGGCCGATCCCGCGGGACGTGGCGCAGAGCCGGCATCACCTGATGCCGCGGCTGCGCGGCGGCAAGGGCGGGCGGACGGTGCTCCTGCACGCGATCTGCCACGCCGAGATCCACGCCAGGCTCGGCGAGACCGAGCTTGCGCGCGACTACCCGACGATCGAGGCGCTGAAAGCCCATCCGCGCATCGCCCGCTTCGTCGTTTGGGTGGCCGGGCGCCCGCCGGGCTTCCGCTCCCGCGTGCCGGGGCCGCGAAGGGGGCATTGAACCCGGCCGGCGGGACGGCTGGCATGGCCGCTGGATACGGCGGAGGGATGGCATGTCGTGGCTTTACCTGCTCATCGCGGGGCCGCGGCTGGCCTGCATCGGGCTGATCCTCGCCGGGATCGTCGGGCTGAAGTTCGCCTCGGCCCACTGACCCCGGGTCAGCCGATCAGCCGCTTGATCCCGGCCACATGGCCGGCACTCGCGCCCAGCGCATCGGCGACAACGGCCGCGACCGCGCCCTCCAGCGCCTCCGGCGCCACCAACCGGTCGACGAGCCCCCAGGCCAGCGCCTCGGTCGCATCGATCTTCTGCCCGGCCATCAGGATCATCTTCGTCCGCGCCGGCCCGATCAGCGCGGCCATGCGGCGCGGGTCCGAGGGCTGCGGCAGGAAGCCGAGCTTCATCACCGGATAGAAGAACTTCGCGCCCTCGGCGGCGATGCGCAGGTCGCAGGCCAGCACCATCCCGAACGCGCCGCCGGCAAGCGTGCCGTTCAGCGCCGCGACCGTCAGGCAGGGAAGCGCCGCGATCGCGCCCGAAAGCCGTTCCCACACCGGGTCGGTCGCCAGTCCCGCCCGCGCCTCGTCAAGGTCAGCGCCGGCCGAGAACACCCGGCCCTCGCCGGTCAGCACGAGGGCGCGCGCGCCCTCGCGGCCCGCGGCCTCGGCGATGTCGGCAAGCTCTGCCAGCATCCCGCGGGTCAGCGAGTTCGCCTTGGCCTCGCGCGCGATGATCGCCCGCCAGAGTCCCTCGTTCCGTTCCAACCGGATCATGCGGCACCGTCATGAAAACGCCAGAATGGTTCCGTCTAACAGCAGCCGATGGTGGAATTCCATCCCCTCGCAGCCCTTGACCGCGTTTCCGCGGCAGCGGATGCTGTTGGCGCATTTGGGAACATGGCAGGCTTGATTATGAAACAGTGGACTGGTCTCGGCTCGGGCGCGCTCTGCGCCTTCCTGCTTGGCACGACCGCGCTTCATGCCGACGTGACGGCAGACGAGGTGTGGAAGGGCATGACCGACTATTACACCGCCCTCGGCCAGAAGGTCACGACCGGGTCGACGGAGATGCAGGGCGACACGCTTGTCGTCAGCAACGCGGTCTTCGCCTCGGAAGTGCCGGAGGGATCGTTCTCGGCCACTTTCGGGGAAATCCGCCTCAAGGAACTCGGGGACGGCCGGGTCGAGATCACCATGTCGGAAGAGATTCCTGTGAAGATGCTCAGCAAGCCCACCGGCGGCGAGAGCGTGGACACCGGCATGAAGCTCACCCAGTCGGGCCTTTCCATGATCGTCTCGGGCACGCCCGACGACGCCGTCTACGACCTGACCGCGCCTCAGATGGCGGTCGCCGTGGACGGCATGACGGTGGACGGCAAGCCGGTGCCGCTCACGCTGAACGTGAAGATGACCGGCAACACCGGCACCTACCGGATGAGCACCGCCACCGGCCGCAAGCTCGCCTCGGAAATGAAGATCGACAAGGTCGACTTCGACGTCGTGGCGCAGGATCCCGAAGGCAAGGGCGATTTCTCCACCTCGGGCTCGCTGACCGGGCTCAGCGGCACCTCGGACGCCACGATCCCCGAGGGCGTGGACATGGCCGACATGAACGCCGCTCTCCAGGCCGGGCTGAACATGAGCGGCAACTTCGCCTTCACCGGCGGCGGCTATGTCATGGACTTCAAGGACGAGGCCGAGACGATGCACGCCCAGTCCACCGGCGGCGGCGGGACGCTTTCCTTCAAGATGTCGAAGGACGGCCTTGCCTATGGCGGCTCGGGCAAGGACACCACGATGTCGATGCAGATGTCGTCGCTGCCGATGCCGATCGACATATCGCTGGCCGATACCGCGTTCGAGCTTGCGCTGCCGGTGACCAAGGGCGAGACGGCACAACCCTTCTCGGCGCTGATCAGGCTCGTCGATCTGGAAGTGTCCGACGGACTCTGGTCGATGTTCGACCCGACAAGCCAGTTGCCGCGCGATCCGGCAACGCTGATCGTGGATCTTTCGGGCACCGCCAAGATGGCGATCAACATCTTCGACCCGAAGGAGGCCGAAACCATCGCCGGCGCGCCTCCGGGCCAACTCGAATCCCTGGACGTGCACGATCTGAAGGTTTCAGCCGTGGGCGCGGAACTGACGGGCAAGGGCGCGGTGACCTTCGACAACTCCGGCCCGACGCCGAAGCCGCTCGGCTCGGTCGACATGCAGCTTCAGGGCGGCAATGGCCTTATCGACAAGCTGGTGGCGATGGGGCTGGTGCCCGAGGATCAGGCAATGGGCGCCCGCATGATGATGGGCCTGTTCGCGGTGCCGACGGGTGAGGACACGCTGACCTCGAAGATCGAGTTCAAGGAGGATGGCGGCGTCTACGCCAACGGCCAGCGCGTCCAGTAGGCCCGGCACCCTCCCCCCACGCCGCCCGCCGGCTGGCGGGCGGCGTTTCGTTTCGCGCTGCGCGTGGCCCGGCACCCTTGCGCCGGGCCGCGTGCCCGACTAGGTGCTTGGCAACCCGGACCATTCAGGATCATGCCCATGCCCGACCGTCTCGCCCCCCTGACCGAGGCGCTTCTGGCCGCCGCGCGGAGCGCCGGCGCCGAGGCGGCCGATGCGATGGCGACCGACGGGCGCGCCGTTTCGGTCGACGTGAGGGCCGGCGCGCTGGAACAGGCTGAGCGCGCCGAAGGCACGGAAATCGGGCTGCGCGTGCTGATCGGCCGACGCCAGGCCTGCGTCTCGGCCTCCGACACTTCGGCGCGGACCCTCGCCGAAATGGCGGAACGCGCCGTTGCAATGGCGCGCGAGGCACCCGAGGACCCGACGGTCGGCCTTGCCGATCCCGAAGACCTTGCCCGCGCCTGGGATCTCGCCGTCCTCGACCTCGCCGATTCAGCGGCCGAACCCGGTGCGGCGCAGCTTGAAAACGATGCCCGCCGGGCCGAGGCAGCGGCGCTCGCCGTCAAGGGCATCAGCCAGTGCCAGGCGGCCTCGGCCAGCTATTCCCGCCGGCGCATCCACCTCGCCGCCAGCAACGGCTTCGCCGGCGGCTATACCCGCACCTCACGGTCCACCTCGGCCGTCGCCATCGCCGGCGAGGGCCTGGCGATGGAGCGGGACTGGGCCGCCGAAAGCCGAACCTATCAGTCCGACCTCCCTTCGCCCGAGGAAATCGGCGCGCTTGCCGGAGCCCGCGCCGCCGAACGCCTCGGCGCGCGCAAGCCCAAGACCGGCGCCTGGCCGGTGGTCTTCGACGAACGCATCGCCGCGGGCCTGATCGGCCACCTCCTGGCCGCGATCAACGGCGCCTCGGTGGTCCGCGGATCGTCCTGGCTGCGCGATGCGATGGGCACCCAGGTGCTGCCGAAGGGCCTGTCGATCTTCGAGAACCCGCACCGCCCGCGCATCTCCTCCTCCCGCCCCTTCGATGCCGAGGGGCTGGCGACCGCGCCGCGCGACATCGTCCGCGACGGCGTGCTGAAAAGCTGGACGCTCGATCTCGGCACGGCTCGCAAG
>JAUQYB010000011.1 GCA_030837825.1 Albidovulum sp.
TCGATGCCGAAGTCCACCCAGTCGCGCAGCAGGTCGCAGTAGTGATAGACCGGGGCGAAGGGATCGCCCTGGCGCGCATAGCTTTCGTGATAGCAGCCGCCGGCGCAGATCGACCGGATCCGGCAGGTCTTGCAGCCGAAGGCGCTGCGGTCCTGCGCGCCCTCGACGAAGGCCGCGAGCTTCGGCACGTCGATCCCGGTGGTGACATTGCCGTAGGTCGGCTGGCTCGATCCGACGAAGCGGTGGCAAAGGTGCAGGTCGCCCGCCTTGTCCACGGCCAGAAGGCCGAGGCCGGCGCCGCAGGGCACCGCCTTCTTCATCCCCTGGGCGATGTCGGTCAGAAGCTGGTGCATGTTGGAGAACCCGATGTTCTCGCCGCGGATCGCCGCCTCGACATAGCGCCGGCCGAGCGTCTTCATGTCCTCGAACACCGATTTCAGCATGTCGGGCTGAAGGTTGAAGACCGCGATCGGCCCCGAAGTCGCCGGTCCGAAGCCGACTTCGGCGAAGCCGAGGTCGTTGATCAGGTGGTCGTGGATCGCCAGGACGTCGGTGACCCCCGCCGTCAGCGTCACCCGCGCCCCCACCGGGCGCGACCGGTAGCGGGCAAGAAGCATCCGCACCTTGGTTGCCACCACGTCATAGGTGCCGCGCCCGCCGACGGTGCGGCGGTTCCGGTCGTGCATCGCGCGCGGCCCGTCCATGCTGACGGTCAGGCCGAAGCGGTGCGCGTCGAGCCAGTCGGCGATCTCCTCGGTCAGAAGCGTGGCGTTGGTGGTCAGCGTGAAGTCGACGGTCTTGCCCAGTTCCGCCGCGCGGGCCTCGGCATGGTCCACCGCCTGCCGGATCAGCGGCATGTTGGTCAGGGGCTCGCCGCCGAAGAACACCACGTTGACCCGGTCGCGCGACGCCGCCTGCCGGAACAGCAGGTCGATCGCCGCGCGCGCGGTGGCGAAGTCCATCTTCTCGCCCTTGGCGGGCGTCGTCAGGTCTTCCTTGTAGCAGTAGGTGCAGGCGAGGTTGCAGCCGGTGTTGACGTTCAGGATGATCGTCGACAGCGGGATGTCCTCGACCGCCTGCACCCGGATCGGGGTTTCCGGCGCCGCCGCATCGCGCAGGATGTCGAGGCTGATCAGGCTTTGCAGGCAGTCGGCCAGCGCCTGCGGCGCGAACCGGCCCCCGAGTTCGTCCCTCAGCGTTCCGGCATCGGCCGAGCCGGCGCGGCGAAAGAGGTCGTAGACCGCGCGGGACACCTCGTCCATCTCGAACAGGCTGGTCGTCGGCACGTGCATTAGCATCGCGTGGCCGTCCACGTCCACGCGATGGGCATTGTGGCGGATGAAGGTGAGCGAACCCATCGTGCCCTCAGCGGATCGGCGTGTCGACGAAGCGCTGCACGGTGGCGTAGAGATGCCCCCTGCCCTCGAGCGTCCGCTCGCCATCCTTCACGGTGGCGATGACGCTGAGGTTGCCGGCGTTGTTGGTGCTCATCACCCGCTCGGGGTTCGGGCCGGCGCCGGCGGGGTCGAAGATGCCCGTGGCCCCGATCTGGCCGGCGAATTTCGCATCCTCCGCGGCGGCGGCGGCTTCGTCGAAATTGTCGACCGACCATTCGGCCACGACCGCGCCGATGCGGATGTCGTCGCCGGTTTCCGGCTGCCCGTCCGGCCCGTTCAGCCAGCCGATCGCGTCGAAGGCGGCCGGTTGCTTGGCGATGGGGCCGCCGTTGTCGCCGATCCGCGAATAGGTCACCGCCGGCTCGACCGAGACCCGGTCGAGCGCGGAGTAGACGCCGACCGCCGCGTCGAGCGACGCCCCGCCCACGGCGACCGCGCCACGCCCGGCCGCGGCATCGGCGGCCGCCGTCACCTTCAGCACCACCGTGCCCGCATCGTTCGAGACCGTCTCGGCCGTAAGCCCCGCGGGCAGGGTGACATCGCCCGAAAGGCCGACGCCCGAAACCCGCATCTCGACGGTTTCGCCGGCGCGGACATGGTCCGGCACCACCGACAGGATCTGCGCCGGGGCATCCGTCCGCACCGCATGGATGCGCCCGCCGAGGGCGGTCTGCGCGGAATTGAACCAGCGTCCGTCCAGTGACCCGTCCTCGCGCAGCGCCATCACCTCGTGCAGTTCGGTCTCGCCCGCCGTCATCGTGGCGCGCCATTCGCCGGCGCCGTAGAGATAGGCCGAGCCGCTGCGCGTCTCGCTCTGGCCGTCGGCGAAGGCCAGCACCTGCGTGACCTTGTAGCCCTCGCCGTCGCGCTCGATCGTCAGCGTGCCGTCATAGGCGCCGCGTCCCGGCTGGCGCCCGGCGATGCGCCATTCGCCCGAGAGGTCGGCATCGGCCTTCGCCGGCGGGTCGCCGAGAACGTAGCGTTCGGTCAACTGCTTCAGCACGTCGCCCTGGGCGATGCCCCACCAGTCGCGGTCGCGCGCCAGCGCCTGGTATTCCAGCGAGGGGAACTGGCCGAGGTGGAAGTGCAGGAGCTTTTCCCAGTCATCCGGCGTGCGCCGCTGGAGCGCGACGCGGGCGTAGGAGTGGCAGCGCCCGCAGGTCTGGCTCATCAGGTCGTCGGGGCCGTGGTCGTCGGCCAGGGGCTCGCGCTCCAGGATGTAGCGGAACCCGTCGGTCTCCGCGACCGACAGGCCGCGCGTGTCGGCGAGGTAACGGACCACGGTGACGAAATCCGCGTCGCTGAGCTGCACGCCGTAGTTGCGCATCATCCGCACCGTGTTCATCTCCCACCCCTCGGGGGTGCGGCGGCTGGTGTCGATGCGAGACATCCGCCCCTGGTCGTCCTTCAGGTGACAGGCGCCGCAGACGGTGGCGACGATCTCCTCGCCGGTCGCGGCAAGGCCGGGCGCGGCAAGCGGGATGAAGGCGGTGGTCAGCAATGTGGCAAGGGTCGTGCGAGACATCGCGCAGGGCTTCCTCTGGCTGGGCGGACACGGGGGCCGCGGGACATGCGGCGAAGTGAAGCAGGTGACGCGCCGTCAAAGTTGACATTTCCGGACAAACTCCGGGGGCGGCGGAGAATGGCCGAAGATGTCAACTCCCAGGCAGCCGGTTTGCCGATCCTGTGGCAGGATACGGCAGCGGAGGAGGAAGCGGCCATGCCCCGGCAGTTCGATCTGGTCATCACCGGCGGCGGTCCGGCGGGCGCCATCGCCGCCTGGCACGCCGCGCGCGACGGGCGCCGGGTCGCGCTGATCGACCCCGACATGCCGGTGCCGCGGCTGGAAGGCATCGGCCCGCGGCTGCATCACTGGCTGGAACAGGTCGGGCTCTACGACGGCGCCGCGATGGAGGCGGTGCGGCTGACGCGGATCAGCCGCTGGGGCGGCTCCACCTACGGGCGGAACGTCGAGACGGTGGTGGAACGCACCGCCTTCGACCGGCACCTGCGGGGTGCGGCCGTGGCGGCGGGGGCGGAGCTGGTGACGGCGACGGCCCAGCCCCTGCCAGGCCGCGCCGTTTTGGCCGACGGCACCGAAATCGCCGGCCGGATGGTCTTCGACGCCCGCGGGCGCAAGGCGCTCGGCCGCCGGCCGAACGCCGCCCGGGGACCCGCGACCATCGCCATCGCCGCGGCGCTGAGGCTCGCGCCCGGCACGGCACAGGCGGCGCATGTGCTGCCGCTCGACGATGGCTGGCTGTGGCTCGCCAGCCTCGGCGACGGGCGGGGCTGGGTGCAGCTCACCCAGGACGCGGCCGACCCGGCGGGGCGCGATCCGCTGGCGCGGCTCGCGTCGGCGCTGGCCGGCGCGCGTGATCACCTGCCGGAGGTCACCGGGATCGACGGCGCAGCGCTCGTCCGCGATTCCTCGGTGGTCCTGCCGCTGCCGGTCGCCGACCTCGAGGTCATCGCCATCGGCGACGCGGTCGCGGGGATGGACCCGCTCTCCGGGCACGGCATGTTCTTCGCCACCTCCTCGGCGCTTGCCGCCACCGCGGTGCGGCGCACGCTCGAGGCAGGTGATGACCGGGAAAGCCGCGATCTCGCGCTTCGGTTCCTCAACCAGCGGCTCGATCTTCTCTACCTGCGCCAGGCCCGGCTCGGGCGCGACTTCATCCGCAGCGAGGCGGCGCGCGCCGATCTGCCGTTCTGGTCGCGACGGGCGGCCTTCCCCGACGACCTGCCAATGGAGGCCGCGGCCACCGGCGAGCGGATCGCCCGCCGCATCGTCGTCGAGGACGGAAGGCTCACCGAGGCCGAGGTTCTGATCCCGCCCCACGCGCCCGGCGGTGTCGCCTGGGTCGAGGGGCAGCCGGCCGCGGCGGTCTGGCGGGCGATGGAGGCAGGCGCGGGCCGCGACGAGCTTGCCGGCCGCTTCGGCCGCGCCGGCGAGATCGTCGCGGCATGGTTCGCAGGGGCGGCACCGGGGGCGGCACCGGAGGCAGCACCGGCGCGCGGATAGCGCGCCGGCAGGGGCGCGCGCCGGGCCCGCCCTGCGCCTCCTGCGGACGCGCCCCGCCGTCAGCCCTCCTTCTTCGCGCGCAGTTCCACCCGGCGGATCTTGCCCGAGATCGTCTTGGGCAGCGTCTCCACGAAGACCACCTCGCGCGGATACTTGTAGGGTGCGGTCACGCGCTTGCAGTGTTCCTGGATGTCGAGCGCCAGCGCCTCGCCCGGCTCATGCCCCCTGGCGAGGATCACATAGGCCACGACGATCTCGCCGCGCAGCGACTCGGGCTTGGCGATGACGGCGCTTTCGGCCACCGCCGGGTGCTCGAGAAGCACGCTTTCCACCTCGAACGGGCTGATCCGGTAGCCGGCGGAGGTGATCAGGTCGTCGGCCCGGCCGACAAACCAGAAATAGCCGTCCTCGTCGCGGGTGGCGGTGTCGCCGGTATAGTACCAGCCGTGGCGGAAGGCGCGCCGGTCGGGCTCGGCCCCGGTGTAGTAGCCGGAGAAGAGCCCCGGCGGGGCCGCACCCTCGACCCGCACCGCGATGTTGCCGATCTCGCCGCACGGGACGACATGGCCCTCGGCGTCGACCACGTCGACGTCGAACCCCGGCACCGGCTGGCCCATCGAGCCGAACCTGACCGGCTGGTCGGGGAAGTTCGCGACGATATTGACCGTCTCGGTCTGGCCGTAGCCGTCGGCGATGGTGGTGCCGGTGGCCTCCTGCCAGAAGCGGATGACCTCGGGGTTCAGGGGCTCGCCCGCGCCGACCGAGCGGCGCAGCGAGGCGAAGTCGTATCCCGACAGGTCCATCTGCGCGAACAGCCGGTAGGCGGTGGGGGGCGCGCAGAAGGTGGTGACGCCAAGCCTGCCGAGAAGCCGCAGGTGCAGGTCGGCATCGAAGCCCGGCGCGTCCAGCAGCACCGTCGTGCAGCCGATCAGGAACTGCGGGAACAGCATCCCCCAGGCCGCCTTCGCCCAGCCGGTGTCGGTCAGCGTCCAGTGAACGTCCTCGGGGCGCAGGTCCATCCAGAAGAGCCCTGTCGAGGCATGGGCGAGCCCGTAGGAGAAATCGCGCGGCACCATCTTCGGCATCGCCGTGGTGCCGGAGGTGAAATAGCCCATCATCATGTCGTCCGACCTGAGGTCCGGCCGGTCCCCGGAGGCGATCTCGTCCGGCTGGCCTGCGGCCAGCTCCTCGGTCGAGATCCAGCCGGACCGCGGCCCGCCGATGACGATCAGGTAGGCAAGCGACGGGCAGTCGCCGCGGACCGCCTCGACCTTGCCGCAGTGCTCGGGTGTGACAATCACGGCGCGGGCGCCGGTGCGGTTCACCCGGTAGGCAATGTCCTTGCCGGTCAGCAGGTTGGTGCCCGGCATCGAGACGACGCCGAGCTTCATGCAGGCGAAGATCGCGTCATACCATTCCGGGATGCGCCCGGCGACGAGGCAGGCGAAGTCGCCCTTGCGAAGGCCGAGCGCGCGAAGCCCGCCCGCCAGCCGCGACGACCGCCGCGCGAGGTCGGAATAGCGAAGCTCGCGCACCGTGCCGCTCGGCCCGTCCACGGCGAGGACGGCCACCTTGTCGGCCTCGCGCCCGCGCCGGTCGATCACGTCATAGGCGAAGTTGAACCGCTCGGGGCAGGCGAAGCGATAGGCCGCGCGGGCGGCCAGATAGTCCCTCGGAACGTCCATGAAGTCATACATTCTTCTCCCCCTCCCCTGGGAAGCGGCCGGCGCGCGGTGGCGCGGCGCGGGTGTCAGGCCATCGATTCGAGATACTCCCGCGGCGTCATCCCGAAGCGGGACTTGAAGCCGCGGTTGAAGTTCGAGAGGTCGCGGAAGCCGGAGTTGTAGGCGACATCGGAAATCCGCGCCTGGCCGGCCGGCCGGCGCCGGCGCAGGTGCGAGGCGGCGAGGTTCAGCCGGCGGTCGCGCACCTCGCGGGCGAAGGTGGTCCGCTCGGATTCGAAGAGGCGCTGCACCTGCCGGGTGGACATGCCGATTTCGTGCGCGAGCCAGCGCAGCGACAGGTCCTCGCGCGTCAGGTTCCGCTCCAGCACGTCGAGAACCAACGCGAAGCGGCGTTCGGCACCCTGTGCATCGAGTTCCTTCGAGAAGTTGCCCGGCTTGCAGAAGGCAAGCTGGATCATCCCGAGCAGAAGGTCGGCATTGGCCTTGCCCACCGCCGCGGTCGGATCCCAGCCGAGCGTGAAATGCTGGATCTGCTGGCGGATCGAGGGGGCGAGCGGATGGTCGCCGGCGAGCCTGCGGCCGATCTGCACGTTGCCGCGGCAGGACTGCATGAACAGCCCCCGCGGCATGTGCAGCGACAAAAGCCGCCCCTGGCCGGTGAAGGACAGAAGCCCCTCCCTGGTGGAATCCAGCAGCAGGCAATCGCCCGGCCCGATCAGCGAGCTTTCGCCGTTGTGGTCGACCCGAAGCTGGCCCGCGGTCTGGATGATGCAGAAGATGTGCTCGGCGCCGTCACGGCGGATGCCTTGCCGGTCGCGGCGGATCGCCTGCACGTCGCCGGCGACGTCGGCCACGTCGAGCCCGTCGAACTTGCGCGGATGGATCAGCCCGCGGACCGCGCGCTGGCGGTCCCGCGCCACGCCTTCATAATGGCCGCAGATGCCGTGCAGATCCTCGCACCACCGCTCGAACTCCCGCACTTCGGTCATTCCAGAAAACGCCTCCCCGCGCCGTCCAGATGATTCGTCTCGTCCCGGCGCCGAGTGTAACGGCGCGCGGCCGCCCTGTCGCATCCCGCCCCGGCGGGCGGCGCCCGCCGGGACCGGTGCCTCAGTAGGACAGCACCTGGATGTCGGTGTATTCCTGCAACCCCTCCTCGCCGAACTCGGTGCCGAGGCCGGAGCCCTTGACGCCTCCGAAGGGCGCGTCGGGCTGGATGGCGACATGCTTGTTCACCCAGGCCGACCCGGTCTCGAGCCGGAGCGCAAGGCCGCGCGCCTTCTGGATGTCCTTCGACCAGATCGAGCCGCCGAGGCCCCAGGGGCTGTCGTTGGCGCGCGCGATCGCATCGTCGATGTCGCGATACTTGATGACCGGCAGCGCCGGGCCGAACTGCTCCTCGTCGACGAGCGCCACGCCGTCCTCCAGATCGGCGATGATCGTCGGCGGGAAGAACAGCCCCTCGCCCGGCTCGCCGCCGATCAGCACCCGGCCGCGGGACTTCGCGTCGGCCACCAGCCGCGACACCTTGTCGAACTGCATCCGGTTCTGCATCGGGCCAAGGGCGGTGCCCTCCTCGGTGCCGTCGCCGACGCTGACGCCGCGGGCGTAGTTGACCAGCTCCTCGCAGACCGCGTCATACACATCCTCATGGACGTAGAGCCGCTTGATCGCGGCGCAGGTCTGGCCGTTGTTGATGAAGGCGCCCCAGAACACGCCCTCGGCGATCGCCTTGGGGTCGGCATCGGGCAGGACGATGCCGGCATCGTTGCCGCCCATCTCCAGCGTCAGCCGCTTCATCGTCGCCGATGCGCTCGCCGCGACCTTCCTGCCGGTCTCCGAGGAACCGGTGAAGACGATCTTGCGGATGCCCGGATGCGCCGACATCAGCGCGCCGAGATTGACCGCGCGGTCATCGCCCGAAAGGCTGTTCAGCACCCCCGCGGGCAGCACCTCGTTCATCAGCTCGACGAAGCGCAGCGTCGTCAGCGGCGTGTAGGGCGACGGCTTGATCACCACGGTGTTGCCGGTCAGCACCGCCGGGACGACATGCCAGACCGCGATCAGGATCGGAAAGTTCCACGGCGTGATCGAGCCGACGACGCCCAGGGGCTTGCGGTGCAACTCCACCGTGCCGCGGTTGTCGTTCTGGATCGTCTTGACCGGCAGCGACAGCGTGCAGGTGTGCTTGGCCCAGGCCACCGCCGCGCCAAGCTCCCAGCGCGAGCCGAGCCCGTTCAGGGGCTTGCCCTGTTCGCGGGTCAGAAGCTGGGCAAGCTCCTCGGCATGCGCCTCGAGCTTCGCGGCCATCGCCTCGCAGAGGCTGCGACGCTCCTCCTCGGGGCGGGCCGAGAGGTCGCGGAACGCCGCCTCTGCGGCCTCGACCGCGCGGTCGAGGTCCTCCGCGGTGGCATTCGGCGCCTCGGCGACTGGGGCGCCGGTCGCCGGATTCAGCACGGGAAAGCGTGTGGCGGTGGCGACGGATTGGCCGCCTATGACCAGATCGAACATTCTCTCTCCTCCCGGTTGGCGTCGGCAAGCGGGCCTGGCCGGCCCCCTGTCGATGATCCCGAAGGCTAGCAGCCTGCGCGCCTGCCGATCTCAGCCTTTCCCGCCAAAGACCCGGACTATCCCGCCACGGCCCGGCGGGGCCGCGCGACCGGTGCCGGGAAATTGGCGCAAAAATCCAAGTCAACGCCGGGCGCCGCGGCTATGTTGCCGTCATGGGCCGACGGGGGAGAGAGCGGCCGGGGAGGAACGAGATGGAACCGCGCGACGATGGAGTCCCTTCGGAAGGCATGTCCTGGGTCAGGGGCAGCCGCGGCGAGCCGCTTCTGGAAACCACGATCCCCGACCTGCTGGCCGGATGCGTGGCCGCGCGGCGCGATGCGACGGCGGCGATCTTTCCCGGCGAAGGCATCCGCTGGACCTGGGCCGGATTCGCCGCCCGGGTGGATGCGCTTGCCGCCGGGCTTGCCCGGCTCGGCTATGCCAAGGGCGACCGGCTCGGCATCTGGGCGCCCAACCGGTCGGAATGGCTGCTGACGCAGTTCGCCACCGCGCGGCTGGGCGTGATCCTGGTGACGATCAACCCCGCCTACCGGGTGCACGAGCTGGAATACGCGCTGACGCTCTCGGGCTGCCGCGGCCTTGTCCTCGCCGAACGGTTCAAGGCTTCGGACTATGCCGCGATGGCGGCCTCGCTCGTCCCCGACCCCGGCGCGACGGGGGCAGAGATCGCCTCGGACGCGCTGCCCGAGCTTCGCCACCTGATCGTGATGAGCGGCGAGGCGCGGCCGGGGATGCTCCGCTTCCGCGATGTCGAGGCGATGGGCGCCGGCGTCGGGGCGGGCGATCTCGATGCGGTCAGCGCCAGCCTCGACCGCCGCGACCCGATCAACATCCAGTTCACCTCCGGCACCACCGGCCGGCCGAAGGGGGCGACGCTGACGCATCGCAACATCGTCAACAACGCCGCCTTCGTCACCGCCGCGCTGAAGCTCGGCCCCGATGACCGGCTCTGCATCCCGGTGCCGTTCTACCACTGCTTCGGCATGGTGATGGGCACGCTCGGCTGTGTCACCAAGGGCGCCACGATGATCGTGCCCGGCGAGGGCTTCGACCCGGCCGTCACCCTCGCCACCGTCGCGGCCGAACGCGCGACCGGGCTTTACGGCGTGCCGACGATGTTCGTCGCCATGCTGGAACACCCCGACTTCGGCCGCCACGACTTGTCGAGCCTGCGCACCGGCATCATGGCCGGCGCCCCCTGCCCGATCGAGGTGATGAAGCGGGTGCAGGGCCAGATGCACATGCGCGAGGTGACGATCGCCTACGGCATGACCGAGACCAGCCCGGTCTCGTTCCAGTCCTCCACCGACACGCCCTTGGAAAAGCGGGTGACCTCGGTCGGCCGCATCCATCCGCATGTCGAGGTCCGCGTGGCCGACGCCGATGGCATGACCGTCCCGGTCGGCGAGCAGGGCGAGATTCTGACCCGCGGCTATTCGGTGATGCACGGCTACTGGGACGATCCCGCCCAGACCGCCGGCGCGATCGACGCCGAGGGCTGGATGCACACCGGCGACCTCGGCCGGATCGACGCCGAAGGCTACTGCAACATCACCGGCCGGGTGAAGGACATGATCTGCCGCGGCGGCGAAAACGTCTATCCGCGCGAGATCGAGGAATTCCTCTACTCCCACCCGGCGGTCAGCCAGGTGCAGGTCTTCGGCATTCCCGACCATGCGCTCGGCGAGATCGTCTGCGCCTGGATCATCCCGCGTGCCGGCACCAGCCCGACCGAGAGCGAGATCCGCGCCTTCTGCAAGGACCAGATCGCGCACTACAAGATCCCGGCGGTGGTGCGGTTCCGCGACGACCTGCCGGTGACCGTCACCGGCAAGCCGCAGAAGTTCCTGATGCGCGCCGCGATGATCGAGGAGCTGGGGCTCAGCGAGGAGAAAAGCGCCTGACGGCACCCGGCCCGCGGTGTGGCGTCAATGGTCGCCGTGCGCGTGGGCGCGGTCGATCACGTATTTCTTGTCGCAATAGCCGCATTCGACGAAGCCGGTGTCCTGCGGGATCGACAGCCAGACGCGCGGGTGGCCGAGCGCGCCCTCGCCGCCGTCGCAGGCCACTTTCCAGCGGGTCACAACCTCGGTCTCGGGGGCGGGGATCGGCATGTCTTCGGCTCCGTCAGTCAGGTCGCGGCATGATAGCGATTGGAAGGGCGCGGGCAAGCGGCTCACTCCGCCCGCTTCAGCATCGGGCCAAGGACCCGGCCGCCGAGGATGTGCAGGTGGTAGTGCGGCACCTCCTGCACGCCATGCTCCCCGGCGTTGGCGATGGTGCGATAACCCTGTCCGCCCTGTCCGGGCTTGACCCCGGTCATCCGGCAGACCTCGGCCGCGGTGCGGGTGAAATCGGCGATCTCCTCGTCCGACGCATCCGCGGCGAAATGGTCGAAGTTCACGTATTTGCCCTTCGGGATCACCAGAACGTGCACCGGCGCCTGCGGCCTGATGTCGTGGAAGGCGAGCGTGTGCGGGGTTTCCAGCAGCGTCTTGTTCGGAATCTCGCCGCGCAGGATGCGGGCGAAGATGTTGCTGTCGTCGTAGGCGTAGCTCATCGGGTCCCCCGGTCGGCGAAAAGTCAGTCGGCGAAGAGTCAGTCGGCAAAGAGATAGTCGGTCGCGGCGATCTCGCGCGCGGTTTCCACCGGAATAGACAGAAACGCCGCCAATGGCACGGCATTTTCTTCTACCGCGGCACCCTGCCGGAGGATGTGGAAATGGGCGAATCCCGCGTCGCGGATGCGATCACCTTCATGGGCGATGTCGGCGCGGATCGTGGGCAGCAGCCGCGCCAGCGTCCCGGGCGGCGTGGTGCCGCTGGCAAGCCCGGTGCGGCGCGCGTGCCCGGCGAGGTAGTCGTCGCAGAATTCGCAGGAAACCTCCAGGAACCGGGTCGTCGCCCGGTCGGCGGCGAAGTCGCGCATCAGCTCGAAATCGGCCGGGTCCATGCAGAGGATCAGCCGGTCCGTTCCGTTCCGCTCGAACAGCAGCCTGACCAGCGCGCGGCGATGGCGGGTGCGCTTTTCCAGCGTGGTCTGGATGCCGCCGAGGTCGGGCAGGGGCGTCGCCTCCTCGTTGAAGATATATTCGACCGCCGGGATGCCGGTCAGCGCGCGGGCGCGCTCGACCAGCCGCTTGGCCACATGCCACTTCTTGCAGACCACGATCATCAGCTCGCGCTCGCGCCCGAGGCTTGCCTCGCGTTCCCAGAACCGGGGCGCGAAGCGTCGGCCCTCGCGGCCGCGGCTGGCGAGGAATCGGTAGAGCCGCTGGCCCTCGTTCGAGGTGCGGAAGGTCATCCCCCGCGCGGCGTAGAGATCGCCGAGCCGGCGCTTCAGCGCGCGCGCCTCGGGGCTGATCTTGCGGGCGAAGAGGAAATCCTGCGCCAGCAGCAGGTCATAGTGGTCGTTGTAGAAGGTGACCGGCATCCCGTAGTCGGAGAACATCAGGAAGGTCAGGCTGCGGCTGCGGATCTCGGCCGCGGGGACGACATGGCGGACGATGGTCTGGAAGAAGGTCTCGTCGGGAATCCATGTGGTGCGGAAGAAGCGCATCACATCGGGGCGCCGGGCGCAGAAGTCGAGCACCCATTCCACCGTGCGCCGCCGCAGGCACCACCACTGGCTGCCGATCATCATCTGCAGGTCGGCGGGGACGGCACGGGTCAGACCGAGCCGCTTCTGAAGGTTGTAGAAGCCGTAGAAAAGCCGCTTCTGCGTCCTCTCGTTGAACGGGTGGCGGTAGATCAGCCGGTCGCCCTTCATCCCGGTCCTGATCCAGTCCGAGGTGAAGAAGTCGAAGCTCTCGATATAGTCGGCATCCTCGGCATCGAGAAAGGCATGGGCATATTCGGCCGACTTGATCGCCATGCAGTCGCCCGAAAGCATGTAGAAATGCGTCGCATCCGGGAAGGCGGCCACCGCCGCCCTCACCGCGTTCAGCGTCGCCTGGACCAGGCTCCATCCGCCCCAGCCGCATTTCACCCGCCGCCGCGCGAAGGTGACGTTCGGATTCCGCGCCAGCGCCGCGCGGATACGGCGGAAATCGTCCTTGCCCGCGCGGGCGTCGAAATGGATCGCCATGCAGTCACCCGCAGCCGTCAGCCGCTCGGCCTGACGGATGATCCCTTCGGGATCCTTGTGACACAGAAGAACGAAGGCGATCCTTGCCATTTGGGAACCTGTTACCCGACCGGCAATGGATTGTTGAGAGATTTCGGTTTATGAGCCGTTGAAATGACCGCTTTTCCGTGCCTTTTGGGCCGTATTCCCGGGTCAGGATGCGGCTCGGCGGGACGGGAACGGAAAGGGACGCACCAGATGGGATTCCCCGGCACCTGGATGACGGAAAGCGAAAGCGCGGTCTACCGCGTGGTGCCGAAATGCGCCTGCTCCACCATCGGCCAGATCCTGTATTTCTCCGACCACGGCCGCTTCTTCGACGGCGACATCCACGACGCGGCCGAAGGCCTGCACAAATGGAGCCAGGAGGCGAGCCAGCCGCTGATCGAGGCCAATGTGAAGACGCACCGGAGCTATGCCTTCACCTGCGTCCGCAACCCCTACACCCGCATCCTGTCGTCGTTCTTCGACAAGATCTGCGGCATCCAGCGGAACGGCAAGCGCTATCGCGGCAACCTGGTGCCGATGCTGATCCAGAAATACGGGGTCGAGGTCGGCAGCCCCGAGGACGACTTCGAATTCGACCAGATCAAGTCGTTCCGCCGCTTCCTCCTCTTCGCCCGCGACACGATCCGCTGGCGCCGGCCGATGGAACCCGACATCCACTGGTCGGCGATGTCCGGCCATGTCGCCACCTTCATCGCCAACGGCGGGCGCTACGACCACATCCTCTTCACCGAGAAGTTCGACGAGGGGATGCAGGTGGTGCTGGACCATGTCGAGACCCGGCACGCCGTGGACCTCGCGGGGATTCCGCGCTTCAACGAAAGCGAGGGCCACGGGCCTAAGCGGGCGCACCCGGTGGAGGACTATTTCGACGACCTGTCGAAGCATCTGATGTGGGAAATCTACCACCGGGACTTCCAGCTCTTCCGCTACGACTTCGACAACCCGGCCAACAAGATGCCGGTGGGCGAGATCGACCTCGACGAGGTTCACGCCAAGCTCGGGGGGTAGGGCAGCGGTGGGGATGTCCGGCGCGGGGGACGATCACGGGACGGGGGCATGAGCCGCCTGTCAGCCTTCCGTGCCGGGATGCACTGGCTTGGCCGCCACGTGGAGCTTGGCCTTGCGGTGGCCCTGTCGCTTGCGGCCGCTGCGGCCTGGGCCTTCGTGGCACTGGCCGAGGAGGTGGTGGAGGGTGGCACCCACGCCTTCGACACCGCGGTTCTGCTCGCGCTCCGCGCGCCCGGCGATCCGGCCGATCCGCTCGGCCCTCCTTGGGTCGATGAGCTTGCCCGCGACCTCACCGCGCTTGGCGGCACCGGCGTGCTGACCTTCGTCACCCTCGCCGCGGCCGGGTTCCTGTGGCTCCGGTCCAGGCGCGCGACCGCGTTCTATCTCTTGGCCGCGGTCGGCAGCGGCGTGGCGCTCAGCAACACCGCCAAGGCGCTTTTCAACCGTCCGCGGCCCGATCTCGTGCCGCATGGTTCGGCGGTCTACACCGCCTCGTTCCCCTCGGGCCATTCGATGATGGCGGCAGTCACCTGGCTCACGCTTGCGGTGCTGGTCGCCACCACCTTCACGGAAGGGCGGCTCAAGCTCTATGTCGTGGCGCTCGCCGTGCTGGTCACGATCGCGGTCGGGCTCAGCCGGGTCTACCTTGGCGTCCACTGGCCGACCGACGTGCTTGCCGGCTGGGCCGCCGGCGGCGCCTGGGCACTGGCCTGTGCGGCGCTCGCCCGTGTCCTTTCCCGCCGCGGGGCGCTCGAGGCGGCAGAGGACGACTAGCTCAGATCAGCCCGTGCGAGCGAAAGAGCGTCTTCACGTCCGTCTCGGGCCGGGCGCCGAAATGGCTGATCACCTCGGCCGCGGCGATGCAGCCCATGCGGCCCGCCTTGGCGAGCGGCTGGCCCGTCGCCAGCCCGTAGAGGAAGCCGGCCGCGAACTGGTCGCCCGCGCCGGTGGCATCGACCGGCACCACCCGGTGCACCGGCACCTCCACCCGCTCCTGCCCGCGGATCAGGATCACGTCGGCGCCCGACCGGGTGCAGACGACGGTGCCGCAATCGGCATGCGCCTGCGCCAGCGCCGCCTCGAGGTCCTCGGTCTGGTAGAGCGAGCACCATTCGTGCTGGTTGCCGATGACGTAGTCCATCTCCTCGCGCACCAGCCGGCGGAAGTCGGCGCGGTGCCGGTCGACGCAGAACGGGTCTGAAAGCGCGATCCCGGCCTTGCCGCCGCCCTCGTGGCAGGCCGCGGCGGCCTTGCGAAAGGCAGCCTTGCCGTGGTCCTTGTCGAAGAGATAGCCCTCGAGGAAAAGGTAGTCCGACCGGCGCACCACCTCCGCATCAAGATCGTGGGGGCCGAAATCCGCCCCGGCGCCGAGGTAGGTGTTCATCGACCGCTCGCCGTCCGGCGTCACGAAGATCATCGACCGCGAGGTCGGCAGCGGCTCGGCCGCCACCGGCGGATTGGGAAAATCGGTGCCCTCAAGCTCCAGCGACTTGGCGTAGAAGCGCCCCAGCGCGTCGTCCTTCACCCGCCCGACGAAGGCCGTCCTCAGCCCGAGGTTGCCGAGCCCCGCCATCGTGTTGCCGACCGATCCGCCGGGCGCCTGCGTGCGTTCCTTCATCGCGGCATAGAGCGTCTCGCCCCGCTCGCGGTCGACGAGCTGCATGATCCCCTTCTCGATCCCCATCCAGTCGAGGAAATCGTCGTCGCATTGCGTCAGCACGTCGACGATGGCGTTGCCGATGCCGACAACCTGGTAGCGTCCGGTCACAGGGTCTTCTCCTCGTAAAGGCAGAGATCGCGGATCAGGCAGGCGCCGCATTTCGGCCTGCGGGCGACGCAGATGTAGCGGCCGTGCAGGATCAGCCAGTGGTGCGCGTGGCGCTGGAATTCCACCGGCACATGGTCCTCGATGGCGCGCTCGACGGCCAGCACGTCGCGGCCCGGCGCGATGCCGGTGCGGTTGGCGACCCGGAAGACGTGGGTGTCGACCGCCTGCGCGGGAAAGTGGAACCAGACGTTGAGCACCACATTCGCGGTCTTGCGCCCGACCCCCGGCAGCGTCATCAGCGCCGCTCGCGACGTGGGCACCTCGCCGCCATGCGCCTCGACGAGGATGCGGCTGAGCCGCATGACGTTCTTCGCCTTCTGGCGGAAAAGCCCGATCGTCCGGATGTGTCCGATCAACCCTTCCTCGCCCAGCGCCAGCATCTTCTCCGGGGTGTCCGCCACCCGGAACAGCGCCCGCGTGGCCTTGTTCACGCCCGCATCCGTCGCCTGCGCCGACAGCGCCACCGCGACCAGAAGCGTGAAGGCGTTGACATGCTCCAGCTCGCCCTTCGGCTCGGCCTCGGCGGCGCGGAAGCGGGCGAAGATCTCTCGGATCGTGGCATAGTCGAGCTGGCTGGCCATGCCGGCGATATGCCCGCAGGAACGCCGCACGGCAAGCGCGAAGCGGGCGACGGCGGACGGGCGCGAACAATCACCCGCGTTAACCGCAATTTTTCCCCTTCGTGGCAGCATCCCCGCCGACAGGGACCGGCGGCATGGGCTTTGAGAACATCAATCGGCGCGCAGGGATGCGGGTGGCAGCGGCGGGTGCGGCGGGCGGCACAGCCGCCACGGGCCTCGCGTCCACCGTGCTCGTCGCCACGCGCTCGGGCCCGGTGCCGGCGGGGCGGCTGCGGCCGGGTGATGCGATCCTGACCCGCGACAACGGCTACCGTCCGCTCGTCTGGGCCGGCCACGGCCGGCGCGGCGCGGCCAGCGGTGCGGCACGGCAGGCGGTGGCGATCGCGCCGGGCGCGCTCGGCCCGGGCATTCCCGACCGCACGCTCCTTCTCGCCGCCGGCCACGGCGTTCTCGTCGATGCCACGGCGCTGCTCGCGGTCTTCGGCACCGCCGAGGCGCTGATCCCCGCGTCCGCCCGCGGCGCGGTGCAGCGGGCACGACCCCCCGGCGGCTTCGTCCAGGTCCTCCTCGGCGCGCATGACCTCATCCTCGCCGACGGCACCTGGATCGAAAGCCTTGCGCCCGAGGCCGCGTTCCGTGCCTTTCCCCGCCGGGCGCTGGCGCTGGCGGACCGGCTGCTGGCCGGCTCGGGCGCGCCGCTCCGCCCGCGGATCCTGCCCGCCGATCTGGCAGTTGCCCCGCCCCCGGCGGTGCGGCCGCTCCGCATCGCCTGACAAAGCGCAACATCCGGGTCGCGCGCGACCCCGCGCCGGCCTATCTCTGCGGGTGAGGAGACTGCCATGCCCGCCGACCCCATGACCGAAGACCGCTACCACTACGGCGTGATCGCCCGCGCGCTGACGATCATCGACGACGCCGGTGGCGCGGCGCTGACGCTCGACGACCTTGCCGCCCGGCTCTCGATGAGCCCGGCGCATTTCCAGCGCGTCTTCACGCGATGGGTCGGGGTCAGCCCGAAGCGGTATCAGCAATACCTGACGCTCGATCACGCCAGGCGCCTGCTGGCCGAGCGCCACACGCTTCTCGACACCGCCGACGCGGCCGGCCTTTCCGGCGCCGGGCGGCTTCACGACCTCTTCGTGCGGTGGGAGGCGATGAGCCCCGGCGACTTCGCAAGGGGCGCCGAGGGGCTGGTGATCCGCTGGGGCCGGTTCGACAGCCCCTTCGGCCCGGTGCTGGTGATGGGCACCGACCGCGGCATCTGCGGGCTGGCCTTCACCGCCGAGACGACGCCGGAGGCGGCGATGGCCGACCTCTGCGCGCGATGGCCGAAGGCACGCTATGTGGAAGAGCCCGCAGCACTCCGCCCCTGGGTCGAGGCCGCCTTCGGCACCTCCGCGGCGGCGGACACCCCGGGCAGCGCCGCGCCGCTCCACCTGATCGGGGCGCCGTTCCAGATCAAGGTCTGGGAGGCGCTGCTGTCGATCCCCTCGGGCCATGTCGCCACCTATTCCGACATCGCCGCGCGCCTCGGCAACCCGCAGGCGGTGCGCGCGGTGGGCACGGCAGTGGGGCGCAATCCGGTCGCCTGGCTCATTCCCTGCCACCGGGCGATCCGCAAGAGCGGCGCGCTTGGCGGCTATCGCTGGGGATTGCCGGTCAAGCGGGCGATGCTCGCCTGGGAATCGGCCCGCGCCGAGGCGGGATGAGCCGGCGCAAGCGTGCCGGCGGCGATGCGCGGAATGTTGCCGGAACCGGCATTCGGCGCGGGCGTTATTGCCTAACAGCGGGTAATCTCCGACCAGACGCAAAAGCAACAACCGGAGCAGCTTCCATGCCTATGTCCAAGACCCTTCTCGGCGGTGCCGCCGTGGCCATGCTTCTGGCCGCCTGCACCCCGACCGACCAGTATTCGGCCGATCCCAACCAGCGCACCAAGGAAGGCGCGCTGACCGGCGCCGGGATCGGCGCGCTGGCCGGCATCCTCACCGGCGAGGGTGGCAAGGACAAGCTCGACCGTGCCGTGGTGGGCGCGGCGATCGGCGGGCTTGCCGGCGGGGTCGTCGGCTCCAACCTCGACCGCCAGGCGCGCGAGTTGCAGGCCGAGATCAGCGACAGCCGGGTGCGGATCATCAACGAAGGCAACCAGCTCCGTGTCGTCATGCCCGAGGGCATCCTCTTCGCCACCGACAGCGCGGTGGTGCAGGGCTCGATCCAGAACGACCTCTATGCGCTGGCCGACAACCTCAACCGCTATCCCAACACCCGGGTGGAGGTCATCGGCCATACCGACAACACCGGCTCGGCCGCCTACAACCAGGACCTGTCGCAGCGCCGGGCGATGGCGGTGGCGGGGGTCCTGCGCGGCGCCGGTGTCGCCGGCGGGCGCGTCGTGGCCTACGGCCGCGGCGAGGATCTGCCGGTCGCGTCGAACCTGACCCCCGAGGGCCGCGCCCAGAACCGCCGGGTGGAAATCCTGATCATCCCGCAGGGCTGACCGCGGGCCGCACCAGACCAAGGCCGGGCACCTGCCCGGCCTTTTTCGTTGTCTCCGCCCCCGTCGCGGTCATATATCTTGACCAATTCCGGAGAGAGACATGCCCTTTCAGAAGGTGGAACCCGAGAAACTGTCGCACAGCGTCGTCCGCCAGATCGAGGGGCTGATCCTGCGCGGCATCCTCCGCCCCGGCGAACGCCTGCCGTCGGAACGCGACCTCGCCGAACGGCTCGGCGTGTCGCGCCCCAGCCTGCGCGAGGCGGTGGCAGAGCTTCAGGAGGCCGGTCTCCTGACCACGAGGGCGGGCGCCGGCATCTTCGTGGCCGAGGTTCTGGGGTCGGCCTTCTCGCCGGCGCTGATCCGGCTCCTCGCGCGCCATGACGAGGCCGTCTTCGACTACCTCGCCTTCCGCCGCGATCTGGAGGCGCTGGCCGCCGAACGCGCGGCGCGGCTCGCCTCGGACACCGACCTGAAGGTGATCGACACGATCTTCGCCAAGATGGAGGCCGCGCATCTCAAACGCGATCCCGCCGACGAGGCGCGGCTCGATGCCGAGTTCCACATGGCGATCATCGAGGCCAGCCACAACGTCGTCATGCTGCACATGATGCGTTCGATGTTCGATCTGCTCCGGCAGGGCGTCTTCTACAACCGTCAGGTGATCTTCCGCCAGAAGACCACGCGGGGCACGCTTCTCGACCAGCACCGCGCGATCCGCGACGCGCTTTTCGCGCGCGACCCGGCCGCGGCACGGGCGGCGGTGGAAACCCACCTCGCCTTCGTCGCCCGCGCCCTCGACGAGGACCGCAAATCGGAACGCAACGAGGCCGTGGCGCGGCTTCGCATCGCCCAGGAAGAGGGGCGGGGCTAGATCCGGGCTGTTGCCCCCCTGCACGATCCGCCGGCGATGGGCACCTGCCTCCCTTGACACGTGGCGGAGTGTCGCGGGACGCTGGCGCCGTGGCGACAACGCCATGTGTGGACAGGGGACAGCGATGGAACAGGTTCTTTCCCAACTGATCGGCGGGGCGATCGGCGGCCTCGGCGGCGGCAAGGCCGTGAAGGGCGCCGACATGGGCAACATCGGCAATCTCATCGCCGGGGCGGTGGGCGGCGTCGGCGGCGGCCAGCTTCTGGGCGGGATGCTCGGCAGCGGCACCGACATTGCCGCGCTGGCAAGCAACCTCGTCGGCGGCGGCGTCGCCGGCCTGGTCGTGCAGGTCGTCGTCGGCATGATCGTCAAGCGGATGCGCGGCGCCTGAGCGCCGGCCCGGCGGAAACAGCGCGGCGGCCCGCCTCGCGGCGGGCCGCCCCTCACAACCGGATATCGTAGGTCATCCACTTCGTCCGCTCGGCCATCCGGTCGTAGACGGCGCGGGCGCGGTAGTTGTCCTCGGCGGTGATCCAGCGGATCACTGTCCAGCCTCGCGCCCGCCCCTCGGCCGCCAGAGCCGCGATCAGCGCATCGGCCACGGCCTTTCCCCGCGCCTCCGGTGTCACGAAGAGATCGTCAAGGAAGCCGCCGGTCGAGGCCGACAGCGGCCGCGCGAAAGCGCGGAAATGGGCAAGGCCCAGAAGCCGGCCGCCGGCATCCTCGGCCACCAGAGCCTCGGTTTCATGGGCCGGGTCGAAGATCCAGCCCCAGACGCACGCCCGCATCTCCGGCGTCTGCGTCACGCGGTAGAACTCGGCATAGCCGGCGTAGAGCTTTTCCCACGCCGCCCGGTCGCCCTCGGCCAGCCGCCGGATCGTAACCGCCATCGACACCTCCCCCGAAATGCAAGACCCGGCACCGGGCCGGGTCTCACCCTAAGCGCTGCGCCTGCCTCAGTGAAGCCGGGTCTCGACCTCGCCGATCGACGCGTCGATCAGCCGGTTCTTCTCGGCCGCCGTCATCCTCGCCGCGATCAGGTCGCCGGCAGCGGCGACGGCGACGTTCACCGCCCGGTCGCGCACCTCGCGGACCGCCGCCGCCTCGGCCGAGGCGATCTGGTCCTCGGCGGCAGCCAGCCGCCGCGCGATCGAGGCCTTGAGATCGGCCTTCGCCTGCTCCGCCGCGGCGATCGCCTCGCGCTTGGCGGTCTCGACGATGCGGTCGGCCTGGTCCTGCACTTCCTTGTGCTTGCGCTCGTAGGAGGCGAGGATCGACCGCGCCTCGTCATGCAGCGCGCGCGCCTGGTCAAGCTCGGCCTTGATGCCTGCGGCGCGCTTGTCGAGAAGCCCGCCGATCAGCGCCGGAACCCGGAAGTAGACGAGCACGCCGATGAAGATCAGGAAGGCGATCGTGACGACGAATTCGGTCGAGCGCAGGGTGAAGAACGGCTCGCCCTCCGCCGCTGCGGCGGGGCCGGCGAGCATGAGCGCTGCGATGATTGCGATGCGGTTCATGGCCTCACCCCTTCAGCCTGGTGGCGACGGCGTCGGCCACCGCCGCCGCGTCGGCCTTGCCGCCCAGCGCCGCGACGATCGCCTCGGCGGCATCCTTCGCGACCTCGACGACATTGCCCGCGGCACTCGCCCTGATCTCGTCGATGCGCCTGGTGCTCTCGGCGGTCCTGGCGGCGATCTCGGCATCCGCCCTGGCGGTCGCCTTGTCGAGGTCCTTCTGGATCTCGGCCCGCGCCTCGGCGACGATCTTGTTGGCCTCGGTCCGCGCGTCGACCAGCGCCTGGTTGTAGGCCTTCTCGGCCGCCTCGGCCTTGAGCTTCAGGTCCTCGGCCGCGGCGATGTCGCTGGTGATCTTGCCCTGGCGGTCGGCGAGGATGCCGCCGATCCTGGGCAGGGCGACCCGGCTCAGGACGAGGTAGATCACCACCAGCGCCACCAGAAGCCAGAAGATCTGGTTCGGGAAGGTGGCGTAGTCGAGTTGCGGCATCCCGGCGGATTGCGCCGCGTGGCCGGCGGATCCGGTCACCGCCTCGACGGTGCCCTGCGCGGCCTCTGTGGTCGTGTTTGCCATCTCGGCCCCCTCGAAACCCAGGTACAACCCGGACGGCGCAGGCCCTGCCCCGTCCGGCCGTAAGGATGGTCAGTCGGGGCTCAGACGGCGAACATCAGCAGAAGCGCCACGAGGAACGAGAAGATCCCCAGCGCTTCGGCAAAGGCGATGCCGATGAAGAGCGTGGCGGTCTGGCCGGCCGCGGCCGAGGGGTTCCTGAGCGCGCCGGCGAGGAAGTTGCCGGCGACGTTGCCCACCCCCATCGCCGACCCGCCCATGCCGATGCAGGCAAGGCCGGCGCCGATGAACTTGCCGATGGCTGCTGCTGCTGCGATTTCCATGTCGTTGCTCCTTACGGTTGGATTTGCTGAGTTGCGTTGAGACCGGCGTCAGTGGTGCGGATGCAGCGCATCCCTGAGGTAGACGCAGGTCAGGATGGTGAAGACATAGGCCTGGATGAAGGCCACGAGGATTTCCAGCGCATACATCGCCGTGATTGCGAGGATCGACAGCGGCGTGACCGCGATGCCGATGCCCGAGATCAGCACCAGCGGCGCGAAGGCCGCGAAGACCTTGATCACCGCATGGCCCGCCATCATGTTGCCGGCAAGTCGGATGGAGTGGCTGACCGGGCGCACGAAGTAGGAGATCACCTCGATCAGCGCCAGCACCGGCCTGAGCGCGAGCGGCGCCGACGACACCCAGAAGAGCCCGAGAAAGCCCGCCCCGTTCTTGATGAAGCCGACAAGCGTGACGGTCAGGAAGACCGCGATCGCCATGAAGGCGGTGACCGCGATATGGCTCGTCGTCGTCAGCGCGCCGGGGATGAGGCCGAGGAAGTTCGAGAAGACGATGAAGCAGAACAGCGTGAAGATGTAGGGGAAGAACTTCAGCCCGTCCTTGCCGGCCACGTCCTCGACCATCTTGTGGACGAAGCCGTAGCCCAGCTCGGCGACCGACTGGAGCCGCGTCGGGATCAGCGCCCGGCCGCGGGTGCCGAGGACGAACAGCGCGAAGATCGCCAGAAGCGCCACCGCCATCCACAGCGTCGCGTTGGTGGGCGTGTACCAGTGGATCGGGCCTTCGCCGAACAGCGGCTGGATCTTGAACTGATCCATCGGATGGAACGTCAGACCCTCGCCATGCGCTTCCGTCGCCACGTCTATTCCCCTTCGTCCCGGGCGGGGCCACCCGCCTGATTTTCGTCCTGGATCTCGCGGGCGGTGCGAAGCATCGTCTTCACCCCGGCCACGAAGCCCAGCAATGTGAACAGCACCAGAAACAGCGGCAGCGTGCCCAGCAGGACATCGAGCCCGTATCCGATGCCGAAGCCGATCCCGAGACCCGCGACCAGCTCGATCACCATCCGCCAGCCCTGGCTGGCGGCCGAGTAATGCTCGTCACCGCGCGGTTTCGGAGCCCGGGCCTTCCGCGCCGCCGCGATCCGCTCCTCGAGCGCCTTCAGGCGGCCGGGATCGGGTTCGCCGGACATCGCAAAGGCCCCCTCGGTCAGTTCCGCGACAACTAGAGCGCCGGCGGGGGCGAGTCAATCCGCCGATTTCGGCCGGGGGACTCGCGCCAACAGACTGTAATATCTGTGGAATTTTTGCCGCCCGGTCCCCGCATCCGGCCCTGCCCGGCGCCGTTCGGCGGCCCCGCCCGCCCCCGCGCATATTCAACCTTCCGGTTGACGATCGCCGCGAAGGCCCGCAGGAAGGGGCGATGACCCCGCGCCCCGCCCCCTCGCTTGACCGCATCTTCGCCGCAATCGCCGACCCCACACGGCGGGCTATCCTGACGATGCTGCTCGAGGACGACATGGCGGTGACCGACGTCGCCCACCCCTTCGACATTTCGCTCGCCGCGATCTCCAAGCACCTCGCGATCCTCGCCGGGGCGGGGCTGATCAGCCAGGAACGGCGCGGCCGGGTGAAATGGTGCAAGCTCGAACCCGAGGCGATGCGCGCGGCCTCGGTCTGGATCCAGGGCTTCGGCCAGTTCGAGCCGCTCGACCTTGATGCCTTCGAGCGCTTCCTCGCCGCCGAGCTTCCCGGCACGGAGTGACCGGGGGGAGAGCTTGTGTCGGCTCCTGCCGCGTGCCCACGCCATGACGCCCTCGCGCGGATTTCCCATTGCGCCTGCCGCTGCGCGCTGCATCATCCCGGCACCAACGCAGGAGCTTTTCCATGATGCGCGTTCTCGCAACCACCGTCTTTCTCGCCGGCTGCATGACAGGCGATCCCACTGGCTCCGTCACCAGAATGACCCTCGAATACCAAGTCGGCGAGGAGCTGATGAACGACTGCACCGTCCGGCGCAGCCGCTGCCCGGAATGGCTTGAGTTCAAGCGCGATTGGGAGGCGGACGTAAACTACATGACAACGTTTGAACGCAGCCTCGCTGCGCATAAGGCGCGCGTTGCGGCGGGCGGCGCTGTGTAGGCAAAACGCCACGACGGCACCATGCCGGGGAGACCGTCGCTTTCGCGGGGGTGACAGAAAAGCGCCACGCGCCCACCGCCTCGCCCGGGCGCCCACCCCGGGCGGCGCCCGACCGCCCGCCCGGGCGGGCGCATTGCAACGTCACCAGCGGAACGACGGTCGGGAGAGCGGCACCATAAACAGCCCCAACCCGGCGGTGTGCAGCGCCCGCCCGCGGCCGGCCGCCGCCCTTCGCGCCTTCCCCCCCCTGCCATGCCCGCGAAAGCGGGCATCTCCGGGGACTGCGGCCGCCCCCTCCAGCGGCGCAACGGATGACGGAAGGACACCGCCCGCTCACCCCGCCCCCTCGTCCTTCAGCAGCAGGGCCAGCGCCAGCGCCGTCAGGCCGACGCCGGCGAGGATCAGCGCCGGCGGCGCCGGCCGGCCCAGCGCCACCTGCCACAGGATCACCCAGGACGGAACGAGATAGGTATAGGCCATCACCTTGGCCGAAGGCAGGCGCAGCGTCGCATACTGCACCAGGACAAAGGTGACGGCCGAGGCGAAGACGGCGGTGTAGACCAGCGCCACCCAGACGATGCCAGGCAGCGCCATCCAGTCGGTCGCCCGGATCGCCTCCCAGCCGTAAGCCGTGGTGATCGCCGCTCCGGCGAGCGTCATCCCGAAGGTGAAGACCATCGGGCTCTCCCCCCGGCTGAGCCGGCGCACCGCCGGCGTGTAGACCGCGTGCAGCACGCAGCCGACGAAATAGAGCGCCTCGCCCCGCCCCACCTCGACGCGGAGCGCCGCGCGCCAGTCGGCCCGGAAGATCACCCAGAGCGCCCCCGCCGCGCCGATGGCGAGCGCGAGCGCGATCCGGCGCGTCGTCACCTGCCTGAGCAGCAGCCAGCCGAAGCCAGCCGACAGGATCGGCGTCAGGGTGAAGACGGCTGCGGCCGAGACCGGCGCGGCGGTCTTCAGCCCCTCGAACATCAGGATGAAATAGCCTGCCAGCAGCCCGCCGACGACGAGATAGCGCCAGGGCGCCCGCGCCGCGCCGGCGGGCAGGCCGGTCGTGGCCGCCGCCGCAGCGCCGATGATTGCCGCCGCCAGAACGAAGCGCACCGCGGTGAAGGCGACCGGCGACACCACGTTGGCCACCAGCGCGCCCAGCGGAAACGACCCCGCCACCAGCATCGAGAAGAAGAGCATGGCGAGATGGCCGCGCGCGGGTCCGCTCATGCCCTCAGTCCGGGTCGCAGGTCCGCGCCGCATCCTTCACCGCCTTCAGGAAAAGCTGGATGCGGGGCGAGCGGTGCAGGTCGACATGGGTGACGAGCCAGAGCGCCGTCGCCCACTCCGGCCTCGGCGGCAGCGCCTCGACCAGCCCGCCCATCGCGCGGGCCTGCAGCACCGGCAGGAACCCCAGCCCCGCCCCCGACCGGATCGCCTCGGCCAGGACCAGCGCCTCGTTGGTGCGGAAGGTGATGGCGTCGTCCGGCACCCGCGCGGCGAGCCAGCGGTGGAACGGCGCCCGGCTTTCGGGATCGTCGAGGCCGACGAAGCGGTGGCGGGCGAGATCGCCCTCGCCTTCCGGCAGGCCGTGCGCCTCGGCATAGGCGGGCGCGGCATAGAGCGCGACGCGCCGGGTGCAGAGCGGCTGGACGATGTTGTCGGGCTCCTGCGGCCGGCTTCCCGCCCGGATCGCCACATGCGCCTCGCCGTATTCCAGCCGGAAGAGCCGCGGGTCGCTGACATAGCGGACCCGCAGCCCCGGATGCCCGGCCTGGAGCCCGACGAGCGTCGGCGTCAGCAGTTCCGACAGCCCGGCGATCGAGGTCACGACCAGCTCGCCCGAGATCTCCGTCGAGGTGCCGGTGATCCGGGCCGAGAGCTGCGCGAACTGCTCCTCGGCCGCCCCCGCCACCTTCAGAAGCTCCTGCCCCGCCTCGGTCGGCGTGTAGCCGCGCGGGTGGCGCTGGAAGAGCTTTGCCCCGAGCCGCGCCTCCAACGCGTCGATATGGCGGATCACCGTCGCGTGGTGGACGCCCAGCACCTCGGCCGCGCCCGAGACGGTGCCGATCCGCGCGACCTGATAGGCGGTCCTGACCTCGTCCCAGCTTTCCATCCGCCAACTCCCTGAAATCACGCGGGACCATTGCCGGCACCCCGGCCGGCCGATCTGCGCCGGCAACCGGACCTTCCCGCAATCTGCCGGTTTTCGCGGGGCTTTCAACCGCGATCTGCCGTCCCGGGCGCACCTCGGCCCGCCGGGGCAACATGTGCCCCCATGCACAGGATCTGCTCGTCCGTCGCCAATTCACAATACCAGCGCACAGACACAGGTTGCAGCGACCACTCGCAAGGCCCCCACTTTCAAGGCCCCCTCTTTCAAGGACGTCCCATGACCCAGATCCTCCGCATCGATTCCTCGATCAAGGCCGACGCCTCGGTCTCCCGCCGGCTGACCGACCGGGTGATGGCGCGGCTCGCCGCCGCCCATCCCGGCGCCACCGTCACCACCCGCGACCTCTCCGGCGGCGTGCCCGCGATCGACGGCGCCTGGATCGGCGCGGTCTACACCCCGGCCGAGGCGCGCAGCGCCGACCAGGCCCGGATCGCCGCCTATTCCGACACGCTCCTCGCCGAGGTCCGCGCCGCCGACATCCTCGTCATCGCGCTGCCGGTCTACAACTTCGGCGTGCCGGCGCAGCTCAAGAGCTGGATCGACCACCTCGCCCGCAAGGGCGAGACCTTCCGCTACACCGAGGCCGGTCCCGAGGGGCTGCTCAAGGGCAAGCGCGCCATCGTCGCACTGTCCTCGGACGGCACCCGGATGGGCTCGGAGATCGACTTCGCCTCGGGCTACCTGCGCCATATCCTCGGCTTTTTCGGCATCACCGGGGTGGAGTTCGTCGCCGCCGACGCGCTGCTCTTCGGCCCCGAGGCGCGGCTGGAGGCCGCCCACGCGCAGATCGACGCGCTGGCCGCCTGACCGGCCCTCGCCCCGCCCTCGTCCCGCCCGCGCCGCCCCCGGCGCGGGCCTTCCCTTGACTCCCGCCGCCGTTTCCCGTAACGCCGGGCCAGTTTCCCGGAGGCCGCCACGCTTCCGGTCCCCGGCCCGAGCGGGGATCGCCATCCGTCAGCGCGTCGCGCCCACGGGTGCCGTTGGCATTTGCAGCGCCGGAGCCCATCTCCGGCAGGAGTAGGCCGGCCAAGGAGGGCGCGGATGTTCGAGAACCTGTCAGAACGCCTCGGCGGCGTCTTCGACCGGCTGACGAAGCAGGGCGCGCTGTCGGCCGAGGATGTCCGCACCGCGCTCCGCGAGGTGCGCGTGGCGCTTCTGGAGGCCGACGTCTCGCTTGCCGTTGCGCGCGACTTCGTCAAGGCGGTGGAGGCGAAGGCCACCGGTGCCGCGGTGACGAAATCGGTCACGCCGGGCCAGCAGGTCGTCAAGATCGTCCACGACGCGCTCGTAGACGTGCTCCGCGGCGCCGAGGACCCCGGCGCGCTCAAGATCGACAACCCGCCGGCGCCGATCCTGATGGTCGGCCTCCAGGGCTCGGGCAAGACCACGACCACGGCGAAGCTCGCCCGCCGCCTCAAGGAGCGCGAGCGCAAGCGTGTCCTCATGGCCTCGCTCGACACCAACCGCCCGGCGGCGATGGAACAGCTCGAGATCCTCGGCCGGCAGATCGGGGTGGACACACTGCCGATCGTCCGGGGCGAAAGCGCGGTGCAGATCGCCAGGCGCGCCAAAAGCCAGGCCACGCTCGGCGGCTATGACGTCTACATGCTCGACACCGCCGGCCGGCTCCACATCGACGAAGTGCTGATGGACGAGGTCCAGGCGGTCCGCGACGTGGCCCGCCCGCGCGAGACGCTGCTGGTGGTCGACGGGCTCACCGGCCAGGTCGCCGTCGAGGTGGCAGAGGAATTCGACGCCAAGGTCGGCATCACCGGCGTGGTGCTGACCCGGATGGACGGCGACGGCCGCGGCGGCGCGGCGCTTTCCATGCGCGCGGTCACCGGCAAGCCGATCCGCTTCGTCGGCTTGGGCGAGAAGATGGACGCGCTCGAGACCTTCGAGCCCGAGCGCATCGCCGGGCGCATCCTCGGCATGGGCGACATCGTCGCGCTGGTCGAGAAGGCGCAGGCCACGCTCGAGGCCGAGCAGGCCGAACGGATGATGAAGCGGTTCCAGAAGGGCCTCTTCAACATGAACGACCTCAAGGGCCAGCTCGAGCAGATGCTGAAGATGGGCGGCATGCAGGGGATCATGGGGATGATGCCCGGCATGGGGAAACTGTCGAAACAGATGGACGAGGCCGGGTTCGACGATTCCGGCCTGCGCCGCCAGATCGCGCTCGTCAACTCGATGACGAAGAAGGAACGCGCCAACCCCGACCTCCTGCAAGCCTCGCGCAAGAAGCGCATCGCCGCCGGCGCCGGGCTCGACGTCGCCGAACTCAACAAGCTTCTGAAGATGCACCGCCAGATGGCGGACATGATGAAGAAGATGGGAAGGATGGGCAAAGGCGGCATGCTGAAGCAGGCGATGAAGGGCATGTTCGGGAAGGGTGGCATGCCCGACCCCTCGAAGATGTCCTCCGAGGAGCTGGAGGCGATGGCGAAGGGCATGCAGGAGGGCATGGCCGGCGGCAAGCTGCCCGGCGGCATGGGCGGCCTGGGCGGCGGCCTTCCCGGTGGTCTCGGCCGCGGCGGCGTCACCCTGCCGGCCGGCCTCTCGGGCCTCGGCGGTCCGGGCAGGAAGAAGTGACCGGCACGTCGATCCATATCCCCACGCTCGAGACCGGGCGGCTGCGCCTGCGGGCGCCGCGGCTGTCGGATTTCGAGCCCTATGCCGCCTTCCGCGGGTCGGAGCGCGCGCGGGTCTTCGGCGGCCCCTTCCCGCGCGAGGCCGCGTTCGACCAGCTTGCCGAGCTGATCGGCCACTGGGCGCTTCGCGGCTTCGGCCGCTGGATGGTCGCCGACCGCACGACCGACGCGCCGCTCGGCGTCGTCGGCCTCTACCATCCCGAGGGCTGGCCCGAGCCGGAGGTCGCCTGGTCGGTCTTCGAGACGGCCGAGGGGCGCGGCATCGCCCATGAGGCCGCGCTCGCGGCCCGGGCCCATGCCTACGGCACGCTCGGCTGGACCACCGCGGTCAGCCTGATC
>JAUQYB010000095.1 GCA_030837825.1 Albidovulum sp.
TCACCGCGGCCAGCGCGGCGACGCCGAGGCCGACGACGGCCGCGGTCAGCACGACCCAGTCAACCGTGACCGCGCCGTCTTCTTCGTTGTTGAAGTTCTTTGCAAGCTTGAAAAATTTCATGTCACTCTCCGTAGGTTCGCCCGTTGCACCATCCGCTTCGCCGGGGGCAGGGTGGTCATGCTGACCTTGTCTGCGTCGCGGCATGGGCCTATCTGGCCCCCGAATCGTGGCAGGAGTTGGGCGCCGATCGTACATTTTGAAGTTGTCTTAACGGCCCCGTGATCCAGATCAACATACTGATAATACGTAATAAATTATGGAAATCCCGCGGGTCCGCCAGCCCGGACCTGTTGCCGAAACGTCGAATCGATCCGAAATGGTCGCGGGGGCCGGCGAAAGCGTTGGCCCCGCGCCGCGAAGTCTGCGACAAGAAAGCCAATGAAAACAACATGAGGCAGGTTGGGCGACATGCTGCGAGGCATCGCACCAATTCTATCGTGCGGCGCCGGGCTGGCGTTTGCCGCCGGCATCGCGTTCGCGGAAACGCCTGGCGGCGCTGCGGCGACGGGCATGAACGGCTATCCTGATTTCACCTTCAAGCGGATCAGCGCGCCCGCGGCCACCGCGGCGAAGCGGATCACCGTGCAGATCGACCCCGAGGAGCAGGCGGAGCGGCTTGCCTCCGGCCCGCTGCCGCCGGCCGAACATCCGATACCACATGGCGGGGCCGCCCCGGGGCTCGAACCCGCGGTGCCGGTCCCCAGCGCCTACGACTGGTACTGGGACAAGGTCTCGCCCGCGCTCGGCGCCCGCGACGGGCGCTTCCCGACCGCTCTTTCCGCGCTGACGCAGGGCCCCGACGGAACCCAGGTGCCTGCGCCGCGGCTCCAGCGGCTGCAGGACATCGCGACGGTGCACGGCGCCGAGATCCTCAAGGCCACCATCGGCACCGAGGTTTCGCCCGCACTCGTCCTTGCCTTGATCGGGATCGAGAGCGGGGGCAGGGTGGATGCGGTCTCCACCGCCGGGGCGGTCGGGCTGATGCAGCTCATCCCGGCCACCGCCGACCGCTTCGGCGTGGCCGACAGCGCCAACCCGGTCGACAACATCAAGGGCGGGGTTGCCTATCTCGACTGGCTGATGAAGGAATTCGACCGCGACCCGCTGATGGTGCTGGCCGCCTACAACGCCGGCGAGAACGCGGTGAAATCGAACGGCGGCGTGCCGCCCTATGCCGAAACCCGCGCCTACGTGCCGAAGGTTCTCGCGGCCTGGGCGGTGGCGCGGGGGCTCTGCGTCACGCCGCCGGAACTGGTGACGGACGGCTGCGTCTTTGCCGTGAAGGGGTGAGTGTCCGGAAATGACTGTGGTGAAGCCGCTCGTCCTCGACGTCGACGGGACCTTTCTCAAGACCGACATGCTGTTCGAGACGTTCTGGGCGGGACTCGGCAGCGACCCGATCGCCACGATCAGGGCGACGGCTGCGCATTTCCGCCACCCCGAGCGCCTGAAGGCCGAACTGGCCCGCATCGCGCCGATCCGCACCGATCTTCTGCCGGTGAACCCCGAGGTCGCCGACCTCGCGCTGCGCAGCCGCATGGCCGGGCGCGAGGTCGTGCTGGCCTCGGCCTCCGACCGGAGCCTCGTCACCCGCCTTGCCGCCGACTACGGCCTGTCAGAACGCGTCTTCGCCTCGGACGTCACGCAGAACCTCAAGGGGCCGCTGAAGGCCGCCGAACTGGTCCAGGCCTATGGCGAACGGGGCTTCGACTATGCCGGCGACAACACCGCGGACATGGCCGTCTGGGAACGCGCCGAGAACGCCATCGTGGTGGGCCAGGTGCCGCAGGCGCGCGAACTGGCCGCACGCGGCCAGAACGTGGTGGAAATCGGCGGCGGCTGGAACTGGCGCGCGCTGGTGAAGGCGCTGCGCCCGCATCAGTGGGTGAAGAACGTCCTGCTGTTCCTTGCGATGATCGCGGCGCACCGGTTCGACCTCGCCACCCTCGTGCCGATCCTCTGGGGGATCGTCGCCTTCTCGGCCGCGGCCTCCTCGATCTACATCGTCAACGACCTTCTCGACCTCGAGGCGGATCGCCTTCACCCGACGAAATGCCGCCGGCCTTTCGCCAGTGGCGAGGTGCCGATCACGGTCGGCATGGCGGCCTTCGCGGCGCTTGCGGTCATCGCGCTCGGCGTCGCGGCCGCACTCAACCTCGCGTTCTTCGGCGTCGTCGTGCTCTACATGGTCACGTCGCTCGCCTATTCGCTGAAGCTGAAGCGGATGCGCTGGATCGACATTTCCGCGCTTGCCGCACTCTACACCATCCGGGTGATCGCCGGCGCCGCGGCGGCCAGCGTCGATGTCTCGGTCTACATGCTGATCTTCATCTTCCCGATCTTCATCACGCTCGGTTGCGTGAAGCGGCTGACCGAGCTGACGCTCGCCACCTCGGACGAGAGGCTGCCGGGGCGCGGCTACGGCCGACCCGACCGGGGCGACCTTCTGAACGTCGCCATGCTCGGCACCTTCTGGGCGCTCGTCATCTTCTTTCTCTACTCGCTCAGCGACCAGGGGCGGGCGCTCTATCCGACGACCTGGATTCTCTGGGTGGCGATGGTGCCGATGGCGCTGTGGCTGGTGCGGATGGTGATGCTCGGCTGGTATGGCAAGCAGGACTACGACCCGATCGTCTTCGCGATGCGCGACAAGTTCGGCATCGGGCTTCTGATGATCACCCTCAGCCTGATGTTCTGGGCGGCCGGGCTCTGGTCGCAGTGGTTCGGCGGCTGAGTCAGCCGCCGGTCTTGGGCGCGATCCGGTAGATGCCCTCGGGCAGGTTGAGCGCCGCGGCCAGCTCGTTCACCTGCGCCATCGACAGCACCACCTTCACCACCTCGTCGCGGCGCGGGTCATATTGCTCCACCGTCACGCAATCCTCGAAGGCCTGGATCGTCACGTCTTCTTCCAGATGAGGGCGGCCCTCGTCCACGAGGGTGATGACGGTGGCGTCGAAGTCGTGCTCGATGGTGAACATGGCCGAAGGCTAGCGCGCCGGGGCGGCTTGCACAATGCCGCCTCACCACGGTGTGAAGCCCGGCGGGCAGGGCTTTCCCCAGCCGGCAAAGGGCGTTACCTTGGCCCGAAGAGCAGGAAAGGCCCGGGAGAGGCTCATGAGACAGGTGATGCTGGCGGCCCTGGCGCTCGCGCTTGCCGGATGTGTCGAGACATCCGCCCCGCCGCCCGTGCAGATGGCGCCCCTTCCGGAAGCCGGATCGCCGGTGTCGCCGGGGACCGCTGCCGCGAACTTCGTCGGCGTGGTCCGCCGGATGGAACCGGTGATCGAGCAGGAATGCCTCGCCCGCCGCGCCCGGACCAACTGCGATTTCCGCATCGTCGTCGACGACCGCCCCGGCCAGCCGCCGAACGCCTACCAGACGCTCGATTCCGCCGGCCGGCCGATCATCGCCTTCACGCTGCCGCTGATCGCCGAGGCGCGCAACGCCGACGAGCTGGCCTTCGTCATGGGCCACGAAGCCGCGCACCACATCG
>JAUQYB010000096.1 GCA_030837825.1 Albidovulum sp.
GTGGTTCTCGGTCTGGAACGCGAAGGACAAGGAATCGGCCATCGTCGTGGTCGATGACAAGACGCTCGAGCTGAAGAAGGTGATCAAGGACCCGCGCCTGATCACGCCGACCGGCAAGTTCAACGTCTACAACACCAGGAACGACGTCTACTGACGTCGCCCGGACGGGCGGAGGGCTCTAGCGTTTCCTCCCCTTCGCCCGTCCATCAGCACCGGAGCAGGCGAGATGCGAGATTTCAGTCCGGGCAGGGTCTTTCTCATCGGCGCGGGGCCCGGCGACCCGGAGCTGCTGACGCTTAAGGCGGTGCGGCTGATCCAGGAGGCGGACGTCGTGGTTCACGACCGGCTCGTCTCTGACGAGATCATGGCGCTGATCCCGGCCGGGGTGCGGCGCATCGACGTCGGCAAGATGGCAGGCCACCACAAGCTGCCGCAGACCGAAATCAACGCGCTTCTGGTCGAGCTAGCCCGCGACGGCCAGACGGTCGCGCGCCTGAAGGGGGGCGATCCCCTGATCTTCGGCCGCGGCTCGGAAGAGGCGGCCGTCCTGCGGGCCGCGGGAATTCCGGTGGAATACGTTCCGGGCATCACCGCCGCCCAGGGCGCCGCCGCGTCGACCGGCGTTCCGCTCACCCACCGGGGGCTTGCGACCGGGGTCCGCTACGTGACGGGCCATCGTGCGAAGGACGCCAGACTCGACCTCGACTGGGCCTCGCTTGCCTCGCAGGACACGACGCTCGTCGTCTACATGGGCGTGGCGAACATCGCCGAGATCGCCTTCCAACTCATGCGGCACGGAATGGCTGCCTCGATGCCGGTGCTGGCGGTTGCCTCCGCCACCACCCGGCGCGAACAGCGCATCCTGTCGACCCTCGGCAGCGTCGCGGCCGACATGGCTGCCGTGGCGCCCGACGTGCCGGTCCTCTTCGTCATCGGTCGGGTCGTGGCGCTTTACGACGAGATCGTGCTGGCCGATGCGCTCGCCTGCGAGGGGGCGGGGATGGCGGCCTATGCTTAGGCTCGTGGCGCTCATGGCGATCGCCCTGCCGGCCCATGCCGAAGTCACGCCGGAGCGGGCCGAGACGCTCGAACACATCGTGATCCAGGATTGCGGCTCCTGCCACGGGCTGACGATGAAGGGGGGGCTCGGCTCTCCGCTCACGCCCGCGGCGCTGGCCCATGCCGAACCCGAGGGGCTCGCCACGATCATCCTCGACGGGGTTCCCGGCACCGCGATGCCGCGCTGGCGCCCGGTGCTGAGCGAGGACGATGCGCTCTGGATCGCCGCCTACCTGAAAGGACGGAACCCATGAAGGCCCTCCTCGCAGCCCTGTTGGTCGCCGCGGCTCCGGCCCTGGCCGACGAGGTGCGCGCCACCGGCGATCTCGGGCTCGTCATCGAACGGGCGACCGGCTCGCTACTGGTCATCGACCGCTCCGACCGTGCCTCGATCGGCCGGATCGAGGGGCTTGGCGATCTTTCCCACGCGACGCTGACCTACAGCCCGGACGAACGCTACGCCTATGTCTTCGGCCGCGACGGCGGGCTGACCAAGGTCGACATGGTGACGCAGACCATCGCCAGGCGGATCGTGCAGGGCGGCAATTCCATCGGCGGGGCGATTTCGGACGACGGCAAGCTGATCGCGGTGTCGAACTACGAGCCCGGAGGCGTGAAGGTGTTCGATGCCGACACGCTCGACGAAGTCGCCGACATTCCCGCCGGCGCCAAGACCATCGGACTCGTCGACGTTCCCGGCCGCCGCTTCGCCTGGGCGACCTGGGAGACGGGCGAGGCCTTCATGGCGGATTTCTCCGGCCCCGAGGTGGCGGTGACCAAGCTCGGCGACGTCGGCCGGAACCCGTTCGACGCGGTGCTGACCGACGATGCCCATACCTTCCTCGTCGGGCTCTTCGGCGAGAAGGGGGTGACGGCGATCGACCTCTGGGACGAGCATCCCGAACCCGTCCGCTTCCTGAAGGACTACGGCAAGACCGAGGACGACCTGCCGGTCTACAAGATGCCGCATCTTCAGGGCTGGGCCTTCACCGAAGGCCAGTATGTCCTGCCGGCCGTCGGCCAGCACGAACTGCTCTGGGTCGACCGGACGAGCCTTGCGGAAGTTGCCCGCACGCCCGTTCACGGCCAGCCCGTGTTCATCATCGCCCAGCCGGGCTCTCCTTTCGTCTGGGTCAACTTCGCCACGCCGCTCAACGACACCGTTCAGGTGGTGGACAGCCGCACCCATCAGGTCGTCCGGACGCTGACGCCCGGCGCGGCGGTGCTGCACATGGAATTCGCACCGCGGGGCGCCGAGGTGTGGATTTCCGCGCGCGACGACAACCGGGTGATGATCTACGACACCCGGAGCCTGAAACTGGTGGGAGAGATCGCGGCCGAAAGCCCCTCGGGCATCTTCTTCACCGCGCGGGCGCACAGGATCGGGCTCTGACCATGTTCGACCGGCTCGACCTGATCGACCGCCGCCTCCTGGACGAGTTCCAGCGCGACCTGCCGCTGCTGCCGCGACCGTTCGCGGCGATCGGTGTCCTGCTGGGGCTGGAGGAGGGCGAGGTGATCGCCCGGCTCTCTCGCCTCCAGGCCCGCTCGATGATCGCGCGCGTTGGCGCGACGGTGCGGCCGAACACCGCCGGCGCCTCGACGCTTGCCGCGATGGCGGTGCCCGAGGCGCGGGTGGAGGCGGTGGCGGCCATTGTCGGGGCGGAGCCGGGGGTGAACCATTCCTACCTGCGCGAGGCCGACTGGAACCTGTGGTTCGTCGCCACCGCGCCCGACGCGGACGCGCTGGATTCCTCGCTTGCGCGGATCGGGCAGGCCACCGGCCTTGGCGTTCTCGATCTCAGGCTGGTGCGGTCGTTCAACATCGACCTTGGCTTCCGCCTCGCCGGTGCGGGGGGGGCGATGCCGGCGCCGCGGCCGCTTGCCGCCGAAGCGCTCGCCGAAGCCGACCGGCCGATCCTTCAGGCGCTGACCACCGGTCTTCGCCTCGTGCCCCGCCCCTTCGCCGCGCTGGCCGACGCGCTTGGCCAGAACGAGACGGCGGTGATCGCCCGCATCGCCGCGCTATCCGCGGCCGGGTTCCTGACCCGGGTCGGCATCATCGTGCGCCACCGCGCCGTGGGCTGGAGCGCCAATGCGATGGTGGTCTGGTCGCTGCCCGAGGCCCGCATCGCCTCCGCCGGCGAGGCGCTTGCCCGCCAGCCCGGCGTCACCCTTTGCTATCAGCGCCGGACGGTTCCCGGCGTCTGGGACTATCCGCTCTATTCCATGATCCATGCCCGCTCGCGCCCCGAGGCGCTGGCGGTTCTGGCCGAAGCCGCCCGCCTGCCCGAACTTGCCGGTGCCGCGCACCGCGCGCTCTTCTCCACCCGCTGCTTCAAGCAGACCGGGGCGCTTCTGAAGGCGGAGGCGGCATGAAACGCGCGGTCCTTTCCGCCGATGCGCTCGACGCGACCGACAGGGCGATCCTCAACGCGCTCCAGGAAGGCTTTCCGCTGAGCCACCGGCCCTTCGAGGAAGCCGGGCGCGCCCTCGGCATCAGCGAGGACGATCTGATCGCGCGCATCCGCAACCTGCGCGAGGAAGGCGCGATCACCCGCTTCGGCCCGTTCTTCGACGTCGAGGCGATGGGCGGAGCCTTCTGCCTTTGCGCGATGGCGGTGCCGCAGGACCGTTTCGATGCGGTCGTGACTTTGGTCAATGCCCATCCGGAAGTGGCGCACAATTATGAACGCGCCCACCGGCTGAACATGTGGTTCGTTCTGGCGACCGACCGGCCGGAGGCAATCGAGCGGATCGCGCGCGCCATCGAGGCCGAGACCGGCCTGAAGGTGCTGCGGTTCCCGAAACTGAAGGAGTTCTTCATCGGATTCCGCGTGAAGGCATGACGATCGACGCAGACGACAGGCGCATCATCAACGCGACGCAGGGCGGGCTTCCCCTTGCGCCCGCGCCCTATGCCGAGGTCGCGCGCTGGCTCGGCCTCGGCGAGGCCGAGGTCATCGCGCGGCTCGCGGCGATGCAGGAAAGCGGCGTGATCCGGCGCATCGCGCTGGCGCCCAACCACTATGCGCTCGGCGTGACCGCCAACGGGATGAGCGTCTGGGACGTCGCCGACGATGTGGCCGAAGACCTCGGCGCCAAGGTGGGCGCGCTCGATTTCGTCAGCCACTGCTATCTCAGGCCGCGGGCGCTTCCCGACTGGCCCTACAACCTCTTCGCCAAGATCCACGGCTGCGACCGGGGCGAGGTGGAGACGAAGCGGGAGGAGATCGCGGCGCTTCTCGGCCCGGCCTGCCAGGCGTCCGACATTCTCTATTCCACGCGCATCCTGAAGAAGACCGGGCTGCGCCTGACCGACGGAGGCTAGGCGATGTTCCGTCTGACCCAATACATGCAGGAACTCGTCAGGCCCACGCCGGTCAGGCGGCGGGCGGGGGCGCCGAAACCGGTGGTGATCTGGAACCTGACGCGGCGCTGCAACCTGCGCTGCCGGCATTGCTACACGACCTCGGCCGACGTGCCGTTTCCGGGAGAGCTGAGCCATGACCAGGCGATGGCGGTGCTCGACGACCTTGCCGGCTTCGCCATCCCGGCGCTGATCCTGTCGGGCGGCGAGCCCCTGTCGCGGTTCGACTTCTTCGAGCTTGCCGAACGCGCCCGCGCGCTCGACTTCCGCCACCTGTCGCTTTCGACGAACGGCACGAAGGTTGCCGACTGCGCCGACCGGATCGCCGGGCTGGGCTTTGACTACGTCGGCATCTCGCTTGACGGGATCGGCGCGGTGAACGACTGGTTCCGCGGCGTCGACGGTGCCTTCGATGCGGCGCTGGCCGGGGTCCGCGCCTGCAAGGCGCGGGGGGTGAAGGTCGGCCTGCGCTTCACCATCACCGAGGACAATGCCCATACGCTGCCGCAGATGCTCGCCCTCTGCGAGGCGGAAGGCGTCGACAAGTTCTACCTCTCGCACCTGGTCTATGCCGGGCGGGGCGACAAGAACCGGGGCGAGGACACCGCCCATGCCCATACCCGCAAGGCGAGGGATTTCCTGATCGACCGGGCCTGGGCCGCCGTCGCCGCCGGCGGGCCGCTGGAGATCGTGACGGGCAACAACGATGCCGATGCGGTCTGGTTCCTGCGCTGGGCGGAACGGGGCTTCGCACCCGACAAGGTGGCGCATCTGCGCGCACATCTGGAAGCCTGGGGCGGCAATTCCTCGGGCCTCGGCGTTGCCAACATCGACCATCAGGGCAAGGTGCATCCCGACACCTACTGGTCGGACTACACCGTGGGCTCGGTGAAGGAGCGCCGCTTCTCCGAACTCTGGACCGGCAACGACCCGATGCTCGCCGCACTCCGCCAGCGGCCGCGTCCGTTGAAGGGGCGCTGCGGCGCCTGTGCCTTCCAGGCCGTCTGTGGCGGCAACACCCGCATCCGCGCCTTACAGGTGACGGGCGACCCTTGGGCCGAGGATCCGGCCTGCTACCTTTCCAACCAGGAGATCGGCGTCGAGGAGGCGAGCCGCCTTGCCGTCACGCCGTTCCGGGGCAAGAGCCATGATCCGGCACATCGTTTTCTCTAGCCTGCTTGCCGCCACCCCGGCGCTGGCTGCATCCCCGGGCGCCGCGCCCGACGGCGCGGGCGTCTTCGCCGAGCATTGCGCTTCCTGCCACGGCGAAAGCCGGCTGGGCGGCACCGGGCCCGCGCTGATCCCCGAGACGCTCGGCCGGATCAAGCCGGAGGCGCTTCGGGCGGTGATCTCCGAGGGCCGAGTCGCCACGCAGATGCAGGGGTTTTCCGGGACGCTGAGTGCCGAAGAGATCGCCGCCGTCGCCGCCTGGATCGGCGAACCCCTGGCCGATACGCCCGAATGGCACGAGGACGACATTACGGCGACGCGCGAGCTTCGGGCCGACTATGCTCCCGCCGATGCCCCGGTCTTCACCGCCGATCCGATGAACATCACGCTCGTCGTCGAGACCGGCGACCACCATGTCAGCGTGCTCGACGGCGACACCTTCGCGGTGCTCGACCGCTTCGCCACGCCCTTCGCCGTCCACGGCGGGCCGAAGTTCTCGCCCGACGGCCGCTTCGTCTTCATCATGTCGCGCGACGGCTGGGTGCAGAAATACGATATCTGGTCGCTGGCCGAGGTCGGCCGCGTCCGCGCCGGGCTGAACAGCCGCAACATCGCGATGAGCCATGACGGCAAGTGGCTGGCGGTGGCGAACTACCTGCCGAACACGCTGACGATCCTCTCGACCGCCGACCTTGCGGTGGCGAAGGTCATCGACGTGGCGGGCCGCGATGGCACGCCCTCGCGCGTCTCGGCGGTCTACCAGGCGCCCGACCGCAAGAGCTTCGTCCTTGCGCTGAAGGACGTGCCGGAGATCTGGGAGGTCGCGACCGACCCCGATGCCGGACCGTTCCACGACGGCTTCGTGCACAGCTACGAGGCGGGGATGGAGGAAAGCCTCGCCGCCGAGGAAGGGCTTTTCGCCCGGCGCCGGATCGCGGTCCATGCGCCGATCGACGACTTCTTCTTCGACCCCGGCTACCATAACCTGATCGGCACCAACCGCGAGGGCGACAAGGGGGTCGTGGTCAATCTCGACGTCGGCCGCGAGATCGCCGACCTGCCGCTGCCGGGAATGCCGCATCTGGGCTCCGGGATAAGCTGGATTTGGAACGGACGCCGGGTGATGGCGACGCCGCATCTGAAGGACGGGGTGCTGAGCGTCATCGACATGGACAACTGGTCGCTGGTGAAGACGATCAGGACCGACGGGCCGGGTTTCTTCCTGCGCAGCCACGACGCCTCTCCCTATGTCTGGGCTGACGTGTTCTTCGGCGAGAACAAGGGCACGATGCACATCATCGACAAGCAGACGCTCGAGATCGTGCGCAGCATGCGTCCCGCGCCCGGCAAGACCGTGGCGCATACCGAGTTCACCCGCGATGGCCGCTATGCGCTCGTTTCGGTCTGGGAGGACGATGGTGCGGTGATCGTCTATGATGCGCGGACGCTTGAGGAGGTGAAGCGGCTGCCGATGCGGAAACCCTCGGGGAAATACAATGTCTGGAACAAGATCACCTTCGAGGACGGCACCTCTCACTGAACCCGGTGCGGACGGCAAGTGGCCGCTCTGGAAGCTCGGGGCGATGCTTTATCCCTTTGCGGCCGCGGCGGTGGCGATCAACCTCTTCATGCTCGGCCTGATGGGGCCGGCGGTCGGCCTGCCCGCCCTGTCGCCGGTTGTGTCGCTCGCGCTTTCGGTGCCGCTCGGACTGCCCGCATGCTGGCTTGCCGCGCGCTGGCTCCGCCACCTTCTTGACGAGGCCGGGGGCTGAGGTCGCCATCTTTCCCTTGAAGACCGCGGGCCCGCTCGCCTAGTCAGGGGCACCAACCTGCGCGAGCGCCGCATGACCCCGTCCGTTGCCGCCACCGATCTGGTGATCTTCGACTGCGACGGCGTGCTCGTCGACAGCGAGCCGATTTCGGCGGCGGTGCTGATTGCCGAGCTGGCCGCGCTCGGGATCGCGATCACCCCGGACTATGTGCGCGACCACTGTCTCGGGCGCAGTTTCCCCACCGTCGCAAAGTCGATCCGGGAAAGCTTTGCGGTGCCGCTGCCGAAGGATTTCGAGCTGCGCTATCGCCGCGCGCTGCTGGCCCGGTTCGAGACGGACCTCAGGCCGACCCACGGCATCGGCGCGCTGCTTGCGCGGCTTCGCCCGGCCCGCTGCGTGGCGACAAGCTCGAGCCCGCAGCGGGTGGCGAAGACGCTGGAAATCTCGGGGCTGGCGCGGTTCTTCGGCACCGACGTCTTCACCGCCTCGCAGGTGGCGCGCGGCAAGCCCGCGCCCGATCTGTTTCTCTTCGCCGCCGAGCGCATGGGCTTCGCCCCGGCACGCACGCTCGTCATCGAGGACAGCCGGCCGGGGGTGGAGGCGGCGCTGGCCGCGGGGATGGCGGTTCTTCTCTTCACCGGCGGCGGCCACTTGCGGGGCCGGGCCCCTGCGCTGCCGGCGGAGGTGGGAAGTTTTGACAACTGGGGGGATTTCCCGCAGGTGTTGCTCAGGGACATCCCAGAGGGCTAGCAGGTGACGCAGGGCAGGTTCACGGCAGAGACGACCCGTCTCGACGATGCGGCGCGGGCGGGATGGCTCTACTACGTGGCCGGCAACACCCAGGACGAGATCGCGAAAAAGCTCAACGTCTCGCGCCAGACGGCGCAAAGGCTGGTCTCGCTGGCGGTGGCGGAACGACTGGTGAAGGTCAGGCTCGACCATCCGATCGGACGCTGCATGGACCTTGCGGGCCTCGTGACGGAGCGCTTCGCGCTCAGGTACTGCGAGATCGTGCCTTCGGACCCGGATGCGCCCGGCCTTCTGACCGGCGTCGCCATCGCCGCGGCGACGGAGATCGAGCGGGTGCTGAAATCGGACAGGGGGCGGGTCATCGCGCTGGGAACCGGACGGGCGCTGAAGGACACGGTGGAGCAGTTGCCGAGGATGGCCTGTCCGCAGCACCGCATCGTCTCGCTGCTCGGCAACATGATGTCAGACGGTTCGGCCACGCCCTACAACGCCACCATCGCGATGGCGGAGCGGGTGGGCGCCCGGCACTATCCCTATCCGCTGCCGGTCCTCGCCTCCGACCCCGAGGAGCTTGCGGCGCTGCGCGCGCTCGAGCCGGTGCGCAATACCGTGGCGCAGGCCCAGCAGGCGGACCTCACGCTGGTGGGGATAGGCCAGATGGGGCGCGATGCGCCGCTCGTCGTCGACGGGTTCGTTCCGGTGGCGGAAATGGACGCGCTGGTGGCGCAGGGCGCGGCGGGCGAGATCACGAGCTGGATCTACGACCGCGATGGCCATCTCCTCGATTGCGAGTTCAACACCCGGGTGGCATCGGTTCCCCTGCCCAAGGCGGCCGACCGCCGGGTCATCGCGGTGGCCGTGGGCGAGGCCAAGCGCCCCGCGCTTTCCGCTGCGCTGACCGGCCGGCTCGTCAACGGGCTCATCACCAACGAGGTGATGGCCGAACGCCTGCTCGCAGCGCGCTGATCCACCCCGCTCCGCTGTCGGCGAAACCCGCTGTTGACTCGACTCGGCGAGTTTGTGAATATTTGCCCACAGCATAAGCAAATGCCCGAATGGGGCATGAGGGAGGAGAGAATGACACTGACGATGCGCGCCCTTCTGGGTGCCACGGCGCTTTGCGCCGCCGCCGGATGGGCGCAGGCCGAGACGCTGACCATCGCGACGGTGAACAACGGCGACATGATCCGGATGCAGGGCCTGACCGACGACTTCACCGCGAAGAATCCCGACATCACGGTCGAATGGGTCACGCTGGAAGAGAACGCGCTGCGCCAGAAGGTCACCACCGACATCGCCACCAAGGGCGGCCAATACGACATCATGACGATCGGCACCTACGAGGTTCCGATCTGGGGCAAGCAGGGCTGGCTCGTCAGCCTCAACGACCTGCCGGGCGAGTATGACATCGACGACCTCCTGCCGGCGATCCGGGGCGGCCTGACGGTCGACGGCAACCTTTATGCGGCGCCGTTCTACGGCGAAAGCTCGATGGTCATGTACCGCACCGACCTGATGGAGAAGGCCGGTCTGACGATGCCCGAGGCGCCGACCTGGGACTTCATCAAGGAAGCCGCCGCCAAGATGACCGACAAGGATGCCGAGGTTTACGGCATCTGCCTGCGCGGCAAGGCCGGCTGGGGCGAGAACATGGCGTTCCTGACCGCCATGTCGAATTCGTTCGGCGCGAAATGGTTCGACATGGACTGGAAGCCCCAGTTCGATCAGCAGCCCTGGGCCGATACGCTGAACTTCTACCTCGACCTGATGAACAACTACGGGCCTCCGGGCGCGTCGAACAACGGCTTCAACGAGAACCTCGCGCTGTTCCAGCAGGGCAAGTGCGGCATGTGGATCGACGCCACGGTGGCCGCGTCCTTCGTGACCGGCAAGGATTCGACGGTGGCCGACAAGGTCGGCTTCGCGCTCGCCCCCGACAAGGGGCTCGGCAAGCGCGGCAACTGGCTCTGGGCCTGGTCGCTGGCGATTCCGGCGGGATCGCAGAAGGTCGATGCGGCGAAGAAGTTCGTCGCCTGGGCGACATCGAAGGAGTATCTCGCGCTGGTCGCCTCGACGGAGGGCTGGGCCAACGTGCCGCCGGGGACGCGGACCTCGCTCTACGAGAACGCGGAATATGCGAAGGTGCCCTTCGCCAAGATGACGCTCGACTCGATCAACTCGGCCGATCCGACCCATCCGGCGGTGGACGAGGTGCCTTATGTCGGCGTGCAGTTCGTGGCGATCCCGGAATTCCAGGGCGTCGCCACCGCGGTGGGCCAGCAGTTCTCGGCGGCACTTGCCGGCCAGACCTCGGCCGCCGATGCGCTCGCCGCGTCCCAGGACCTCGCGACGCGCGAGATGACCAAGGCGGGCTACATCAAGTGAGCGGACCGGCCGGGGCGCCGTCCGCGCGGCCCGGCCGTCTTCCCCGCGCCCCGGCGCGCGGTTTCCGGTGACGGAGGGGCAGTCATGGCGACGGCGCATGCGCGCGGGGCGGCACGGGTGATGTTGTCACCGGCGGTGGTGCTGCTCTTTCTGTGGATGATCGTGCCGCTCGGCATGACCGTCTGGTTCTCGTTCCAGCGCTACGGGCTTCTGTCGGGCATGCCGCCGGAATGGACGGGGCTGACCAACTACACCTATTTCCTGACCGACCCGGCCTTCTTCACCTCGATCAGGAACACGCTCGTGCTGGTCGGCGGGGTGCTGGCGATCACCGTCATCGGCGGCATCCTCCTCGCGCTTCTGCTCGACCAGCCGTTCTGGGGGCAGGGGGTTGTCCGCGTCCTCGTCATTGCGCCGTTCTTTGTCATGCCGACGGTCTCGGCGCTGGTCTGGAAGAACATGTTCATGAACCCGGTCAACGGGCTCTTCGCCTGGGTCGCGAAAGCCGTCGGTGCCCAGCCCTTCGACTTTCTCGCCCAGGCGCCGATGTTCTCGATCATCCTCATCGTCGCCTGGCAATGGCTGCCCTTCGCCACGCTGATCCTTCTGACCGCGCTCCAGTCGCTCGACAGCGAGCAGATCGAGGCGGCCGAGATGGACGGCGCGTCCTGGCCGCGCCGTTTCCTCCACATCATGCTGCCGCACCTGACACGCGCGATCACCGTGGTGATCCTGATCCAGACGATCTTCCTGCTGTCGATCTTCGCCGAGATCCTGGTGACGACGAACGGCGGGCCGGGCACGGCGACGACGAACCTGACCTACCTCGTCTATGCGCAGTCGCTTCTGCAATTCGACGTGGGCGGGGGTGCGGCGGGGGGAATCGTGGCGGTGATCCTCGCCAATATCGTCGCCTTCTTCCTGATGCGCATGATCGGCAAGAACCTGGAGGCCTGAGATGGCACGTTCGGCATCAAGGCGGCGCAAGACCGTGGTCACGCTCGCGGCCTGGACGGTGGGGCTGCTGATCTTCTTCCCGATCCTGTGGACCTTCCTCACCTCGTTCAAGACCGAAGGCGATGCCATCGCCTCGCCGCCCAAGTTCCTGTTCTTCGACTGGACGCTGGAAAACTACGGCGCGGTCCAGGACCGGTCGGACTATCTCAAGCACTTCTGGAACTCCGTCGTGATGTCGGTGGGCTCCACCCTTGCCGCGCTCGCCATCGCGATTCCGGCGGCCTGGTCGATGGCCTTCGTGCCCGGCCGTCGGACGAAGGACCTGCTGATGTGGATGCTGTCGACGAAGATGATGCCGGCGGTGGGGGTCCTGGTGCCGATGTACCTGATGTTCCGCGACACCGGGCTTCTCGACACCCGCATCGGCCTTGTCATCGTGCTGACGCTCGTCAACCTGCCGATCGTGGTCTGGATGCTCTACACCTATTTCAAGGAGATCCCCGGCGAGATCCTCGAGGCCGCGCGGATGGACGGCGCCTCGCTGCGCGCCGAAATCCTTTACGTCCTGACGCCGATTGCGATGCCGGGCATCGCCTCGACCGTGCTTCTCAACATCATCCTCGCCTGGAACGAGGCGTTCTGGACGCTGAACCTGACGGCGGCGAAGGCTGCGCCGCTCACCGCCTTCATCGCCAGCTATTCGAGCCCGGAGGGGCTTTTCTACGCCAAGCTCAGCGCCGCCTCGACGATGGCGATCGCGCCGATCCTGGTCATGGGCTGGTTCAGCCAGAAGCAGCTCGTCCGCGGCCTGACCTTCGGCGCGGTGAAATAGGGGGAGACGCATGGGACGCATCGTGCTGGACAAGGTCGCCAAGCGCTTCGGCGATGTGGAGGTCATCCCGCCGCTCGATCTGGCCATCGAGAACGGCCAGTTCGTGGTCTTCGTCGGCCCCTCGGGTTGCGGCAAGTCCACGCTGCTCAGGCTCGTCGCCGGTCTGGAGGACGTGACCGGCGGCACCATAAGCATCGACGGGCAGGACGCCACGATGATGCCGCCCGCAAGGCGGGGGCTGGCGATGGTGTTCCAGTCCTACGCGCTCTATCCGCACATGACCGTGCGCAAGAACATGGCCTTCCCGCTCAGGATGGCGGGCGCAAGCGCGGAGGAGCAGGAGCGCAAGGTCAGCGCGGCGGCCGAGGTGCTGAACCTTACCGCCTATCTCGACCGCCGGCCGGGCCAGCTTTCGGGCGGGCAGCGCCAGCGGGTGGCGATCGGGCGGGCCATCGTGCGCGAGCCTTCGGCCTTTCTCTTCGACGAGCCATTGTCGAATCTCGACGCGGCGCTGCGCGTCGGGATGCGGCTCGAGATCAGCGAACTGCACAACCGGCTGAAGACGACGATGATTTACGTCACCCACGACCAGGTGGAGGCGATGACGATGGCCGACAAGATCGTGGTCCTCAACGCAGGGAGGATCGAGCAGGTTGGCAGCCCGCTGGAGCTTTACCGCTCGCCCCGCAACCGCTTCGTCGCCGGCTTCATCGGCAGTCCGAAGATGAATTTCATCGAAGGCGCCGAGGCCGCGAAGCAGGGGGCCGCGGCGATCGGCATCCGGCCCGAACACATCGCGGTCTCGCCTGCCGGAGGCCTCTGGCGCGGCACCATCGGCGTTTCGGAACACCTCGGTTCGGACACGTTCTTCCACGTGAACGGCACCGGCCTTGGCGCGGCGATCACCGTGCGGGCGGGCGGCGAGGTCGACCTGCACCACGGCGACACGGTCTGGCTCACGCCCGAGGCCGACAAGATCCACCGCTTCGACAGGGAAGGCCAGCGCATCGCATGAAACGGCTGGAGGGAAAGGCGGCGCTCATCACCGGCGCGGCGCGCGGCATCGGGCTTGCCTTCGCGCGGGCCTATGTGGCCGAGGGCGCGCGGGTGGCGATCGCCGACATCGACATCGGCGCGGCGGAACGGGCCGCAGCCGGGCTCGGCCCGGCGGCCCTCGCGATCGGCATGGACGTGACCGGGCAGGCTTCCATCGAGGCTGCGGTGGAGGCGGCGGAGGCGGCGCTGGGCGGCATCGACATCCTGATCAACAACGCCGCGCTCTTCACCGCCGCGCCGGTGCTCGAGATCGCGCGGGCCGACTATGACCGCATCTTCTCGGTGAACGTCGCCGGCGTGCTTTTCACCATGCAGGCGGTGGCGCGGCGGATGGTCGCGCGGGGGCGGGGGGGCAAGATCATCAACATGGCCTCCCAGGCCGGGCGGCGGGGCGAGGCGCTGGTCGCGGTCTACTGCGCCTCGAAGGCCGCGGTGATCAGCCTGACGCAGTCGGCCGGGCTCGATCTCATCCGGCACGGGATCAACGTGAACGCAATCGCGCCCGGCGTCGTCGACGGCGAGCATTGGGATGGCGTGGACGCCTTCTTTGCCCGCCACGAGGGCAAGGCCCCCGGGCAGAAGAAGCGCGAGGTCGGGGCGGCGGTGCCCTTCGGCCGCATGGGGCGCGCCGAAGACCTCACCGGCATGGCGATCTTCCTGGCCACCGCCGAGGCCGACTACATCGTGGCGCAGACCTACAATGTCGATGGCGGGAACTGGATGAGCTGATGGCACGGCAACTGAACGCTTCCGTCCTTGCGCATCTGCCCCCGGGCGTCGTGGGGCCCGGCTATGACCGGGCGCGGCTGAAACCCGGCATCCTTCATGTCGGCGTGGGCAATTTCCACCGCGCGCACATGGCCGTCTATCTCGACCGGCTGTTTTCAGCGGGCGAGGGGCACGACTGGGCGATCCTCGGCGCCGGCGTCAGGCCCGCCGATGCGGCGATGCGCGACAGGCTTGCCGCGCAGGACTGGCTGACGACGGTGGTGGAACTGGACCCCGACGGGCTGAATGCCCGGGTCGTCGGCGCGATGACCGGCTTCGTGCCGGTGGAGGCAGAGGCGACGATCGCCGCGATGGCCGATCCGGCGATCCGCATCGTGTCGCTGACGATCACCGAAGGCGGCTATTACGTCGATGCCCGCTCGGGCGGCTTCGACGCGGGCCATCCCGACATGGTGGCGGATGCCGCCGCGCCCGAGGCGCCCAAAACGGTCTTCGGCATGATCCTTGCCGCGCTCCGCCGCCGCCGGAGCACGGGCCTGGTGCCCTTCACGGTGATGTCCTGCGACAACCTGCCGGGGAACGGCCATGTCACGGCCCGCGCGGTCACCGGGCTTGCACGGCTTTCCGATCCGGCGCTCGCCGAGTGGATCGCGGCCGAGGCGGCCTTTCCGAATTCGATGGTCGACTGCATCACCCCGGCAACCTCCGACCGCGAGCGGGCGCTGGTTGCCGACCGTTTCGGCCTGATCGACGCTGCGCCCGTGGTCTGCGAGCCGTTCCGCCAGTGGGTGCTGGAGGACCGCTTTCCGCAGGGGCGGCCGCCGCTCGAGACGGTCGGCGTGGAGTTCGTGGACGATGTCGCCGCCTACGAGCTGATGAAGCTGCGGATCCTGAACGGCGGGCACGCGGCCATCGCCTATCCCTCCGCGCTTCTCGGCCACCATTTCGTCCACGAGGCGATGGCCGATCCGCTGATCGCCCGCTGGCTGGAAGCGCTGGAGCGGCGCGAGATCCTGCCCACGCTCGCGCCGATCCCGGGGGTCAGCTACGACGCCTATCTCGCCAGGGTGACCGGGCGGATCTCCAACCCCGCCGTCGGCGACACGATCCGACGGCTCTGCCTCGACGGGTCGAACCGCCAGCCGAAGTTCATCCTGCCGACGCTCTCGCAGGCGCTCGCCGCCGGGCGGCCGTTCGCGGGGCTCGCGCTCGAGGTCGCGCTCTGGTGCCGCTACTGCGCCGGAACCGACGAGGCGGGGCGCGAGATCGCGCCCAACGACGACACCTGGGACGAGCTTTCCCGCCGCGCCAGGGCCGCGAGGCACGACCCCGCGGCCTTCCTCGCCAACCGCGCCGTCTTCGGGCCGCTGGGCGATGACGCACAGCTCGGCGCGGCCTTCGGACAGCATCTGAAGCGGCTCTGGTCGGACGGGGTGCGCGCGGTTCTGGCAGACTACGTCGGCTGAGCGGCCAGGATCACCGCGCAGCCCCAGTCGCGGCAGCGTGCGGCCAGCGCCGGCGGCAGGGGCAGGTCGGTGAATACCCGGCCGATGGAGGAAAGCGAGGCGATCCTGACCGGCGCGCGGCGGGCAAGCTTCGAGGCATCGGCGACGAGACAGCTTTCCCGTGCCTGCCGGAGGAGCGCCTGGGCCACCCGCACCTCCTGCGGGTCGAAGTCCAGAAGGTCGCCCTCGGCATCGAGCGCCGAGGTGCCGACGATGGCATAGTCGACCTTGAAGTGGCTGATCGCTTCGGTCGTGAGGTCGCCCACCAGCCCGCCGTCCGACCGCCGCAGCATGCCCCCCGTGACGATCACATCGCAGCCCTCGCTTTCGGCGAGGATGTTGGCGACGTTGATGTTGTTGGTGACCACCGTCAGGTTGCGGTGGTGGAGAAGCGCGCGCGCCACCGCCTCGGTCGTGGTGCCGATGTTGAGGAAAAGCGAGGCGTTGTCGGGGATCGCCGCCGCGCAGGTCCGCCCGATCGCCGCCTTCGCCTCGGCGTTCATCAACCGGCGTTCCGCGTAACCGATATTGGCCACGCCCGCGCGCAGGACCGCGCCGCCGTGAACCCGGTCGAGCTTGCCGGCATCGGCGAGTTCCGACAGGTCGCGACGGATCGTCTGGAGCGTGACGCCGAAGCGTGCGGCCAGATCCTCGACCGCGACGCGGCCCCCGGTGCGGGCAAGATCGAGGATTTCGCTTTGCCGGAAACTCAGTGCCATCGCGGCCCTCCCGCGCGCTTTCTATCACCGGAAACGAACATTTGCGAATGGAAAAGTTGACAAAACGCGTTCAGGCGCGCGATATGGGGCCGCAACTCCGGAGGGCGCGCGTTGGTTTCCGAAGACATCCCCGAACCCGCCTTCGATCTCTTCATCATCGGCGGTGGCATCAACGGCGCGGGCATCGCGCGCGATGCAGCGGGGCGGGGGCTTTCGGTGGTTCTGGCCGAGATGGGCGATCTCGCGCAGGCGACGTCTTCAGCCTCGACCAAGCTCTTCCACGGCGGGCTGCGCTATCTGGAGTATTTCGAGATCGGCCTCGTTCGCAAGGCGCTGGTGGAGCGCGAGGTGCTCTTGCGCGCCATGCCCCATATCTCCTGGCCGCTGCGCTTCGTCCTGCCGCTGGCCGATGACATGCGGTTCGAGGGCACGACGCCCACCTCCCGGCTCCTGGCGGTCTTCATGCCCTGGCTGAAGGGCCGGCGCCCGGCCTGGCTGATCCGGCTCGGCCTCTTTCTCTACGACCATCTCGGCGGGCGCAAGATTTTGCCCGGCACCGCCGCGCTCGACCTGCCGACCGACCCGGCGGGCAGGTGGCTGAAGCCCTCGTTCGCCCGCGCCTACGAATATTCCGACTGCTGGGTGCAGGATGCGCGGCTCGTCGTGCTTAATGCCCGCGACGCCGAGGCACGGGGGGCGAAAATCCTGACGCGGGCAAAGGTGATCGAGGCGCGGCGCCTGGGCGACCTGTGGGAGGTGACGGTGGCGATGCGGGGGCGCGAAAAGCGGTTCCGCGCCAGGGTGCTGGTGAATGCCGCCGGCCCCTGGGTGGAGCGCGTGGTGCGGGAGACCACGCATCTTGCGACCGCGGCGCATATCCGTCTGGTGCGCGGCTCGCACATCGTGACGAAACGGCTTTTCGATCACGACCGCGCCTATTTCTTCCAGGGGGCCGACGGACGGATCATCTTCGCGATTCCCTACGAGGAGGATTTCACCCTGATCGGCACCACCGACCAGGACCACCAGGGTGACCCGGCCGAGGCGCGCTGCACCGAGGCGGAGCAGGACTATCTCTGCGCCTTCGCCTCGCGGTATTTCGCGCGTCCGGTGACGCGGGCCGACATCGTCTGGACCTATTCCGGGGTTCGCCCGCTTTTCGACGACGGGGCGCGGTCGGCGAGTGCCGCGACGCGCGACTACGTGCTGACGCTCGACACCGACGGCGCGCCGGTGCTGAACGTCTTCGGCGGCAAGATCACCACCTACCGCAAGCTGGCAGAGGCGGCGATGGCGAAGATCGCGCCGCTGCTCGGCGTGACCAGGGGCGACTGGACCGCGGGCGTGCCGCTGCCGGGCGGCGATTTCCCGGTGGAGGGCGTGCCCGGCCTGATCGCGGGCCTCTCCGCCCGCTACCCGTTTCTCGACGGTTTCACTGCCCGCCGGCTGGTCCGCAGCTACGGCACCGAGGCGACGGCCGTCCTTGGCGACGCGCGGGGTACGGCCGACCTTGGCCGCGACTTCGGTGCCGGTCTGACCGAGGCAGAGGTGCGCTGGCTGATGGCGCGGGAATATGCCTGGACGGCGGAGGATGTGGTCTGGCGGCGCACCAAGCTTGGCCTCAGGATGACGGCGGACCAGATCACGGCGCTCGATGCCTGGATGGCGGGGGAGGGAACGGCATGACCCATGTGCTGGCGATCGACCAGGGAACGACGTCGAGCCGGGCGATCCTGTTCGATGGCGCGATGACGGTGGCGGCCGTCGCGCAGGAGGAGTTCCGGCAGCACTTTCCCGCCTCCGGCTGGGTGGAGCACGACCCCACCGACCTCTGGTCCTCGGTCGCGGCGACGACGCGGGCGTCGATCGAGAAGGCGCGGATCGCGCCCAAGGACATCGCCGCAATCGGCATCACCAACCAGCGCGAGACGACGCTGGTCTGGGACCGCAAGACCGGAGAGCCGATCCATCGCGCGATCGTCTGGCAGGACCGGCGGACGGCGGATCTGTGCCGGCGGCTGAAGGCCGAAGGCCACGAGAAGATGGTGGCGGAGCGCACCGGCCTGCTGCTCGACCCCTATTTCTCGGGCACCAAGCTCGCCTGGATCCTCGACAATGTGGAAGGCGCGCGGGCGCGGGCCGAAGCGGGCCGGCTTCTCTTCGGGACGGTCGACTGCTTCCTGATCTGGAAGCTGACCGCTGGCCGGGTCCATGCGACCGATGCCACCAACGCGGCGCGGACGCTGATCTACAACATCCACAAGGGCGAGTGGGACGCCGACATCCTGCGGCTGCTGAACATTCCCGCGGCGATGCTGCCCGAGGTGCGCGACTGCGCCGCCGACTTCGGCATGACGCGGCCCGACCTCTTCGGCCGCGAAATCCCGATCCTCGGGGTGGCGGGCGACCAGCAGGCGGCGACCATCGGCCAGGCATGCTTCGCGCCCGGGATGATGAAATCGACCTACGGCACGGGTTGCTTCGCGCTCCTGAACACCGGGGCGGAGCCGGTGGCCTCGAAGAACCGGTTGCTGACCACGATCGCCTACCAGTTCGGCGGAAAGCCCACCTATGCGCTGGAAGGGTCGATCTTCGTCGCCGGCGCGGTGGTGCAGTGGCTGCGCGACGGGCTGAAGATCATCCGCAACGCCGCCGAGACCCAGGGGCTGGCCGAGGCCGCCGATCCGGCGCAGGAGGTGGTGCTGGTGCCCGCCTTCACCGGCCTCGGCGCGCCCTACTGGCGGCCCGACTGCCGTGGCGCGGTGTTCGGGCTTACCCGCAACTCGGGGCCGGCGGAATTCGCCCGGGCTGCGCTGGAAAGCGTGGGCTACCAGACCCGCGACCTGATGGAGGCGATGCGGGCCGACCGGGGGACGGCATCCGGAGGCGTGCTGCGCGTCGATGGCGGCATGACCGCCTCCGACTGGACGATGCAGTTCCTCGCCGACATCATCGGCGCGCCGGTGGACCGGCCACGGGTGACGGAGACGACGGCTCTCGGCGCGGCCTGGCTCGCCGGGTCGCGTGCGGGGGTCTATCCCGACGCCGAGGGCTTCGCCCGCGCCTGGGCGCTCGACCGCCGGTTCGAGCCGGAAATGACGGAGGAGTTGCGCGCCGCGAAATATGCCCGCTGGACGCGCGCGGTTGCCGCGACGATGGCCGTCTGAGCGCGCCTCAGGCCAGCATGTCGCGGACGAGAGGGATGACGCGGGTGCCGTAAAGCTCCACCGAGCGCATCAGCCGGTCGTGCGGCATCGGCCCGGAGGAATATTTCAGCTCGAACCGGGCCAGCCCCAGCGCCTTCACCGTGCCCGCGATCTTCCGCGCCACCGTCTCGGGTGAGCCGACGTAGAGCGCGCCCTGCGCCACCTCGGCCTCGAAATGATCGCGGCTGATCGGCGACCAGCCGCGTTCGCGGCCGATCCGGTCGAGGAGGCGCTTGTAGTGCGGCCAGAGGTCTTCCTTGGCGGCCTCGTCACTGTCGGCGACATGGCCGGGGGAGTGGACGCCGACCGGCTGCGCCGCATGGCCCGCCTCGGCGGCGGCGCGGCGGTAGAGATCGACGAAGGGCCGGAAGCGCGCGGCGGGGCCGCCGATGACCGCCAGCATCATCGGCAGGTCGTAGCGGACCGCGCGCATGACCGATTCCGGCGTGCCGCCGACGCCGATCCAGGCGCGGAGCGGCCGGCCGAGCGCGGGGTGCACCGCCTGGTTCTTCAGCGCGGGTCGGGTGCTGCCGGACCATGTCACCTTCGGGTCGCGCAGGAGCCGGGTGAAGAGGTCGAGCTTCTCGTTGAAAAGCGTCTCGTAGTCCCTGAGGTCGAAGCCGAAGAGCGGGAAGCTTTCGGTGAAGGAGCCGCGGCCGAGGATCACCTCGGCCCGACCGTCCGACAGCGCATGGAGCGTGGAGAAGCGCTGGAACACCCGGATCGGATCGTCGGAGGACAGCACCGTGACGGCGGTGCCGAGCCGGATGCGCGTGGTCCGCGCGGCGATGGCGCCGAGGATCACCTCGGGCGCCGAGATGGCGAAATCGTCGCGGTGGTGTTCGCCGAGACCGATGAAGTCGACGCCGGCCTGGTCGGCCAGAACCGCCTGTTCCACCACGTCGCGGATCACCTGATCCTGCGGCTTCATCTGCCCGTCGGTGCCGAGCGTCACGTCACCGAAGGTGTCGAGGGCGAGTTCGAGGGTCATCGCGGGCTCCGTCCGTTGCCGGACCAATCTATGTGCACGGCCCGGCCGGTGGAAGCGCGTCCGGCGCACAGGCGCCGTGCGGGGTCGGCTCAGTCGTTTTCGCGAAGCACCCCGCCGGCGAGGTAGAGCGAGCCGCAGATCAGGATGCGCGCGCCGGGGTCGGTGGCGGCGATGCGGCTGACGGCGGAAAGCACGCTTTCGGCGGTGTCGGCCGCGATTCCGGCCTTTGCCGCGGCGGCCTGGGTTTCCTCGGCGGAAAGCGTGTTGGCCTCGCCGGGGATCGAGACGGCGGTCAGCGTCCGGGCCTCGGCCGCGACCGGGCGGAGGTAGCCGGCGATGTCCTTGGTGTTGAGCATCCCCAGCACCAGATGGGTGGGTTTCTTCGGCATCCGCGCAAGGGTTGCCGCCACCGCCGCGCCGCCCGCCGGGTTGTGGCCGCCGTCGAGCCACAGTTCGCAAGCGCCGGCGGCATCGACGAGGGGACCGCGGGTCAGACGCTGCATCCGGGCGGGCCAGTGGGCCCTGATCACCGCCGCCTCGCAGGCCGCCTCGTTCGCGCCGAGGTGGCGGAGCGCGGCAAGGGCAGCGCCGGCATTGTCGATCTGGTGAGGGCCGGGAAGGTTCGGCAGCGGCAGGTCGAGAAGGCCGGTCTCGTCCTGAAAGATCAGCCGGCCGCGCTCCTCCCAGGCGGTCCAGTGCTGGCCGTGGACGAGAAGGGGGGCGCCGAGCCTCGCGGCCTTCGCCTCGATCACCGCGAGCGCGGCGTCCTCCTGCGGGCCGACCACGCAGGGCACGCCGCGCTTGAGGATGCCGGCCTTTTCACCCGCGATTTCGGGCAGCGTCTCGCCGAGATACTGCTGGTGGTCGATCGAGACCGGGGTGATGATGGTCAGCCGCGGCCGGTCCACCACGTTCGTTGCGTCGAGCCGGCCGCCGAGCCCGACCTCCAGCAGCGTCCAGTCGGCGGGGGTGCGCGCGAAGGCGAGGAAGGCGGCGCAGGTGGTGATCTCGAAATAGGTGATCGGGATGCCGGCGTTCGCCACCTCGCATTCCTCAAGGATTTCGGCCAGATATTCTTCGGAAATGAGGTCTCCGGCCAGCCGGATGCGTTCGTGGAACCGGGCGAGATGCGGCGAGGTATAGGCGTGGACCTTGCCCCCCATCGCCTCCAGCCCGGCGCGGATCATCGCCTGCGTGGACCCCTTGCCGTTGGTGCCGGCGATGTGGATCACCGGCGGCAGGGCGCGTTCGGGATGTCCGAGTGCCGCCAGCAGCCGGTGGACGCGGTCGAGCGTGAGGTCGATGATCTTCGGATGCAGCGCCATCATCCGCTGGAGGATCAGGTCCGACCCCTCTGACATGCTGGCCTCCTGGCGCTCGCGGCAGGGCGCAGCGGCCCCGGCGTCCGGTGGTGGAGATGGGGGTTACTTCGCCTCGGCCTTCGCGGCCTCGGGCTTCGGCAGGTCGCCCTTCACCGCGGGGCCCTGCCGGGTGAGCATCCGGAGGATGGTGGTCAGTTCATCCTTCAGCGCCTTGCGGTGGGTCACCCGGTCGAGCATCCCGTGGTCGAGAAGATATTCCGACCGCTGGAAGCCCTCGGGCAGCTTCTCGCGGATCGTCTGCTCGATGACGCGGGCGCCGGCGAATCCGATCAGCGCGTTGGGCTCGGCCAATTGCACGTCGCCCAGCATCGCGTAGGAGGCGGTCACCCCGCCGGTGGTCGGATGGGTGAGGACGACGACGTAGGGAAGCCGTGCCTCCTTCAGCATCTCGACCGCGATCGTGGTGCGCGGCATCTGCATCAGCCCGAGGATGCCTTCCTGCATCCGCGCCCCGCCCGCGGCCGAGAAGAGCACGAAGGGCCGCTTCAGCTTCACCGCGCGTTCGGCGCCGGCGATCACGGCGTTGCCGACATACATCGACATCGACCCGCCCATGAAGGCAAAGTCCTGCGCCGCGGCGACGATGGGCGTGCGGTTCACCTCGCCCTCGGCGACCAGCATCGCCTCCTTCTCGCCGGTGGCTTTCTGCGCCGCCTTGAGGCGGTCAGGGTATTTCTTCTGGTCACGGAAATGCAGCGGGTCGGCAATCGGCTCGGGCACCTTCACCTCGGTGAAGAGGCCGCCGTCGAAGAGTGCCGCGAACCGGTCGCGCGGGCCGATGGCAAGGTGATGGTCGCAGTTGGTGCAGACCTGGAGGTTATCGGCCAGTTCGCGGTGAAAGAGCATCGTCCCGCACTCGGGGCATTTGGTCCAGAGGTTATCCGGGACCTCGCGCCGCGAAAACAGCGAATTGATCGTCGGCCGGACGTAGTTGGTGATCCAGTTCATCCCTGCTGCCTTCTGTCGGGCCGCGCGCGGCACACGCGCATCGGTGCGGTGGCTGCGGCGGGTCGGCCCTGAAATAAGCCCGAAAGGTGCGAAATGCAATCAAACGCGGAGCACCACGCGGGCGAGGAGCCAGGAGGTGAGCATCGTGGCGAAATCGACCGAGAGCGCCGGGCCGATGACGCCGGGATCGGAAAGATCGACCGACACCGACCAGAGCGCGAGCCCGTCGAGGTCATGCTCGATGCCCACGAGAAGAAGCGCCGCGACGTTGTTGGCGAAGTGAAAGCCCAGCGCGGCGCCGAGCGATCCGGTCCGGGCGGTGAGGTCTGCGGCCAGAAGTCCGAAGACCCCGGCCCAGAGCGCGACCATCCAGGCGTTCGGGCCATAGTCGCCGGGCAGGTAGTGGCCCCAGGCGAACAGCGCCGAGGGGAGGCCCATCCAGATCGCCGGATGATCGAAGCGGGCCGCGATCTGCTGCTGGAGATAGCCACGGAAGACCAGTTCCTCGGCGCCGGTCTGGATCAGGAGGCCGGGAAGTGCGAAGGGCAGGTAGCCGAGGAAGGCGCCAAGCGTCAGTCCGGGGCGGATGTCATCGCCCCCGAGCGTGAACGGCAGGAGTGCTGCGTAGAGAGCCGTGAGCGGCAGGGCGACGGTGCGGAAATCGGCGATGGCCTTGCGGGCGGAGGGGCCGAAGAGCGTTCCGGCGGCGCGGCGATGGACGAGGCGCACGGCGACAATAGGCCCCGCGGCAAGTCCCGCAAAGGTCCACAGCAGGAGGATCATCACCCCCGGCGTGTCGCCGCGGGCGATCCGCTGCAAGAGCGCGGCGGCGATGAGTTGGCCGTAGCTGTGCACGAGCCAGGCACCGAGAAGGACGAAAAGTGCCATGTAGGTGGCCACGATCACCGCGCCGCCGGCGAACAGCCGCCAGACCTCGGCCGTCCGGCGCGCCGGGGCGACGAAGGCCCTGTGGGGCAGGTAGGCGGGGAACCCGGGTGCTTTCATCCTGGGGCCGGAGGCTAGCCGCGCCGGGCGCTCTCGGCAATCGGTCGAAATCGGCGGCGTGGCGCGGCGGCGCTGCTTGTGTCCCGCGCGGCCCTCGCCTATTGCAGGGCAAACCGGTTGACGCGAGGCACGCCCATGAAGAACCGCCATTTCGACAAGTCGAAACTGCCCAGCCGCCATGTGACCGAAGGCCCGGCCCGCGCGCCGCACCGGTCCTATTTCTACGCGATGGGAATCTCCGAGGAGGAGATCCACCAGCCCTGGGTCGGCGTGGCGACCTGCTGGAACGAGGCCGCCCCCTGCAACATCGCGCTCAACCGGCAGGCGCAGGCGGTCAAGCAGGGTGTCAAGGTCGGTGGCGGCACACCGCGCGAGTTTACCACGATCACCGTCACCGACGGGATCGCGATGGGGCATGAGGGGATGCGCTCCTCGCTTGCCTCGCGCGACGCGATCGCCGACACGGTGGAGCTGACGATGCGCGGGCACTGCTACGACGCGATCGTCGGCCTTGCCGGCTGCGACAAGTCGCTGCCGGGGATGATGATGGCGATGGTGCGGCTCAACGTACCTTCGGTCTTCATCTACGGCGGCTCGATCCTGCCGGGGCGGCTCAACGGCCAGGACGTGACGGTGCAGGACGTGTTCGAGGCGGTCGGCAAGCACCAGGCGGGCAACTATTCGGACGCCGAGTTGGCGGTCCTGGAGCGTGTGGCCTGCCCGAGCGCGGGGGCCTGCGGCGGCCAGTTCACCGCCAACACGATGGCCTGCGTCAGCGAGGCGATCGGACTGGCGCTCCTCAACTCCTCCGGCGCGCCGGCGCCCTACGAGAGCCGCGACGAATACGGCATGGCCTCGGGCGAGGCGGTGATGACGCTGATCGAGAAGAACATCCGCGCCCGCGACGTGGTGACTCTGAAGGCGCTGGAGAATGCCGCGCGCGTCGTCGCCTGCACCGGCGGGTCGACCAACGCGGGCCTTCACCTGCCCGCCATCGCCCACGAGGCGGGACTAGACTTCGACCTTTTCGACGTCACCGACATCTTCCACGACACGCCCTATTTCGTCGACCTGAAGCCCGGCGGCGCCTATGTCGCCAAGGACCTCTACGAGGCGGGCGGGGTGCCTGTGGTGATGAAGGAGCTTCGCAAGATCGGCCTGATCCACGAGGACTGCGTCACCGCCTCCGGCCGCACGATGGGCGAGGAGCTTGACCTGATCACGCGTGAGGCCGACGGACGGGTGATCTACCCCGCCGCGACGCCGATCACGCCGACGGGCGGGGTCGTCGGGCTGAAGGGCAACCTGGCGCCCGACGGGGCCATCGTGAAGGTCGCCGGCATGAAGCCCGAGGAACAGGTCTTCACCGGCCCGGCGCGCGTCTTCGAATGCGAGGAAGACGCGTTCGAGGCGGTCAAGGCGCGCGCCTACAGGGAAGGCGAGGTCCTCGTCATCCGCAACGAGGGCCCGGCGGGCGGACCGGGGATGCGCGAGATGCTGGCGACCACCGCCGCGCTTTCGGGTCAGGGCATGGGCAAGAAGGTGGCGCTGATCACCGACGGCCGCTTCTCCGGCGCGACACGGGGCTTCTGCGTCGGCCATGTCGGCCCCGAGGCCGCGCACGGCGGGCCGATCGCGCTTCTGCGCGACGGCGACAGGATCACGCTCAACGCCATCACCGGCGAATTGTCGGTGGCGCTGACGGACGAGGAGCTGGCCGCGCGCAAGGCCGCATGGAAGGGGCCGCGGCCCACCCAGTATGCCTCGGGCGCGCTGTGGAAATACGCGCGCCTCGTCGGCGGCGCCCGCAAGGGGGCGGTGACCCATCCCGGCGCCGGGGCGGAGCTGCATGTCTACATGGACCAGTAAGGGGGCCGCCCTTCTCGTTGCGCTGACGCTTTCGGCCTGCGTCGAGGGGATGGTGCCCACCGGCTCGGCGCCCAGGGCGATCGCGGTTGCCGGCGGTGCGGTGGTGGCCACCGGGCCGGCCGGCTACTGCGTCGACCGCACGGCGGCCCGCGACGGCGGCGACGGCGCCTTCGTGCTTTTCGGCACCTGCGCGGCGCTCTCGGGTTCCGCCGCGGCGGGCCAGCCGGGCAAGCCCGCGGTGCTGACCGCATCGGTCGCGCCCGGTGCGGCCGACGAAGCTGCCTTCGTCGCCTCGTTCCCGGCGATGGCACGGTTCTTCGGCTCCGACCCCGGGCGGGCGGCGCTGAGCCGGGCCGGCAAGGCGGCGACGGTGCGGGTGGGCGCGGTGTCCTCGCGCGACGGGGTTCTTTACCTGAGCGTGACCGATGCTGCCGCAGGGCAGGGGAAGGCGGTCGAGCCCGACTACTGGCGCGCGATCCTGCTTGCACGCGGCCATCTCGTCACGCTGTCGGTCATGAGCCTTGCCGACCGGCCCCTGACATCGGCCGAGAAACGCCAGATCCTCGATGCGTTCGTTTCACGGATGCGTGCGGCGAACGCCGGCCCGGCCGCGGCGGGCTGAGCCCGAGGCAGCGGCTTGCGCGCGGGCGGAAAGGAAACGATAACGAATTATCGTTTCCATGATCCGGTCAAATGGCCTGGCGGCGCGGGATGGCTGAAAGATTCGACACCTACCTTGACCGGTTCCTGTTTCGCCGGACGCTCGCCCGCTGGCAGGTCCTTGCCGACCGCGTGGGCGTGGCCGACACCGAGTCGTTGCGCGGGCTTCGCACCCGGGGCCGCCAGCTCCGCCGGCAGATCGACCGCGCGCTGCATCTGGCCGAGGGGCGACTGGCCCGCGGTGGCGAGGCGGCCGCAATCCCCAGACCGCTTTTCGCCGACTGGACCTGGCGGCCCGAGCTCTGGTCGGGCCCGATCTCGCCCCCGGGCCTCGCCGCCGCCGAGACCCGCGCGACCTTCGGGTCCGAGGCCAAGCTGTTCCACGACTGCGGCGAAAGCGAGCTGACGCTGCGCCAGGTCCGCAACACGCGCGAGACCGACCTCGCCCCCTTTGGGGTCAGGATGGATGTCTTCCGCTTCGACGGATCATTCCTTTCGCTGGTGCTCGACCTGCCGGAAGCGGGCCTTCAGGGGCTGACCTCGGACCATGTCGTCCGCCTGGACGTGACGCTGGACACCGAGCGGCCGATCGAGATCTTCGCGCGGCTCAACGTGCGGCACGGGCCGAACACCGAACAGCTTGTCCGCGAACTGCCGCGGGGCGCCGGCGAGGCGACGGTGGAATTCGACCTTGCCTATGCGCGGATCAACGAAAGACGCGTCGAAGGCGCCTGGCTTGACCTGATCTTCGAGGGGCCGGAGATGAACCAGATCCTGATCCGCGACCTGACGATGAGCCGCCGCCCGCGGGCCGCGTTGTGAGGGGACGGGGATGAGCGCACCACGGCTCGAGGTTGCGCGGATCAGCGCCGGGCGCTGGCTGGCGGAGGTTGTCACCTCCCCGGGGGGCGAGGCGCCAGCCATCGAGGTCTGGCACCAGGAGACGCGGCTGGACGGGGTCGAGACCGGCCCGGCCGCCGCAGCCGGGCGGTGGACGGTTTCGGTCGCGATTCCGGCCGCGCTGCTGTCGGACGGGGTGCAGACCTTCGTCGTGCGCGAAGCCGGGACGGGCGCGACGCTTGGCCATTTCAGCATCGTCGCCGGTGCCCCCCTCGAAGCCGACCTCCGTGCCGAGATCGACCTGCTGCGGGCCGAACTTGACATGCTGAAGAAGGCGTTCCGCCGCCATTGCGTCGAAACCGGCGGCACTTGACCCCGTGACGCAGCGTCCGGGGTGACCGGCGCCCGAGGCTTTGGCATCGTCGCCGCGCAAGGAGGGTTTCCATGTCGCATTACCCGCATCTCTTCGCGCCCCTGGACCTTGGCCATGTGGTCCTGCCCAACCGGGTTCTCATGGGCTCCATGCACACCAACCTTGAAGAGACGCGCGACTGGAACCGGGTGGCGGCGTTCTACGCCGCGCGCGCGCGCGGCGGTGTCGCGCTGATGGTGACGGGGGGCATGGCGCCGAACCGCGAGGGCGGGGTGTTTCCGGGCGCATCGGGGCTGTTCACGCCCGCCGACATCGCCAACCACCGGGTGGTGACCGAACGGGTTCATGACAACGGCGGTCGTATCGCCATGCAGATTCTCCACGCCGGGCGCTATGCCTACGGGGCCGACTGCGTCGCGCCCTCGGCGATCAAGTCGCCGATCTCGCCCTTCCCGCCGCGGGAACTCGACGAGGCGGGGATCGGCAAGCAGATCGCCGACATCGCCACCGCCGCGGCGCGGGCGCGCGAGGCGGGATACGACGGCGTGGAGGTGATGGGGTCGGAAGGCTACCTCCTCAACGAATTCCTCGTCACCCGCACCAACCGGCGGACCGACCGCTGGGGCGGCAGCCTTGAAAACCGGATGCGCCTGCCGCTCGAGGTCGTGGCCCGCGTGCGCGAGGCGGTCGGGGCCGACTTCATCCTGATCTACCGCATCTCGCTTCTCGATCTCGTGCCCGAGGGGCAAAGCTGGAACGAGGTGGTGGCGCTTGCCAAGGCAGTGGAGGCGGCCGGCGCCTCGATCCTCAACACCGGCATCGGCTGGCACGAGGCGCGGGTGCCGACCATCGCCACCTCGGTGCCGCGCCGCGCCTTTGCCTGGGTGACGAGGAAGCTGATGGGGGAGGTTTCGATCCCCCTCGTCACCTCGAACCGGATCAACACGCCCGAGGTGGCCGAGGCGGTGCTGGCCGAAGGCTGCGCCGACATGGTGTCGATGGCGCGGCCGTTCCTGGCCGACCCGGATTTCGTGCGCAAGGCCGCCGAGGGGCGGGCGGAGGAGATCGCCCCCTGCATCGCCTGCAACCAGGCCTGCCTCGACCACACCTTCGCGGGGAAAATCTCCACCTGCCTCGTCAACCCGCGGGCCTGCCACGAAACCGAGCTTGTGCTGGAGCCTGCGGACCTGCCGAAACGGGTCGCCGTGGTCGGCGCAGGGCCGGCGGGGCTGTCGGCGGCGCTGGCGCTCGATGCGCGCGGGCATGCGGTCACACTGTTCGACCGCGCCCCGAAGATCGGCGGCCAGTTGAACCTCGCCCGGCAGGTGCCGGGGAAGGAGGAATTCCACGGCCTCGTCGCGTGGTTCGCGACGATGGTGGCGAAAAGCGGCATCACGCTCCGCCTCGCCACCGAGGCCACCGCCGACATGCTCGCGGGGTTCGACGAGGTGGTCGTGGCCACCGGCGTGCGCCCCCGCGATCCGGGCATACCGGGTCAGGCGGCGCCGAACGTGCTCAGTTACATCGAGGTGCTGACCGGCGCGCCGGTCGGTGCCCGCGCGGTGATCGTCGGCGCGGGGGGGATCGGCTTCGACGTCGCCGAATACCTGGCGCAGGCCGGTGAAAGCCCGACGCTGCACCTCGGGGAATGGCTCGCCGAATGGGGCGTCACCGATCCCGCCGCCGCGCGCGGCGGCCTCGCCGAGCCGAAGCCCGAGGCGCCCGCGCGCGCCGTCACGCTTCTGCAGCGCAAGCCGGAGAAGCCCGGCCGGAAACTCGGCAAGACCACCGGCTGGATCCACCGCGCGGCCTTGCAGGCGAAGGGGGTGCAGATGATCGGTGGCGTGAACTACGAGGCTGTGGAGCCGGACGGCCTCCGCGTCTCGACCGGACCGGATCGGACGGAGCCGCGCCTGATCGCCGCCGAGACCATCGTCCTTTGCGCCGGGCAGGAAAGTGAACGCGGACTGGCCGATGAGTTGACCGCAAGGGGATGTGTCGTCCATGTGATCGGTGGCGCAGATGTAGCGTCAGAACTCGACGCGAAGCGGGCGATCGACCAGGGAACGCGACTTGCGGCACGGCTTTGACCGCACTCTGTTGCATTCCGTAAACGGATCGGCGGATTCTTGCCACTTTGGTTCCCGACAATACCCAAGTGTTGTCCGCCAACCTCCGCAATATTGCCTGAATTGCCCGCGATACCCGTCAGCGGCGGGCAATGTATTTGACGGGTGCACAATGGACCGACTGACGGAAATGGAGGCTTTTGCCACCGTCGTAGACCAGGGGGGGTTTACGGATGCCGCGAAGAAGATGGGGATTTCGAAATCCGCCGTCTCGAAACATGTCTCTTCTCTGGAAGCGCGTCTGGGGGCGCGGCTTCTGAATCGCACCACGCGCCGGGTGTCGCCGACCGAGATCGGCCTGGCCTACTACGACCGGGCGCGGCGGGTGCTGAACGACGCCGGCGAGGCCGATGCGCTGGTGACCTCGATGCAGTCGGCGCCCTCCGGGCTCCTGCGCATTTCGGTCGCGACCGATTTCGGGGTCAACCTCCTGTCGCCGATCCTCGGTGACTTCCTGCTGGAATACCCCGACATCACCGTCAACATGGTCCTGAACAACCGCTATGTGGAGCTGATCTCGGAAGGCTTCGACATGGCGATCCGTGTGGGTGAACTGGAAGATTCGACGCTCCGCGCCCGCAAGCTGACCGAAACCGTCAAGCGCATGGTAGGCTCGCCGTCCTACTTCGACAAATACGGCCGCCCCGCGAAGATCGACGACCTGAACGAGCACAAGCTTCTGCACTATTCCAACCAGGCGTCCGGGAACGTCTGGAAGATCACCGCGCCCTCGGGCGAAAAGCGGCAGGTGCGCACCGCCGGCTGGCTGACGGTGAACGACGGCCAGTCGCTTCTCAACGCCGCCATCTCGGGCCTCGGCATCGCCTACCTGCCTTCGTTCCTCTATGCCGAGGCGATGAAGCAGGGTCTGGTGGTCGACGCGATCCCCGATCTGCCGGTCGAGACGCTGGGCATCTACGCGGTCTATCCACCGGGCCGGTTCACCCAGCCCAAGGTCCGCGCGTTCATCGACTTCCTCGCGCAGGCCTTCGCCGACAAGGGGCCGGACGCCTGGTAGGGCCGCGGTTTCGGGGTAAGGTAACGGAAGATTTCAGCGGGTCGAGGTGATCATCGCCTCGACCCTTCTGTTCTGGCTCCGCCCTTCGGGCGTGAGGTTCGAGGCCAGCGGGCTCAGGTATCCCACCCCGTCCGCCGTCAGCTGCGCCGGGTTCACCCCGTGCAGCGACACCAGCCGATCCACCACCGACTGCGCGCGCTTGCGCGACACCGCGACGTTGGCGGCCAGAGGGCCCTCGGCATCGGTATGCCCGACGAGGGCGATGGCCTTGTCGGGATGTGCGCTCAGGAAGTCCGCCAGCGCATCGAGCGAAGGGAAGTCCTCTCCTCCAAGCTCGGTCGAGCCGGTGGCAAAGCGCAGGTCGCCCAGCACGACCTTGCCGTTGGCGACGAGCTGATCGGCCAGCGAGTCGGACGAGGGCGCGCTTTCCTGCGGGCTGAACTCGGCAGCGGCGATCGGAAGGGGCTGCACCAGCGCCGCACCGACCCGCGTCATCTGCACATAGCCGCTGTCGGTGGATTTGCTGACCAGAAGGCTCACATAGTCCGGCGCGTCGCCGGTTTCCCGCCGGGCCGACAGGAAGCGGAAATCGCCGAGGTCGACGTGCATCTCCGGCTCGGGCAGGACGGGCGTGGCGAAGCGGAAGTCGAAGCCGCCGCATTCGTCGGCGGCGCATTCGAAGAGGATCTCGAAGCCTTCGCGGCCAAGCTGGTCGCGCAGCGTGGCAAGAAGCCCCATCGTGGTGACGCTGCCGTCGCGGATGCGCCAGGCGGTCTGGGTGACCTCGCCCTCGGTGCGGAGAGACTCGACCTTTCCGGCCTTCCACGGACCGACCGGCAGGGCATAGCTGCCCATCGCGCTCTGGTCCTCTGCCGTGCGCATCGCCGAGGGCGGCAGCGAGAGGGTGGGCGCCGCCTGGGCGGCCGAGGCAAGGATCAGAAGGGCAAACGCGAAGACCCTCATCGGTGCGTCCCGTGGTATTCGGGATTGGGCTCCATCGCCGTGGCCGAGGCGATGCGGTTGGTCATGTTGAAAAAGCCGGTGACCGAGGCGATGTCCCAGATGTCGTGGTCGGTGAACCCAGCGCCGCGCAGCGCCTGGCGGTCGGCTTCCTCGACCTTTGCGGAGGCGAGGGTGAGCTTCTCCGCGAACTCCAGCATCGCCCGCTGCCTCGGCGTCAGCGCCGCCACCCGCCAGTTCATCACCAGCGCCTCGCCGAGTGTCGGGTCGCCCGACAACTCGCGGACCGCCGCGCCGTGGGCGACCTGACAATACCAGCAGCGGTTGAGCGAGGAGACCGCGACCGCGATCATCTCGCGTTCAAGCTTGGAAAGCCCGCTCGGCGCCAGCATCAGGTTGTTGTAGATCGCGGCGAAGGCGTTGAGCTTGTCAATGTCGAAGGCATAGGCCCTGAGCACGTTCGGCACCAGCCCGAGCTTTTCGGTGCAGATGTCGAAATACTTCCGGGTCGCGTCCGGAAGCGGCCTGACCATCGGAAGATCAAGCGCCGTGGGGCTTTGGCCTTCGTCCTTCACTGCTCCGCTTGCCTCTTGGGGGTTATTTTGAGCGGTAGTGATACTGTCCCACAATCTCCATCGCGAGGGAAGCATAGAGAGCGTTGGCGGCGGTATTGGCTTCGGTCACCAGCACGGAAAACCGTTTTGCGCCATGATCTTGGGCCCAATGGGCGGCGGTCCGCATGATCTTGACGGCGGATCCTTGCCGACGCAAACCCGGCGCGATGTGGAGCGCGTGCAGCATGGCCGTTTCGCCGGAAATCGCGACGAAGGCCACGCCCGCGGCGCGGTCACTGACGCGGCCGAGGATGGCGGTCTTGGGGGTGCCCGCCCGCTCCATCACCGCGATCCGTTCCGGCCCGATGCCGCCTTCGGCCCAGAGATCGCGCATGATCGCCAGGGGCGGCCAGACCACGAAGCCGGCCATCGGGTTGGCGGGTTCCGCCGTCAACGCGGCGATGGCGCAGTCGTAGACGTTCACCGGGTCCTTCACCCGGTAGCCGCGCGCGGCCAGCGCCGCGTCGAGCGCATCCTCGCCCTGCCGGATCAGGAAGAGCGGCCGCTGGCCGAGGCTCGCCTGCATCCGTTCGGCCGCGTCGATGTCGTCTTCCGTCCAGGGGCCGGTGGCGGTCGCGGCCGAGACGCGCTGCCCGCCGCCTTTGCCCTCGGGCACGATGAAGGCTCCGGCCTTGTGCCGGGCGGCGGCAGGCCACGTCGCCTCGGTCGCGGCAAGGAAGCCGGTCACGCCCCGTCACCGGGGAAGAGCGCCGCCAGCCGGCCGATCGCGGCGTCGATCCGGGCCGCGTCGGTGCCGCGCACGACGATGTTCGTGCCGTAGGCGCCGTTCTGGATGAACGGGTAGGAGCCGAAGCTGAGATCGCCGAACTCGGCCGCCAGCGCCCCGAGCGGCTCGGCGATCATGCCTTCGCCCCGGTCCACGCGCAGCGTCTGGCTGAGAACCGGCTTGCCACCGGTCAGCCGGGGCAGGAGCGAAGCGACCATCGCCTTGAAGATGTCGGGCACCCCGGCCATGACATGCACGTTTTCAAGGCTGAAGCCCGGCGCGATCGAGATCGGGTTGTCGATCAGCAGGGCGCCCTCGGGGATGCGGGCCATGCGCTGGCGGGCGGCGTTGAACTCCAGCCCGGCGCGGTCGTAGTGCGCGGCAAGGATGGCGCGGGCATCGTCGCGGACGTGAAGCGCCATGCCGAAGGCCGCGGCCACCGCGTCCGCCGTGATGTCGTCATGCGTCGGGCCGATGCCGCCCGAGGTGAAGACATGGGTGTAACCGGCGCGCAGCGCGTTCACCGCCGCCACGATCGCCGCCGTCTCGTCGGCGACCACACGCACCTCCTTCAGGTCGATGCCGATGCGGCCCAGTTCCCCGGCAAGGTAGTGCATGTTCGCGTCGCGGGTGCGGCCGGACAGGATCTCGTCCCCGATGATCAGGATCGCGGCGGTCGGGTTTGGCATGGCTCACCTCTTTTCCGCCAAGCTATAGGCAAGGGCCGCCGTCCGCGAAAGACCCGGACTCGCCAACCCGGGCTGGCCAAAGCGGGCTTGCTTGACTATCTAGGCGCTGAATGCAGCCGAAGGAGGGGCCGGTGGACGATCCGCGCGGCCGTCTGACGAAGGACGGAATCAGGATTCACGAGCCCGGCGATTTCGCGGGCATGCTTGCGGCCGGCCAGCTCGCGGCGCGGATTCTCGACGAGGTCGGGGCCCTGGTGGAGCCCGGCGTGGCGACCGAAGCGCTCGACACCTTCATCGAGGACCGGGTGAACGCCGCCGGGGCGAAATCCGCCACCATCGGCTATCGCGGCTATCAGCATGCCTCCTGCATTTCCGTGAACCATGTCGTCTGTCACGGTATCCCGGGACCGAAGGTGCTGAAGGACGGCGACATCCTGAACATCGACGTCACCGTGATCCTCGATGGCTGGTATGGCGACACCAGCCGGATGTATGTCGCCGGTACCCTGCCGCGGAAGGCGGAGCGGCTGATCCAGGTCACCCATGACGCGCTGATGCTGGGGATCGAGGCGGTGAAGCCGGGCCGGACCTTCGGCGACATCGGCCAGGCGATCCAGTCCTATGTGGAGGCGCAGCGGATGAGCGTGGTGCGCGACTTCTGCGGCCACGGACTCGGCCGGGTGTTCCACGCGCCTCCGAACGTGCTGCACTACGGCCGCCCCGGCACCGGGCCGAAGCTCGAGGAAGGCATGTTCTTCACCATCGAGCCGATGGTGAACCTCGGCCGGCCGGAGACCAAGGTCCTGGCCGACGACTGGACGGCGGTCACCCGCGACAAGTCGCTGTCGGCACAGTTCGAGCATTCGGTGGGTGTTACCGCGGACGGCTGCGAGATATTCACCCTCTCGCCCGCCGGACGGTTCTGGCCGACGCGCTGACGCGCTCAGAGGCCGGACTCGGCAAGTGCTGCCTGAAGGATCGGCGCCAGCCGGTCGGCCCAGGCGATCTGGCCGTCCTCGCCGCGGATCAGGTCATGACGGATCTCGACCAGCACGTTGGGGCGGCCCTGCCGCAGCGCGTGCCGGTCGATCGCATCGCCTTCGAGGTGGCCGCCGTAGGGCTCGTTCTCGCCGACGCAGAGGTCGGGCTCCGCCCGGAGCCGGTCGAGCAGGCAGAGCGCAAGCCGCGGGTCGAGATGCGAATAGAGCACGCCCACCTGCCAGGGCCGGTCGGCGCGGCCGGAAAGCCGCGGGGGGAAGCTGTGGATGGCGCAGATCACCGTGTCGCCGCGCCGCGCCGCGAGGCGTTCCAGCGCGTCGTGATAGGGGCGGTGGAAGGCGGCGAGCCGGCGCTCGACCTCGGCCGCGTCGACATGGCGGTTCATCGGGATGATCGTGCCGTCGTAGAGCTTCATCACCAGGGTCGGATCATCCTCGCCCCGGTTGGGGTCGATCACGAGGCGCGAGAAATCGCTGAGGATCGCCGGCGCGTCGAGCCGTTCGGCCAGATGCCGCGTCACCCCCGCCGCACCGATGTCGTAGGCGATGTGGCGTTCCATGTCGGCGGATGCGATGCCGAGGCTGCCGCCGCCGATGCAGTCCGGCACGCGGTTGGTGGCATGGTCGCAGGTGACCAGCCAGCGCGACGGCCGGCCGGCGCCGAGAATGTGAAATGGCTCTGTCGTCATTGCGGTTTTCGTCGTTCGGAAACGAAAGATGGTTTAGACCGGGAACAATGAAAGCGCCAGTTGCCGCAGTCGTGGTTTTCGGCCATAGAGCATGCGAGAGCTGCGTTAGCGCAAACACGAAGGAACCTACGGATGAGACGGCTGCGCAACGTGAAGATTGTCGCCACGCTTGGCCCGTCGTCGAACGACTACCAGACGATCCGCGCCCTGTTCGAGGCGGGGGCGGATGTGTTCCGGCTGAACATGAGCCACGGCAGCCATGCCGAACAGGCCGCGCGCCATGCCCTGGTCCGCCAGGTGGAACGGGATGTGAACCGCCCCGTCGCGATCCTCGCCGACCTCCAGGGGCCGAAGCTCAGGGTCGGAACCTTCGTTGCCGGTGCCCACGATCTGACCGAAGGCGACCGCTTCCGCTTCGACCTCGACCCGGCCGAGGGCGACGGGCGGCGGGTCTGCCTGCCGCATCCGGAGATTTTCGCGGTGCTCGAACCCGGCGCGCGGCTTCTGGTCAACGACGGCAAGATCCGCCTGACCGTCGACGCCTGCGGCCGCGATTTCGCCGATTGCACGGTGACGGCCGGTGGCACGATCTCCAACCGCAAGGGGGTGAACGTGCCCGACGTGGTGCTGCCGCTCGCCGCGCTGTCGGAGAAGGATCGCGCCGATCTGGAATTCGCCTGCGAGCTTGGGGTGGACTGGCTGGCGCTCTCCTTCGTCCAGCGGGTGGAGGACGTGCGCGAGGCGCGGGACCTGGCGAAGGGGCGCGCCGCGATCCTCTCGAAGATCGAAAAGCCCGCGGCGGTCAGGGCATATCCCGAGATTCTCGCCGCTTCGGACGGGATCATGGTGGCGCGCGGCGATCTCGGGGTGGAACTGCCGGTGCACTCCGTGCCGCCGATCCAGAAGCGCCTCGTGCGCGCCGCGCGCACCGCGGCCAAGCCCGTGATCGTGGCGACGCAGATGCTGGAAAGCATGATCGAAAGCCCGATGCCGACGCGGGCCGAGGTCTCCGACGTGGCGACCGCGATCTACGAGGGCGCCGACGCGGTGATGCTGTCGGCGGAATCGGCGGCCGGCCAGTATCCGGTGGAGGCGGTCGAAACGATGGACAACGTGGCGAAATCGGTGGAAAGCGACCCGACCTACCGCGAGGTGATCGAGGCCTCGCGCCGGGTGAACCGCACGACCGTGGCCGACGGCATCGTCGCCGCCGCGCGCGAGATCGCCGAGGCGACCGATATTCACGCGATCTGCTGCTTCACCCAGTCGGGCACGACCGCGAGCCTCGTGGCCCGCGAACGCCCCTCGGTGCCGATCATCGCGCTCAGCCCGCTGCTGCCCACGGTGCGGCGGCTCTGCCTGACCTGGGGGGTGCACTGCGTGCAGACGACAGAGCCGGTCGACCGCTTCAAGATGGCCGTCGTCAACGCCGCGCGGGCGGCGCGCGAATACGGCTTCGCCACCGAGAAGGACCAGATCGTCGTCACAGCGGGCGTGCCCTTCAACGTCAAGGGCACGACGAACATCCTGCGCGTCGCGCCCTGCGACGAGCGGCTGATCTTCCGCACCGATCCGGAATAGGGCGGCCGTCAGTCGAGCCAGCCCGGCAGGGTGCAAGAGGCATGACCGCTAACCGCGGCTTCGGCGCAGGCGGCAAGGCTGCCGAAGCGGAGGGCGCGGCCGGAAAGGCCGGGGCCGTAATGGGCATACTTGCCGGAGTTGGTCATCACCGTCCGGGCGTCGGGCGGAAAGACCGGTTCCGAGATCGAGCACCAGCAGAGATCGGGCAGCACCTGCACACCCGAGGCTTCCAGACGTTGCAGCGTGCCCTCGGCGCGCGCCTCCTCGATCACCTGCCGTCCGGCGGTGACGATGGTGGCGGCGGCGACCTTGCGCCCGGCAAGGGCATCGGCCAGCGCGCGGCATTCCTGCATTGAGGCATGGGGGCTGCCGATGGCGACGAGGTCCACGCCTTCGGGGCCGCCGTTCAGCTCCCGCCAGCCGGCGATCATGTCCTCGCGGGTGATCGCGGCACGGTCGGCGCCGGGCGCGATCCGGCCGGCCTCTGGCGTCACCCCTTCGACATGCAGCATCGGCGCGGCGGACGTGGTGCCGAAGGCGGCGCAGAGGGCCTTGAGGTCTTCCGGCGCGGGCTTGGCGGCAGCAAGCCCGCGCAGGAGCGGGATGCGGTCGGGGCTGGCCCTGCCGGCGAGCCAGCCGACCAGAGGCCAGAAGGCATCGTCGATCCCCCTGGGCAGGTCCACGTCGAGGGTGCGCCGGGCCTGCCGGTTCTCGTCCAGGTAGACGCCCGACAGCGGCGCGCGGCCGGTCAGCGCGATGCAGAGGTCGAGGAAATCCGGGTGCTTGGCGGTGCGGGCGCCGAGCACGCTGTTGGCATAGATCACCGCGTTGGACTCGGCCCAGGCGATCGCCTCGCCCTGCACCGGCGCGGTGTCGAGCAGGTAGGGCGCGCAGGTGAAGGTCGGCCGGCAGCCCATCCGGACATAGGCGTCGGCGAGCCTTTGCGCGGGCCCGCCGAACGATGGCGGCACACCCTGCGCCCGCCAGTTGGCGCGGTCGACCGAGATCGCGTTCATCGTGGTCGGGATGCGCACCCGCGCGCCCATCTCCGCCATCGTCTCGGCGAAGGTCAGGTTGGCGGGGCTGGCGTAGATGCAGCCGTCGATATGGCCCTGCGTGACGTCGGTCAGCCGCGTGGCGCCCTGATTGGCGGCCATCGCGCAGAGGATGCGCATCGCCTGCTGCGCCGCCGGGCCTTCGGCGCCATCGAGCAGGGCGCGATCCTGCGGGGTCAGGTCGAGCGCGGCGGTCGTGGGCGGCGTGACCGGGATCGTCAGCCCCGGCGCCTCGATGGCGGTTCCGGTGATGCGGGCGCTTTCCGCCTGCGCCAGCCGCGCCCAGGCGTCGGGCGGCAGGCGCAGGACCGGCAGCGCCTTGCCGAACATCTCCGCCGTGACCAGCGCGCCCAGCGTCACCACGTCCTCGGGTTCGGCGAACACCAGCGCGGCGGGGGCGCGGCCGGTGAGCGCCATATCCAGCAGCACCCCCGAGCCGGTGCAGGAGCCGCGGCTGGAGGGCATCATCAGCACCGTCCCGCTGATGCCGCGCCCGCGCAGCGGATGGTGCACGTCGATGATGCGCCCCGTGGCGGGGTCGACCCCGCCCCAGAAGCTGAGCGGTTCCCGCGTGGAAAGGACTGGGCCTTTGGCCGCCCCGCCGAGGATGCTTTGCGCCGCGCCGGTCACTTCACGACGAAGCCGTGGGCGTAGGGGTCGCGGTCGTCGATGAAGATGGTGTTGATCCCGGTCTGCCGCGCCCAGCCGCCGATCGAGGGGATGATGGCGGGCCGGCCCGCGACCTCCACCGCCGCCTCGACCCGGCCCTTGAAGATCGAACCGATGATCGACTCGTGCCAGAACTCGTCGCCGGGCTTCAGCCGCCCCTTGGCGGCGAGCTGCGCCATCCGCGCCGAGGTGCCGGTGCCGCAGGGCGAGCGGTCGATGGCCTTCTCGCCGTAGAAGACGGCGTTGCGGGCATGGGCGCCCTCGACCGTGGGCTTGCCGGTCCACAGGATGTGGCTGAGGCCATTGATCGCCGGATGCTCGGGGTGGGTGAAGTCGTATTTCGCGTTCAGGGCGGCGCGCAGCTTCGGCGACCAGCCGACCAGCTCGCCCGCCGTGTGGTCGGCCATGTCGCGGAAATTCCGCTGCGGCTCGACGATGGCGTAGAAGTTGCCGCCATAGGCCACGTCCACCACGACCTCGCCCAGCCCCTCGACCTCGGCCGTCAGCCCTTCGGCGTAGAGGAAGCCGGGCACGTTGGTCAGCCGCACCTCCTCGACGAAGCGGCCCTCCTGCCGGTAGGTCACGTCCACCCTGCCGGCGGGCGCGTCGACCGACAGCCGCCCCGGCTCGCGCGGGGTAATCAGCCCGTTCTCGATCCCCATCGTAACGGTGCCGATCAGCCCGTGGCCGCACATCGGCAGGCAGCCCGAGGTTTCGATGAACAGCACCGCCACGTCGCAGTCGCCCCGTGTCGGCGGATAGAGGATCGACCCCGACATCATGTCGTGGCCGCGCGGCTCATACATCAGCCCGGTGCGGATCCAGTCGAAGTCGCGCAGGAAATGCGCCCGCCGCTCCAGCATCGTGGCGCCCTCCAGCCGCGGGCCGCCGCCGGAGACGAGGCGCACCGGGTTGCCGCAGGTGTGGCCGTCGAAGCAGGAGAAGGTGTGGGTGGCCATGCGGAACCTCGGTCAGAAGCGGTGGGGCGAGAAGGGGCGGATGTCGATCGGGGGCGTCCGGCCGGAGATCAGGTCGGCGACGATTTCGGCCGTGCCGGTGGATTGCGTCAAGCCCAGATGGCCGTGGCCGAAGGCGCAGATCACATCCGGGCGGGGCGCGAGCGGGCCGATCGCCGGCAGCGTGTCGGGCAGCGAGGGGCGGAAGCCCATCCATTGCGTGCCGCCCGTGGTCCTCAGCGCCGGCAGGAAGGCCGCGGCCTTCTTCAGCATCGCGTCGGCGCGGGCATAGTTGGGCGGCAGGTCGAGCCCGCCAAGCTCCACCGCGCCGCCGACGCGGATGCCCTCGCCGATCCGGGTGACGACGAAGCCGTGGCCGCCGAAGGTGACCTGCGTGCGCAGGTCGAAGGCGCCCCGGGGCAGCGTGGTGTTGTAGCCGCGCTCTGCCTCCAGCGGAATCCGCACCCCCGCCGTCCGCGCGATCCGGTGCGAGACGGCGCCGGCGGCGAGCACGATCCATGCGGCGCGCATTGTCCCGGCAGAGGTCTCCACCCCGCCGTGGACCAGCGCCCGCGCTTCGGCGACCTCGATCCGGCCGCCCTGCGCCCGGAACCGCTCGGCCAGCGCCAGCGTGTAGTCGCGCGGCTCGGTGACCGACCACCATCCGGGGGTGAAGGTGGCATGCGTGAAGCGCGGGGCGAGGCCGGGCTGGATTTCGGCAATCTCGCCGCCCGTGAGATGGCGGAAGTCGATGCCCTCGGCCGCGCGCGCCTCCCACCCGGGCAGCGAGGCGCGGAATTCCCTCTCGCCCTCGTAGACCTGGAGGTTGCCGTCGCGGCGGAGAAACGGCATCAGCCCCTCGCGCGCGAGGAAGGGTTCGAGCGTCGTCTGCGACAGCCGCATCATCGCGGTCTGCACCCGGGTGGAGGCCGCCACCCGGGCGGGCCAGGACGCCTTCCAGAACCGCCACATCCAGGGCGCGATCTTCAGCGCATAGGCCGGTGGCACCGACAGCGGCCCGAGCGGGTCGAGCAGCCATTTCGGCGCCTGCCGGATGATCCGCGGCGAAGCAAGCGGCAGGATGTCGGTGAAGGCGAAGGCGCCGGCGTTGCCGGCCGAGGCGCCGGCGGCGGGGCCTTCGCGGTCGATCACCGTCACCTCGAGCCCGCGTGAGCGGAGCGTCAGCCCCGTGGAAAGGCCAACGACCCCGGCCCCGATGACGATGACGTCGCGTCTGTCCTCTGCCATCGTCCGTCGGGGCCTCAGGCGGCGTATTTCATCACATGCGGCTGGGTCGACCAGTCGGCATACCAGGCGTCGAACAGCGCCGCCTGCTGTTCGATGAACCGGCGCTGGCTTGGCGACAGGGCGTCGGTCTCGTTGAAATGCAGCCGGTAGGCCTCGTCGCCCTTCAGCACCATCATGTGCTTGAAGTAGAGCACCAGATCCGGCCCGGCATCGACCTTGGAAAGCACCTGCATCGCGCTGTCAAGCTCGTATGCCAGTCGCCGCGCCTCGGCGTCGCCGGTCATCGCGACCCGGCACAGTTCGGTCAGGTGCAGCACCTCGCGCGGCAGGACGTTGCCGATGCCGGTGATCGCGCCCTTCGCGCCGCAATTGATGAAGCCGTGGTAGACGGCGGTATCGACGCCGATCATCAGCGTCACCGCGTCGTCCTTCGAGGTGATGTGCTCGGCGGCATAGGACAGGTCGTCGTTGCCGCCGAATTCCTTGAAGCCGACGAGGTTCGGGTGTTCGGCCCTGAGCGCGAAGAAGAGGTCGGCGCGGGTGGCGAAGCCGTAATAGGGGCTATTGTAGATCACCGCCGGCAGGTCCGGCGCGGCGGCGAGAATGGCCTTGAAATGCGCCTTCTGCGCGGCAATCACGGTGCCGCGGGACAGGACGCGCGGGATCACCATCAGCCCCTTTGCCCCGACGCGCTGGGCATGGGCGGCGTGGGCCACCGCCACGCGGCTGTTCACCGCGCCGGTGCCGACGATCACCGGCACGCCCGCGGCCACCAGCCGCTCCACCCCTTCCATCCGCTCGGCGTCGGTCAGAAGCGGCCAGTCACCCATCGAGCCGCAGTAGACCACCGCCGACATCCCCAGCCCGACAAGGTCGCGGGCCTTTTCGACCAGCTTGTCGAAGTCGGGGCTGCGGTCGGGCTTGCAGGGGGTCATCAGCGCCGGGATGGTGCCGGAAAAGATGGCGGGGTTCATGGCGTCTCCTTCTCGGGTGGGCCGGGCTCGGGTGGGCCGGGTTCGGGTGGGCCGGGTGGGGCGATTCCTCTCCGGCGCATCATAGCTTTTGCATTTTATTTGTCGACAAGATTTCGACGGCACGTCCCCGGTGCGGACAAGCGCCCGCGAGGGTCAGAGGTCGATGTGCTGGCGCCGGTCCTGTGCGATCATGCCCTGGATCTGACGCACGATCTGATCGGCGTGGTCGCGCGCCAGCCGGTCGCAGAGCGCCAGGTCGCGCGCCTCGACCGCGGCGATGATCGCTTCATGCTCGACGATATAGGGGTGCGGCAGGCGGGCCTCGAAACTGGGATAGTAGTAAAGCCGCAGGATGCGGCGCCCCTCGTCGAGGAGCCGCGTGAAAAGCTGCGTGTAGTAGGGGTTCCGCCCGGCCTCGGCGATGGCGACGTGGAAGTCCCTGTTGCAGACGATCATCCGTGGCGCATCGCCGGCGGCGACGGCAGCCGCGAAGACCCGCTGCCGGGCGCGGATCCGGTCCATGTCGGCCGAGGTATGGCATTCGGCCGCTGCCCGGGTGGTGACGCGATACATCAGCGTCAGCGCATCGAAGAAGGCGTTGAGGTTGGCGAAGTCGATCGTCGACACCACGGTCGAGCGGTTGGGCAGCATCGTCACCAGCCCCTCGCCGGCGAGCCTGACAAGCGCTTCGCGGATTGGCGTGCGGGAAATCGACAGACGCTCGGCCTGCTGGATCTCGTCAATCGGCGCGCCGGGCGGCAGCACCATGTCGAGACTCTCGTCGCGCAGGAGTTCATAGACCATCCGTGCGCCGGAGCCGCGCCGGCGCTCCGGCAGGGCCGGATCGGGTGTGTCGCTCATGTGCCCTCCTTGTCCTGGCCAGACAAGTAGCGAGGGAACCGGTTCGGGGCAATCGTCCGCACCATCGGGCGCGCGGGACAGTGCTTTCGCATCGGCCCCGGCCACGCTAAGACGGCTGCAAACTGCCGGAGAGCCGACGATGCAGCGACTGACCCGCCGCACTGCCCTTGCCCTTCTCGCCGCCCTGCCCGCCGTCCTGCCTGCCGCCTGCGGGCGACGCGACATCGCGGCGCCCCGGGGGCCGCAGGCGCCAGCCGAGGTCAGCCGCCTGATCGGCCGCTATGCCCGGGCCTACGAAGTGCCCGAGGCGCTGGTCCACCGGGTTGTCCGGCGCGAAAGCGGCTACAACCCGGCGGCGCGCAACGGCCCCTATTACGGGCTCATGCAGATCCTGCCGCAGACCGCCGCGACGATGGGCTATCGCGGCGCGCCCGAGGGGCTGCTCGATGCCGACACCAACCTTCGCTACGGGGTGAAATACCTGCGCGGCGCCTGGCTCGTGGCGCGCCGGAACCCCGACCGGGCGGTGATGTGGTATTCCAAGGGCTATTACTACGAGGCCAAGCGGATGGGCCTGCTGGAGGAGACGGGCCTCAGGGCCTGATCCGCGCGGCTGCCGCCTCAGACCGGAATCGCCGTCGTCTGCCGCACGGTCCTCAGCGCGAAGGACGAATGCATCTGCGCGACGCCCGGCAGGCGCGCGAGATGCTGGCGGTGGATGCGGGCGAAATCCTCGGTGTCTTCGGCGACGACCTTGAGAAGGTAGTCGGCCGTCCCCGCCATCAGATGGCATTCGAGGATGTCGGGCACCCGCGCGACCGCGCGCTCGAAGGCATCGAGGAGTTCGTCGGCCTGGCCCGCCAGCGTGATCTCGACAAACACCGTCGTCGGCCGGCCGAGCATGCGGGCGTTCAGAAGCGCCACGAAACCGGCGATATAGCCCTCCGCCTCGAGTCTCTGCACGCGGCGGTGGCAGGCCGAGGGCGACAGGTTCACCCGTTCGGCCAGGTCGGCGTTGGTCACGCGCCCTTCCTTCTGCAACACGCCAAGGATGCGCCGGTCCGTCGCGTCGAGTTCCATGCCCACGCAATTTCCTTCGAAGAATTCCCCCATTTGTCGAAGAAGTATTGCACGAACCCCGGGCAGCGCCAGCCAAAACTGAATGCAATTTTCCGCGCCATCAAGGAATATGGTCCATCACACATTCGGGAGGACCCCATGAAGATCGGATGCCCCAGGGAGATCAAGCCGCAGGAATTCCGCGTCGGCATGACCCCGGCCGCCGCGCAGGAAGCGGTGGCCAACGGCCATGAAGTCTACATCGAGACCAACGCCGGCGCCGGCGCCGGCTTCACCGACGCCGACTATACCGCCGTGGGCGCCCGCATCCTCGGCACCGCGAAGGAGGTCTTCGCGCAGGCGGACATGATCGTGAAGGTGAAGGAGCCGCAGGCGGTCGAACGCAAGATGCTGCGCGAAGGCCAGATCCTCTTCACCTACCTGCACCTCGCGCCCGACCCGGAACAGACGAAGGACCTGCTGGCCTCCGGCGCCACCTGCATCGCCTATGAAACCGTGACCGACCGCATGGGCGGGTTGCCGCTTCTGGCGCCGATGTCCGAGGTGGCGGGGCGTCTGGCGCCGCAGGTCGGCGCCTGGACGCTGCAGAAGGCGAACGGCGGGCGGGGCGTCCTTCTCGGCGGCGTGCCGGGCGTGGGCCCCGCCAAGGTCGTGGTGATCGGCGGCGGCGTCGTCGGCACCCATGCGGCGCGGATCGCGGCCGGGATGGGCGCGGACGTGACCGTGCTCGACCGGTCGATCCCGCGGCTGCGCTACCTCGACGACGTGTTTGGCGGGCAGTTCAAGACCTCCTACGCCTCGGCCGGCAACACGATCGAGCTGGCGCGCCAGGCCGACATGATCATCGGCGCGGTGCTGATCCCCGGAGCGGCGGCGCCGAAGCTGATCTCGAGGGCGCAGCTGAAGGAGCTGAAGCCCGGCGCGGCGCTCGTCGACGTCGCCATCGACCAGGGCGGCTGCTTCGAGACCTCGCGCGCGACGACGCACCAGGATCCGATCTACGAGGTTGACGGCATCATGCACTATTGCGTGGCCAACATGCCCGGCGCGGTCGCGCGGACCTCGACGCTGGCTCTTGGCAACGCGACGATGCCGTTCATGATCGCGCTCGCGAACAAGGGCTGGAAGAAGGCCTGTGCCGATGATCCGCATCTGCTGAACGGGCTCAACGTCCACGCCGGCAAGCTGACCTATGCCGCCGTCGGTGATGCGCTGGGGATCGCGTCGATCCCGGCGGCCGAGGCGCTGAAGGCCTGAACTAGGGCCGTGGCGGGCGCGACACCGTCGCGATCAACAGCAAACGGCCGCGCGGGCGTTCCGCGCGGCCGTTCCGTTCCGGCGGGTGGCGCCCGGCGCGGTCAGCCCCGGCATTCCGGATGTTCGGCCCGGTCGCGCGCGCTGTCGCAGCCCGAACCGCCCGGCACCCGCGGCTTGCGCCGCTTCTCGACGACCGAGGTGGCGTCCTGGGCCGAGACACCGGGAAGGCCCTGTCCGGCGGCGAAGGCCGGCGCTGCGGCGGGGATCGCGATCAGCGTCGCGATGGCGAGGGTCAGAAGCTTCGTCATCATCTTTCTCCCTTGTTGATGAGTGGGACAAGCCTAGGCCGGAGCCTGTGGCCGGCCCATTGACGAAGGGCCGGCGGATCGGGCGGCCGAAGGGGGGCTGAAACCCCTGCGCCGGGCCCGCCTTCCGCCCCGCTCCGGGCCGGACCTCCGGCGCTGCCCGCCCGGACCTTTGCCGGCGCCCCGGGGGCCGATGGTCGGTCATGGCTTTCCCCCGGGTCGCGGCGCCGCGGCCCAAAAAGGAAAGGCCCGCCGGAGGCGGGCCTTTCCACTGCCGTCAGGAACGGCTCACTTCTTCAGCGCGTCGCGGATCTGCATCAGCACGTCAAGCTCGGTCGGGCCGGCCGGCGCTGGCGCCGCCTCTTCCTTCCGCACCGCCGCGTCCTTCACGCGGTTGACCATCTTGACCAGCAGGAAGACGACGAAGGCGATGATCAGGAAGTTGATCACGGCCGTGATGAACGAGCCATAGGCGAAGACCGGGGCGCCCGCATCACGCGCCGCGGCAAGCGAGGCGTAGTCGCCGTCGCCGAGATTCACGAAGAGGTTGGAGAAGTCGATCCCGCCGGTGACCACGCCGATGATCGGGTTGATCAGGTCGGCCACGAGCGAGGTCACGATCGCCGTGAAGGCGGCCCCGATGATGATGCCGACGGCCATGTCCATGACATTGCCCTTGGCGATGAAATCCTTGAACTCTTTGATCATTCCGGTGTCCCCACGTTTCTGAACCGCAGACCTCAGACTGCCTGCGGCGTTTTGACCGTATCACGACAAATCAACACGAACGCGTCTTTTCTCCGCGCCCTGCCGGATTAGTTGATAGACGTGTCACCACCGCCGCACAGGGGGAAAACTTGAACAAACCCGTCACATTCCCGATCATGCAGAAATGGCCGCCGCGCAATCCGGAGGCGATCCAGCTCTATTCGCTGCCGACCCCGAACGGGGTCAAGGTCTCCATCGCGCTGGAGGAGACGGGCCTTGCCTATGACGCGCATCTGGTCGACTTCAGCAAGAACGACCAGATGAGCGCCGAGTTCCTCTCGCTCAACCCCAACAACAAGATCCCCGCGATCATCGACCCGCACGGGCCCGAGGGGGAGCCGGTGACGCTTTTCGAAAGCGGTGCGATCCTTCTCTACCTCGCCGAAAAGTCCGGCCAGCTCCTGCCCAAGGGCGCGGCCCGGTGGGAGGTGATCCAGTGGCTGATGTTCCAGATGGGCGGCATCGGCCCGATGTTCGGGCAGGTCGGCTACTTCCACCACTTCGCCGGGAAGGAGATCGAGGACCCCCGCCCGCGCGAACGCTACTACACCGAGGCGCGGCGGCTTCTGTCGGTGCTGGAAAAGCGGATGGCCGGGCGCGACTGGATCGCGGATGACTATTCGATCGCCGACATCGCGATCTGCCCCTGGATCCGGAACCTGCGAATGGTCTACCGCGCCGGCGCAGAGACGGGCCTTGAGGAGATGCCGAACGTCCTGGCCTGGCTCGACCGTTTCCTCGCCCGTCCCGCCGTCCAGCGCGGCCTGAAAATCCCCGCGCGCGACTGAGGCCGGGGGGGGGGCGCCGCCCCCGCAACCGTCAGCGTCTGGGCACCCCGCCGGTGGCCTTCGTCACCTTCTCGACGATCCTTGCGCAGACCGCCTCGATCTCCTCGTCGGTCAGCGTCTTGTCGCGGGGTTGCAGCCGGACGGTGAGGGCGAGCGATTTCCTGCCCGGCCCCATCTGCGCCTCGGCCTTCTCGCCGGTGAACTCGTCGAAGACCGACACGCTCTCGATCAGCGCCTTGTCGGCCCCCTGCGCGGCGTTCACCAGGGTCAGCGCCTCCACCCGCCGGTCCACCACGAAGGCGAAATCGCGCTCCACCGCCTGGAGGTCGGAAAGCCCCAGCGCCGCGCGTGTCGCGGTCTTCGCCTTCGGGAAGGGCACCGCCTCGATGCGGATGGTGAAGGCGACCGCGGGCCCCTTCACGTCCATTTCGCGCAGCACCTTCGGATGGACCTCGCCGAAGGTGGCGATGACGTTCGGTCCGAGCCCCATCACGCCGGACCGGCCGGGATGCCACCAGCCTTCGGCCTTGCGGCTGATCTGCACCCTCTGCGGCGCGCCGAGTGCAGCCAGCACCGCCTCGGCATCGGCCCTGGCGTCGAAGACATCGGCGATGCGGCGCGAGCCGTAGGGATCGCGCGGCGCCGTGGCACCGACCAGAAGCCCGGTCGCGTGCAGCGCCTGTTCGCCCGGCTCGCCGCCGGAAAAGACCGGGCCCACCTCGAAGAGCGCGAGGTCCATGAACCCGCGCGCCTGGTTCCGCGCCGCCGCCTGCAACAGCGCCGGCAGCAGGTCGGGCCGCATGTGCGTCATCTCCGACGAGATCGGGTTTTCCAGCCGCACCGCCTCCGCCCCGCCGCCGAAGAGCGCGGCGCTGTCGCGGTCGATGAAGGAATAGGTCACGCATTCGTTGTAGCCAAGTGCCGCCAACGTCCGCCGCGCCGCCTTCTCGCGCATCTGGATCGGCGTCAGGATCGGCTTCGGCACGCCCGGTTTCGCCCGCCGCATCGGCTTGCCTTCGAGCTTCGTCAGCGAGGCGACGCGCGCCACCTCCTCCACCAGATCGGCCTCGCCGAGGATGTCGGGCCGCCAGGAGGGCGGGCTGGCCATGTCGCCGTCCAGCGTGAAGCCGAGCGCCTCCAGCGTCGCGCGCTGCTCGCCCTCGGCGATGTCCATGCCGACGAGGCTGACGACCTTGCGCGGGTCGAAGCGATAGGCGCGATCCGCAAGGGCCGGCGCGCCGGCCTCGACGATCGCCGACGGCTGGCCGCCGCAGAGGTCGAGGATCATCCGGGTGGCAAGCTCCATCCCGGGCCGGGTGAAGGCCGGGTCGATGCCGCGCTCGAACCGGTAGCGTGCGTCCGAGTTGATCCGCAGCCGCCGCCCCGTTGCCGCGGTGACTATCGGGTCGAAATAGGCGGCCTCGACGAAGACCTCGGTCGTCGCCTCGGTGACACCGGAATGCTCGCCGCCCATGACGCCGCCCAGACCTTCCGGGCCGGCCTCGTCGGCGATCACGGTGATGCCGGGGCCGAGCGCATATGTCCGACCGTCGAGCGCCAGAATCTCCTCGCCCGGCCGCGCCTGACGCACGGTGATCCCGCCCCTGACCTTGCCCGCGTCGAAGACATGGAGCGGCCGGTTGAGGTCGAAGGTGAAGAGGTTGGTGATGTCGACCAGCGCCGAAATGGGTCTCAGCCCGATCGCCTTCAGGCGCTGTTGCAGCCAGAGGGGCGAGGGGCCGTTCCGCACGCCGCGGATCAGCCGGCCGACGAAATGCGGGCAGGCGCGGTCCTTCACGTCATCGGCCAGCGTGACGGTGATCGGGCTTTTGAAGGTTCCCGGCACCGGCGCGGCGTCAAGCGGCTTCAGCCGCCCCAGCCCGCGCGCGGCAAGATCACGCGCCAGACCCCGCACGCCCAGCGCATCGGGGCGGTTCGGGGTGATCTTGATGTGGATCATCGGATCGCTGAGGCCCTTCCAGTCGATGAACCGCTCGCCAAGGGGCGCGTCCGCCGGCAGGTCGATGATGCCGGTATGGTCGTCCGACAGTTCCAGCTCGCGCTCCGAACAGAGCATCCCGTTCGACTCCACGCCCCGGATCACGCCGGGCTTGAGGTCCACGCCGGTCCCCGGCACATGGGTGCCGACCGGGGCGAAGACGCCGACCATGCCGGTGCGCGCGTTCGGCGCACCGCAGACCACCTGCACCTCCTCCATCCGCCCGCCGGGGCCGTCGGGCCAGGTGGCGACGCGGCAGAGCCGCAGCTTGTCGGCGTTCGGGTGCTGCACCGCTTCGATGACCTTGGCAATGCGGAAGGCGCCGAGCCGTTCGGCCGGATTCGCGACCGCCTCGACCTCGAGCCCGAGGTCGGTGAGGGCATAGGCGATCTCGTCGAGGCTGGCCTCGGTCTCGAGATGGTCTTTCAGCCAGGAGAGGGTGAATTTCATTCCTCATTCCCCTTTTTCGAGAAGACGTTCTGAAGCAATAACAGCGCTATAGCAAAAAGTAGACCGCCAACTGAACTGAGGATAAGCGTGTACATCCGCCCAATCTCTTCTGACAATTCTGAAGATAGAACCTCAACATTGGCTCGTATATCCACCAGTTGATCCCGCAACCGCACAATCGCAATGACTTCTGTTGGTTCCAACTCAATCGCACCCTCGAGCTTCGATAGACGGTTCGAGTTTGCTTCAACGCCTTGGGCGACGGTGGCCAAATCAAGATCTTCTGAAGAAGCAAGATTCTGTCGATCCAGAGCAGTTCCAATTTGTTGGGATAAATCCTGAAGTTGCTCATCATGAGCGGCGATGCGCTGTTGAATCTCCAACAATTGACTTCGCCGCAATTCGACAATCTTGTCCCCGCCAACCCACAATGAAACCGACTTGTAAAGGGCTATCGCCACGGTCGCCAATGCGATGGCTGCAACAAGTTGAGAACTACGCAGCGCCCAGTCGACACGCCGTTGCCGTTCGTCACTCACCTGCTCAACCCCCCGCTCACCGTCGGCATATCCAGCGCCGCAAACCCGTAGTGCCGCAGCCACCGAAGATCGCTCTCGAAGAACGCGCGCAAATCCGGAATCCCGTATTTCAGCATCGCCAGCCGGTCGATGCCCATGCCGAAGGCGAAGCCCTGCCACTCCGCCGGATCAATCCCCCCGGCGGCCAGCACCTTGGGGTGGACCATGCCGGAGCCGAGGATTTCCATCCACTTGTCACCCTCGCCGATGCGGAGCTGGCCGCCGACGTTGGAATAGCGGATGTCGACCTCGGCCGAGGGTTCGGTGAAGGGGAAATGGCTGGCGCGGAAGCGCAGCTCGACCTGATCGACCTCGAAGAAGGCGCGGCAGAACTCCTCCAGCACCCACTTGAGGTTGGCCATCGAGATGTCGCGGTCGATCGCCAGCCCCTCGATCTGATGGAACATCGGCGCATGGGTCTGGTCCATGTCCATCCGGTAGACCCGGCCCGGCGCGATCACCCGGATCGGCGCGCCATGAGTCTGCATCGCCCGGATCTGCACCGGCGAGGTATGGGTGCGCAGCACATGCGGCGGGCGGTTGTCGCCCTCCTCGCGCGCCATGAAGAAGGTGTCGTGCTCCTGCCGTGCGGGGTGTTCGGGCGGGATGTTGAGCGCATCGAAGTTGTACCAGTCGCTCTCGATCTGCGGCCCCTCGGCCACGGCAAAGCCCATGTCGGCGAAGATCGCGGTGACCTCCTCGGTCACCTGGCTGACCGGGTGGATCGTGCCGCGCGGCCGGGGGCGGCCGGGCAGCGTCACGTCCAGCCATTCGGCCTTCAGCCGCGCGTCCAGCGCCGCGTCGCCCAGCGCGGTCTTCCGCGCCCGCAGCGCGGCGTCGATCTCGTCCTTCAGCGCGTTGAGCTGCGCCCCGGCCGCCTTGCGCTCCTCCGGGTCCATCCGACCGAGGCCGGACATCAGCGCAGAGACCGCGCCCTTCTTGCCGAGCGCGGCAACGCGCACCTCTTCCAGCGCCGACTCGTCGGCCGCGCCGGCCACGGCGGCGATGAATTTGTCACGGATCTCGGTCAGGTCCATCTCTGCCTCCGGCGCGGGCTGCCGCGCCGGGGTTAGCGGGGCGCCGCCCCGATTGCAAGAGCGCGGGCGACCCGGCCGGCCGGCGGTCAGTCCAGGAGGTCGGAAATGTCGTTGTCGCGCCAGGGTTCGGGCAGCGCGGCCTGAGGACAGTGCCGGAACGCCCGCTCCCAGTCGTCGCCGAAAAGACGGAAGCGTTCGGGGCCCAGCACCTCGATCCGTCCCTCGCCCTCGTAGGAGTCGCCGTCGGGAATGGTGGTGCAGGTCTCGCGGTAGGCGAAGATGCCGTTGCCCTCGGTCGTCATCGCGGTGAAGCTGCAATCACTGCGCGCGCTGTTCAGCCCGGTCTTGTGCAGAAGCGAAAGCGTGGCGTTCGAGGCCTCGGCACAGGCCACCGCGGCGTCGATGTAGAAGCCGCGGGGCAGCGGCAGATCCTGCGCCAGCGCGGCCGCCGGCAGCGACAGGGCGAGGGCCAGCAACGGGGCAGGGCGCGAGGCCCGGGTCTGGCGGATCATCGGCTCACTCCTCTCGGCGGGCAGGGCGAGCTTGCGGGGCGGGGCGGGCCCGGTCAACGAAAAACCCCGCGGCGCCGTTCCGGCACTCGCGGGGTTCTCCTGTCCCTCGAAGAGGAATTACGCCAGCGCGGCCTTCGCCTTGCCGACGATGGCCTCGAACGCCGCCGGCTCGTGCACGGCGAGGTCGGCAAGAACCTTGCGGTCGACCTCGATCCCGGCCTTGCCGAGCGCGTTGACGAAACGCGAATAGGTCAGCGACTCGTCGATGGCGCGCACCGCCGCGTTGATCCGCTGGATCCACAGCGCGCGGAAGTTGCGCTTGCGGGCCTTGCGGTCGCGGGTCGCATACTGGTTGGCCTTGTCGACCGCCTGGGTGGCGGTGCGGAAATTGGTCGAACGCGCGGCGTAGTAGCCCTTCGCCTTCTTGATGACCTTGCGGTGGCGGGCGTGGGTGACGACGCCGGATTTAACGCGAGACATGTGTCACTCTCCTCAGCGGTCGTAGGGCATGTATTTCTTGACGATCTTCGCATCCGCATCGGCCAGCAGCATGGTGCCGGTGGCCTTGCGGACGAAGTCCGTCGAGCGTTTGATCATGCCGTGCCGCTTGCCCGCGACACCCGCCTTGACGCGGCCAGAGGCCGTCATCTTGAACCGCTTCTTCGCGGCCGACTTGGTCTTCATCTTGGGCATTTCCATCTCCTCAGCGGATGTGAACGCGCGACTCGGCAATGCCACTTGGCCGGCCGCGCGGAGTATTCGAGAGGCGCCCTATAGCTCTGCGGGGGCCGCTTGGCAAGGGGTCAGGGCTGGGTGGGTGGCGCCGGGGCCGCAAGCAAAGACGCAGCGCATCCGGGGATGCGCTGCGCCCTTTGCTCCGGCAGTGCCGGTCAGTCCTGCTTGGCGAAGTAGCTGTACTTGCCGTCGTCGCCCTTCTTCCATTCATACATGATGTAGTCCGGGCGAGTGATGTCGCCCTTCTCGTTGAAGGACAGTTCGCCCAGAACCGTCTGGAACGGACCCTTCGCCTTCAGCGCCTCGGCGATCGCCATCGTGTCGTTCGACCCGGCGGCGGCGGCGGCGGCGGCCACGACCTGGACCGCGGCATAGGAGTAGAGCGTGTAGGCCTCAGGCTCGAAGCCCTCGGCGCGGAAGGTCTCGACCAGAGCCTGGGCCTCGGGGCGCAGGCGCGGATCGGGGGCGAAGGTGTTCATCGTGCCCGCGACCGCGTCGCCGGCGATGGCGGCGAGTTCGTTCGACACGATGCCGTCGCCCGACATCAGCGGCACCTTCAGCCCCTGGTCGGCCATCTGCCGGATCAGAAGGCCGGCCTCGGTGTGCAGACCGCCGTAGTAGACCAGCGTGACGCCGGCTTCCTTCATCTTGGCGATCAGCGCCGAGAAGTCCTTGTCGCCGGCGTTGATGCCTTCGTACATCACCTCGGTCACGCCGCCCTTGTTCATCGCCGCCTTGGTCAGGTCGGCAAGGCCCTGGCCGTAGGGCGTCTTGTCATGGACGACGGCGATCTTGGCGTCCTTGAAGTGCTCGGCGATATAGGCGCCGGCAATGTCGCCCTGCTGGTCGTCGCGGCCGCAGGTCCGGAACGTGTTCCACATGCCGCGTTCGGTGTAGACCGGGTTGGTGGCGGCGGGCGAAACCTCGAGGATGCCGTTTTCGGCATAGACTTCCGAGGCCGGGATCGACACGCCCGAGTTGAAGTGGCCGATCACCACCTTGACGCCGTCGGCCACGAACTTGTTGGCGACCGAGACGCCCTGTTTCGGGTCGGACTGGTCATCGCCCAGCGTGATCTGGATCTGTTCGCCGTTCATCCCGCCGGCCGCATTGATGTCGGCGATGGCTTTTTCGGCACCCTTCTGGATCTGCGCGCCGAAGGCTGCGTTGGGGCCGGTGAGCGGTGCGCCCACGGCGAGGATGACATCGGCCCAGGCGGCGCTCGCAAGCCCCAGAGAGGCCGCCAGCGCAAGGGCCGAAAGGACGGATTTCTTCATTGGAAAACTCCCATGTTGCACGGAACCCTTCGTAATCGGTCAGCCGCCGGTGTTCCGCTCACCGTGCCGCTGCGCGCACCACCCGGCGATCGCCGGGCGGCGGAACCCGGTCATTTCGACGCCCAGCCGAAGGGCGAGGTCTTGCGGTAGAGCCAGTAGTACTGGGTCGTCATCTGGCGCGTCCGCGTGAACCGGTATCCGGCGTATGCGAACACCAAAAGGATCGCGGTATCAACCAGATAATAGTGTATCGACAGGAAGGTGCCGGCAAAGAGCGCGTGGTGGATGAAGCGGATCGCCACACCCAGAAGCGCCACGTAGGCGACCAGCGCCCCGAGGTCGCTCCAGCTTTCCGCCGCCGCGCGTCCGGTGCGCCAGGCCGTCCAGCCGCCCATCACGAAGGTGATCAGCGCAAAGGTCAGGACCGATGGCTCCTCATACAGGATTCCCTGCATCGCTACGCACTCCCCCGTATCGTCACCGGCATCAGTGATGCCCCCCTTCCAGATAGGCCGCGCGGACCTCCGGGTTCGACAGCAACTCCCTGCTCGGCCCCGACATCGTGATCTTGCCGTTCACCAGGACATAGCCGCGGTTTGAAAGCTTGAGCGCGGCGAAGGCGTTCTGCTCCACCAGGAAGACCGTCAGCCCCTCTTGCTGGTTCAGGACCCGGATCGCCGCGAAGATCTGCTTGACGATCAACGGCGCAAGACCCAGCGAGGGCTCGTCGAGCAGCAGCAGCTTCGGCCGCGCCATCAGCGCCCGCGCGATCGACAGCATCTGCTGCTCGCCGCCCGACAGCGTCCCGCCGCGCTGGTGCTGGCGTTCCTTCAGCCGCGGGAACAGGGTGAAGACCTTTTCCACGTCTTCCCTGAAATGCGCCTGACCGTCGAGGCTCGCCCCCATCTGGAGGTTCTCCAGCACCGTCATGCGGGGAAAGATCCGCCGCCCCTCGGGCGACTGGGCGATGCGGCGACGGGCGATCAGATGCGTCGGCATCCGGGTGATGTCGTCACCCTCGAAGATCACCCGCCCGCTGCGGGCCTGCGGCGATCCGCAGACCGTCATCATCAGGGTGGACTTGCCCGCGCCGTTGGCGCCGATCAGGCAGACGATCTCGCCGCGGCCGACCTCGACGTCGACGCCGCCCAGGGCACGGATGTTGCCGTAGTAGGTCTCGACCCCCTCGACGCTGAGAAGTGCATCCCTCATGCCCCGGCCCCCTCGGTCGTGTGCGTGATCTCCTCCAGCACCTCTTCCACCTCGTCGTCCTCGACGCCGAGATAGGCCGCGATGACCTTCGGGTCGTTCTTTACTTCCTCGGGCGTGCCGTCGGAAATCTTGATGCCGTATTCCAGCACCACGATGTGATCGGAGATTTCCATGACCACCGACATGTCATGCTCGATCAAGAGAAGCGAGGTGCCGGTCTCGTCGCGGATCGCGCGGAGAAGCGCGTTCAGCTCCGTGCTTTCGCGCGGGTTGAGGCCGGCCGCGGGTTCGTCGAGGCAAAGAAGCTCGGGGTCGGTGCACATGGCGCGCGCGATCTCGAGCCGGCGCTGCGCCCCGTAGGGCAGGTCACCCGCCGGATCGTCGGCCCGCTCGACCAGCCCGGCCTTTTCCAGCCAGTGCTTCGCCTTCCGGGTCGCCTCGGCCGAGGCCTGTCGGTAGGCCGGAAACCCCAGCAGCCCCAGCACCGTGTAGCCGGAAGCCCGCATCAGCATGTTGTGCTGCGCGACCAGCAGGTTTTCCAGAACCGTCAGCCCGGTGAACAACCGGATGTTCTGGAAGGTGCGCGCGACCTTGGCGTGGTGGTTGATGCGGAAGTCGTTCAGCCGTTCCAGATGGAACTCCGCACCGCCGCGCTGGATCAGGGTCTGCATGCCCATCGTCGGCCGGTAGAACCCGGTCACGCAGTTGAAGACGGTGGTCTTGCCGGCGCCGTTCGGCCCGATCAGCGCGGTGATCTCGCCCCGGCGCACGTCGAACGAGAGGTCGTTGATGGCGAGAAGCCCGCCGAACCGCATCGTCAGATGCTCGACCCGCAGGATCACGTCGCCGGTCATGGTCTTGTCCTGCCCGCCCATCAGCCGTGCCCCT
>JAUQYB010000097.1 GCA_030837825.1 Albidovulum sp.
ACCGATGAACCCGATCTTGATCTTCGGCTTGTCCTGCGCAAACCCAACCCCAGAACCCAACGCTGCCGTCGCCGCAAACGCAAGCGCACCAACCACAAAACGACGTGACATCCAACCCATCATCAGTCCTCCCTGTTGCATCCCTCGTTGCAAATCGCGGGTTCCGGGCGGTCCGACCGCACCGGCCGCGTCCGGGGCGGGGATGGCGCCACCGGTTCGTTCAGTTCATCGGCCCCTCATTCCCCGGGTGATTCCGTGCCGCCTGCCCTGGCCTCCTGCAAGGCGCGCCAGACCCTTTCGGGGGTGATCGGCATCTCGAATATCCGAACGCCGATGGCGTCGGCGATGGCATTGGCGACTGCCGGCGCGACCGGAGTCATCGACGGCTCGCCGATCCCCTTGGAGCCGAAGGGGCCGAGGCCGCTACGGGATTCGAGGATGATCGTCTCGACCTTCGGCATGTCCATCGACGTCGGCGTCAGGTATTCGCTGAAGGAAGGGGTGACCAGACGGCCCTCCTTGTAGAGCATCTCCTCGCTCAGCGCGTAGCCGAGGCCGTTCTGGGTGCCGCCGTGGATCTGGCCGTCCACCGCGGCACGGTTGATGCACTGGCCGACGTCATGGGCCGCGACCGATTTCAGCACCGTCACCTCGCCGGTCTCGGTATCGACCGCGACCTCGATCGCATGGGCGCCATAGGCATAGTCGGGGTGCGCCTGCCCCTGCCCGGTCTCGGGATCGAGCACGTCGGTGAAGGGGGCGCGGAAGATGGCCAGCTCGGACCGGTGCACCCCGCGCGAGGCGCAGACCTTGACCAGGTCGGCGATTCCCATGTTCCGGTCGGGATCATCGGCGACGAAGACCCGGTTATACTCCATCGCGATCTGCGCTGGCTCGACCGCGAACAGTTCCGCCGCGACCCCGGCCAGCCGGTCGCGCACCGCCTGGGCCGCAAGGCGCGCGGCGTTGCCGGTCATGTAGAGCGCCCGCGAGGCGGTGGTGGTCCCGGCGAGCGGCGTCACCTGCGAATCCGAATTGTAGACGGTCACGTTCGGCAGCGTCACGCCGATGATCTCGGCCGCGATCTGCGCCAGCGCCGAGGCCTGGCCTGCGCCGATGTCGGTCACGCCCGAGCGCACGGTGACGGTTCCGTCCATCTCGATCCCGACCCAGGCTTCGGAAGTGTCGTGCAGGAAGGTCAGGCGGCCATAGCTTTGCTGGCAGGCACCGATCCCGCGCCCGACCTTGATCGGGCCCGCCGATGGCGTCGGCTCGCCCAGAGCCTTCCAGGCCAGATCGGCGCATTTCTCGGTCCAGATCGCGCTCGGCGGCACGAACCCGGTCGAGATCGGCTCGCCGGTCTGCAGGTAGTTGCGGCGCCGGAACTCCATCCGGTCCATGCCGATGGCATTGGCGCATTCGTCCATCTGCTGTTCGTAGGCGGCGGCGGCCTGGATGCCGCCGAAACCGCGGAAGGCCGAGGAGAACATGTTGTTGGTCGCCACCGCACGGGCGAAGACATTGAGGTTGTCGACGCGGTAGGGCCCGGGTGCGTTCACCGCGCAGTAAAGCAGCACGTAGGGGCTGAGATAGACATAGGCGCCGGCGTCGGCGAGGATCTGCACGTCGAGCGCGGTGATCCTGCCATCCCGGGTCACGCCGGTTCGGTATTTCAGCCTGATCGGATGGCGCTTGCCGTGGCCGAGGAAGGAATCCTCGCGCGAGAATTCCAGCCGCACCGGCCGGCGCGTCTTCTGGGCGAGGATCGCGAGGTAGGTCTCGACTGTCACGTCCTCCTTGCCGCCAAAGCCGCCGCCGACAAGGGCGCCCATGATCCTGAGCTTGTTGTGCGGCACGCCGACCGCGTCGGCCACGGCGCGGAAATGCTCGATCACCTGGGTGCAGACGCGGATGGTGATCACCTCGTTCTCGTCGATCCAGGCAAGGCCGACCTCGGGCTCGAGGAAGGCGTGTTCCTGGAACGGGGTGACATAGGTGTGCTCGACGATCCTGTCGGCGGCGGCGAAGCCCGCCTCGAGATCGCCCTTCCGGATCTTGTGGGTCGCGACCACGTTGTCGGTCCCCTGCACGACCGGTGCGCCGGGCTTCAGGGCCTCCTCGGGATCGTAGACGCCGGGGATCGGCTCAAGCTCCACCTCGATCAGGCGCCGCGCCTTCTCGGCGATGTCGGGGGTTTCGGCGGCGATCAGCGCCAAGGGCTCGCCGAAGTAGCGGACGCGCTCCTTCACCAGGATCTGCTGGTCGGTCTTCAGCCGCGCCCGGCCGGTCTGGCCGGGAATGTCGGTGGCGATGGTGCGGTCCGGCATGTCCGCGGCGGTGAGGACACAGGCGACGCCGGGCAGTGCGCGCGCCTTCGACACGTCGAGCCGCTTCAGCCGGGCGCTGGCGACATCGGCGCGCAGAACCTTGGCGTGCAGCATGTTCGGCATCACGTAGTCGCCCGCATAGGGCGTCCGGCCGGTCGCCTTGCCCGGAGAATCCGTCCGCGTCAGCGGCTTGCCGATCTGGCTGAAGCTGAGGTTCGGCTGGGTCTGGTTCGCGTCCGACAGGGTCATTTCGCTTCTCCCGCATTGCGCATCACCTCGGCGGCTGCCTGGACCGCCTCGAATATCTTCACGTAGCCGGTGCAGCGGCAGAGATTGCCGCTCAGCGCGACGCGGATCTGGTCCTCGGTCGGGTCCGGGGTGTCGCGCAGCAGGGCTTCGGCGGCGATGATCATTCCCGGTGTGCAGAACCCGCACTGTGCGGCACCCAGTTCGGAAAAGCTCTGTTGCAGCGGATGGGGGGCTTCGGTGCTGCCAAGCCCCTGCAGGGTGGTGATCTCGCGGCCCGCGGCGGAATGGGCGAGCGTCAGGCAACTGACCGCCGCCTTGCCGTCGATCAGCACCGCGCAGGCGCCGCAGTCGCCCTTTTCGCAGCCGCATTTGACATCGACATGACCGAGCCCCCGCAGCGTCTCGAGAAGCGTGCGGTGGGGCGGCACCAGAGCCGTCTCCTCCCTGCCGTTGACGTGAAGCCTGATCGCCTTTTCCGTGCCCATTTTCCTCATCCTCACTTCTGTGCCTGAACGGCGGCGCTGATCAGCCGGGCCGTCAGCACGCCGACCATGTGGCGTCGGTATTCTCCGGTGGCGCGGACATCGTCGATGGGGCTGCATTCCTCCATCGCGGCCTTGGCGGCGGCGGCGATCCGGTCCGGCGTCAGCTCGGCGCCCTCCAGCATCGCCTCGGCCCTGCGGGCGCGCATCGGAACAGGCGCGACCGATCCGAGTGCGATCCGCGCCCTGTCGCAACGGCTGCCGGCGATGCCGATACTGACGGCGACCGCGGTCACGGTGATCGCGTCCCCCTTGCGCCGGGCAAGCTTGTAGAAGCTGCCAAAGCTGTTTGCCCCCGGCACCGGCCAGGAGATGGCGGTGATCAGTTCGTCCGCTTCCCGCCGGTCGGACTTGTAGCCGAGGTAGTAGTCGGCAAGCGCCAGCGTCCGGCTTCCCCGAACGCTGCTCAGCGTGACCTCGGCATCGAGCGACAGGAGCGGCGGAACCAGGTCGGCCGCAGGCGAGCCGCAGGCGATGTTGCCTGCGACCGTGGCTGCGTTGCGCACCATCTGGCCGGCGAAGACCGTCGCCGCCTGCACCAGCGCCGGGGCGTGCCGGGCAAGTTCGCCCGAGGCCATCAGATCACCGACCGTCGTTCTCGCTCCGAGCGTCACGCGTCCGGAATCGACCGCTATGCCGCGAAGCTCGCCCAGCCGGTTCAGGTCCAGGATGCAGTCGGGGGCGATCCGTTGCGAGCGCACGTCGACGAGCACGTTGGTTCCGCCCGACAGCGGCACCACGCGCTTCCCGGCGGCACCGAGGGCCCTGATCGCCTCGGGCAGGTCCGCGGGAATCGTCAGATCGAACTCGGCATACATGGTAGTGTCCTTATCGGTTAGGGGTCAGATACGCGCCGTGATGCACTTCACCTGATAATACGCGGCCAGCGCGGCGAGACCTTTTTCGCGACCGAAGCCGGAGAGCTTGGTTCCGCCGAAAGGCGTCTGGATGCCGCCGGCGAAATACTGGTTGATGAAGACCTGACCGGCGTCCACGTCGCGGGCGAACCGCATTGCCCGGGATATATCGCGCGTGTAGATGCCCGCGCACAACCCGAACGGCGTGCCGTTGGCGACATCGACGGCCTCCTCCGCGGAGTCCACCACCTGAACGGCAAGGACGGGGCCGAAAATCTCCTCCTGGACCACCGGATCCCGGGCGTCGACCGCATCGAGAATCGTCGGCGCGTAGAAGTATCCGCCCTCGAACCCGGCAACCTCGACCGGCCCGCCGCCGGTGGCGACCGCGATGCCGCGGGCCCGGGCGCCATCGACGTAGGCAGCCACCGTGCGGCGATGGCTGTCCGACACCAGGGGGCCGAGCTTCGGATCACCAAGCCCGTGACCGACCGAAAGCTGCCGTGCGCGCGCCACCAGGCGTTCCAGCATGGCCGCATGCACCTTGCGGTCGATCACCAGCCGCGACCCGGCCGAGCAGACCTGGCCCGCGTTCATGTAGATCGCCTTCAGCGTGCCCTCGACCGCGGCGTCCAGATCGGCGTCGGCCAGCACCACGACCGGGGATTTCCCGCCCAGTTCCAGCGTCACCGAGGTCACGCGGTCGGCGGCGACCTTCATCACGTTGATGCCGGTCGGGACCGAGCCGGTGAAGGTGACGTGATCCACCCCGGGATGGCCGCAGAGCGCGTCGCCGATGACACCCCCCCGGCCGGTCACGGCATTGTAGACGCCGGCAGGCAATCCGGCCTCGGCCAGAAGCCCGGCCAGCGCCAGCGCTGTCAACGGCGTCTGGGAGGCCGGCTTGACCACCGCCGTGTTGCCCGCTGCAAGCGCCGGGGCAACGCCGCGCGCCGTCGTCACCAGCGGGAAGTTCCACGGGATGATGTGGGCGGTCACGCCAACGGGTTCGTGCAGGGTGAAGGACATGTAGTCGGTGCCGAGGGGGATGCCGTCGCCCTGCAGCTTGTCGGCGATGCCGGCATAGTATTCGAAATAGCCTGCGGCCGTGCTCACGTCTCCGCGCGATTCCGCGAGCGGCTTGCCGCTGTCGAGCGTCTCGATGACCGCCAGCCGCTCCGCGTCGCGGCGGATCAGTTGCGCGACGCGGTTGAGGATGCGGCCGCGTTCGGCGGGCAGGGTCGCGCGCCAGGGGCCGCGGAGGGCCTTGCGGGCCTCCTCCACCGCCGCATCGACATCGGCGAGGGTGGCGGAGGGCACGTCGGCGAAGACCCTGCCGGTGGCCGGGTCGACGGTTTCGATCCGGTCGCCGTCCGCGGCATCGACCTCGCGGCCGCCGATGACCATCTGGCCCGGCAGATCCGGGATGGCGACCCCCGCAATCTCGCGGTGCACGGCGCGGTCCATCATCAGACGTCCCAGCCGCCGTCGACGGCGATGTGCTGGCCGGTGATCTGGCGCGCGTCCTCCGAGGCAAGGAACAGCACGGCGTTTGCGATGTCCTGGCCGAGGGTGACCCGCTTCAGCGCCATGTCCTGGACGTATTCCTCGTAGACCTGCTCGACCGTCCAGCCACGCACCTTGGCCTTGCCGGCGCAGAGCTTCATCATCCGCGGCGTCTCGACAATGCCGGGGCAGACCGCGTTGACGTTGACGTTGTGCTTGCCCAGTTCCAGCGCCACCGTCCGGGTGATGCCGCGGACGGCCCATTTGGAGGCGCTGTAGGCGGTGCGCATCGGATAGCCCCTGAGGCCCGAGGTGCCCGAGATGTTGACGATCTTGCCGGACTTCTGGCCGATCATGGTCGGGACGACATGCTTGATCGGCAGGAAGGTGCCGCGCTCGTTGGCGATGATCACATAGTCGAAGTCGTCGACCTTGATGTCCTGCACCGGCGTCTCGATCGGGCCGGTGACGCCGGCGACGTTGACCAGGATGTCGATCCGGCCGTCGAAGACCTTCAGCGCCTGGCTGACCATCGCGGCGACCTGCGGCTCGTCGATCACGTCGCAGGCGACGACATGCGCCTTGCGCCCCAGGGCCCGGACCTTTTCGGCCACATCCTCAAGCGCCGCGGTGTCGCGTGCGGTCAGGACCAGATCCGCGCCTTCGCGGGCAAGCGTGGTGGTGATGTCGGCGCCCATGCCCTTTGCGGCGCCGGTGACGATCGCCTTCTTTCCCTCGAGTTTCATGCTGGTTCTCTCCTCTGATCAGCATTCTTGCGATTGCATTGGGGTTCGGTGGGCGCGCCGTAGCCGCCCCCGCCACAACTGTTGACGATCACGCGGTCGCCGGGTCCGAGGCGGACATTGGCCTTGCCGGGCAGTTCGTACTCCGTCCCGTCCGCTTTCAGAACATCCACCCGGAAGGTCGCGCCCGGCGCGCCGCCGTCGAGGCCATAGGGCGGCACGACGCGGCGCTCGAACATCGAAGTCACCGACATGTCCTCGCAGAGAACGCGGTAGACCCGGTGCAGGCCCTCCCCTCCGCTGTGGCGGCCCTGCCCGCCGGAGCCCTTGCGCAGCGCCTGGGCCTCGATCCGCAGCGGGTATTCCGCCTCGATCACCTCGGCGGGCGTGTTCATGACGTTCGACATGTGCACCCGGATCACCGGGGCACCGTCGCGGTCGGTGCGGGCACCCTCGCCGCCGCCGTGGGTTTCATAGAGCGTCGTCCAGATGCCGTCGGCGCGCCGCCCGCCGAACAGGATCAACCCCGAGGTCGTCGGCCCGCCGGCGGTCAGCCGTTCCGGCACGATGCCGGCAAAGGCGCGGAAGACCGCATCGGCGATGCGCTGCGAGGTCTCGTGATTGCCGCCCACCACCGGCTTGTCCGGGCCCGGGTCCAGCACGGTGCCGGGTCGGGTGAGGATCTCGAAGGGCCGGTAGCAGCCGCCGCTGGGCTGGATCTCGGGGCCGAAGAGCGCCTTCATCACATAGAAGACCGAAGCAGCGGCAATGAACGGCGTGGTGTTGACCGGCCCCCTTGCCGCGGCGTCGCAGTCACGGAAATCGAAGGTCGCGCGATCGCCCGCGATCCGCACGCGGACCCGGATCGCCACCGGCCCGCCGCCGCCCGCATCGTCGTCGAGCCAGTCGGAACCCTCGTAGTCGCCGTCCGGGATGGCGGCGATCACCGCCCGCATCTGTGCCTCGGCGCGATCGTGGATCGCGGCCATCGCGGCCTGCAGCAAGCCCGCCCCATGCCGCCCGGCGATCTGCTGGAGCCGCAGCTCCGCCGCCCGGGTGGCGGCGACCTGGGCCAGGATGTCGCCCTTGCGTTCCGGCGCGCCGCGCACGTTGGCGAGGATGATGCCCAGCTTCTCGGCATCGGCGCCATCGGCGGTGAAGACCCGCAGCGGCGGGATGCGCAGGCCCTCCTGCCAGGCGTCGGTGGCATTGGCGACATAGGAGCCTGGCACCGCACCGCCGACATCGGCCCAGTGCGCCAGGCTGACGGCGAAGGCCGCAAGATCGCCGTCGATGAAGACCGGGCGGATCGCCTTGACGTCGGGCAGGTGGTTGCCGCCAACCTCGGGCAGGTTCAGGAACCAGACATCGCCCGGTTGCAGTTGCGCCTTCGGCACCTGCCGCAGGAATTCCCGAACCGTGAAGCTCATCACCCCCATGTGCATGGGAACGTCGCGGCCCTGGGCGATCAGGAAGCCGTCGGCATCGGTGATGACCGAGGAGTGATCCCCCGCCTCGCGCAGAAGCGGCGACCGGGCCGAGCGCATCACGACGAGCGAGATTTCCTCCGCCGCGGCGGTGAGCGCATTGCGGATGACCTCAAGCGTCACGGGGTCGATGGCAGGCGTCATTGGCGTGGCCCCGTCAGGATGTGGAGATGTCCCTTCTCGTCCGCAAAGGCACTTGCGCCCGGGTCGATGACGATCGTCGCATGATCGTCCTCGATGATCGCCGGGCCGTTGACCATGCTTTCGGTCCCGATGTCGCCCCGTCGATAGCGCGGCGTCGGCACGGGCCCGGCATCGTCGAAGACGCAAGGCAGGGTCTTGACCGCAACCGGCTCCGCCTGCGCCGGCGGGGGCGCTCCGATGCGCTTTCGCTTGCCCGGAACCGACGCCCGCATCCGGATCGCCTCGAGCTGCCAGGGTTCGTCGGTTGCGTAGCCATAGAGCTTGTGGTGGAGCGCGAAGAACCTTTGCCCGAGCGTGTCCAGATCGCCGAAATCCGGATTGGGGACTTCGATCGCATAGCTCTGGCCGCTGTAGCGCAGCGCGGCGACCTCCTGGACGGCGATGTCGCCGTCGCCGAAGCCCGAGGCGCGCAGGGGCGCGGTGACCTGCGCGCGCAGATCCTCCCGGATGCCGTCCAATGCGGCCGCGTCCCAGGCACCGACCGGCATCCGCACCGTCCGCTGCTGGGAATAGGACATTTCGGCGCTGACGCAGCCGAGCGCCGAAAAGACGCTGGAATGCGCCGGCACGATGACGCGCGACATGCCGAATTCGCGCGCCACCGCGACCGCGTGCATCGGACCGGCGCCGCCGAAGGCGATCAGCACCGCCTCCCGCCCGTCGATTCCGTGCTCCACGGTGCTGCGGCGCAGCGCCTGCATCATCGCCGAATTGGCCACCCGGACCACCCCCAGCGCCGCCCGCTCGACGGACCAGCCGAGCGCCTCGGCCAAGGGGAGTATGGCGTCGCGCGCCAGGTCCGGTCGCAGTTGCAGGCCGCCGCCCAGCGGCTTGCCGGGTTCGAGATAGCCGAGAAGCAGGTTCGCGTCGCTGACCGTCGGCAGGGTGCCGCCGCGGCCGTAGCAGGCCGGACCGGGGAAAGAGCCCGCGCTTTCCGGCCCGACCCGCAGGGTGCCGTGGTCGAGCCGGGCGATCGAGCCGCCGCCGGCGCCGATCGAGTCGACCGCTACCATCGGCTGCCGGATCGGGCGCCCGCCAAGCTCGCGGTCGCTCGAGACCTGCGCCTCGCCGTCGCGGATCAGGCAGATGTCGGTGGTGGTGCCGCCCATGTCGAAGCTGATCGCCAGGTCGAGACCCAGATCGCGGGCGATCGCGCTCGCAGCCACCACACCGGCGGCGGGGCCGGACATCGCCAGTGCCAGCGGGGCTTCGCGCAAGGCCCCGGTCGACGCCATGCCGCCCGCAGAATGGAACAGATGCAGATGCGTCGTCTCCGGGCAGATGCCCTCCAGCCGGTCGAGATACTGCCCGACCAGCGGCATCAGCCCGGCGCTCAGCGCGGTGGTCACCGTGCGTTCGTATTCGCGTGCCTCGGGATTGACCCGGTGGGACATCGAGACATAGGGCACGCGGCCCTTCAGTGCCTCGGCGATGCGCTGTTCATGGCCGCCGTCGGCATAGGAATGCAGCAACGACACCGCCACCGACTCGACGCCCGAGGCGACGACCCTTTCCACCGCCCGGGTGATGCTGTCCTCGCCCGCGGGTTCGATTTCGGCGCCGGTATGATCGAGCCGCCCGTCCACCTCGAACCGCCGCTCGGCCGGGATCTGGGGGGCCGGCTTCGGCTCCAGATCCAGCCTGTAGAGGTGGCGGCGGTTCTGCCGGCCGATGGCAAGCGTGTCGGAGAATCCCCGCGTGGCGACCAGCGCCGCATCGGCGAGCTTGTTCTCGACGATCGCATTGGTGACCATCGTGGTGCCGTGGACGAGGTCGGAGACATCGTCCCAGCCGAGGCCAACGGCCTCCAGCGCGGAGACGAGGCCAAGCACGCGGTCGTCGGTGCGCGTGTCTACCTTTGCCGTGCGCACCGTGCCGGCGTCGGGGCCATCGTCGGAGGCGACGGCGACGACATCGGTGAAGGTGCCGCCGATGTCGATGCCCACCAGCCACCCGCCCGCCATGTCTTCAGACCCCGGCCGCATCCCCGGTCACCCCTTGGGTCCGAACACGGCCAGCGCATCGTCGAGCGCGGCCGACAGGGCGTCGAACAGCTCATCGATCTGCGCTTCGGTGATGATCAGCGGCGGGCAGATCGCGACCGTGTCGTTCATCAGCGCTCGCAGGATCAGCCCGCGCTCCATCGCTGCCTGCACGACCCAGGCCCCCACCTTCCGGCCGGGATCGAAGTTGCGCCGCGCCGCCTTGTCTTCCACCAGCTCGACGGCGCCGATCAGACCGACGCCGCGGGCCTCACCGACCAGCGGGTGCCGTCCAAGGGCGCGAAGCCGCGCCTGGAACCGGGGAGAGATCGCGCCGACATGGGCGCCGGTCGCATCGGCGTCATAGATGCGCTGGGTCTCCAGCGCGACCGCGGCGGGAACCGGATGACCGGAATAGGTGAAGCCGTGCCCGAACAGACCGAACCGGCGGCTGCCCTCGACCAGAGCCTCGTGGATTTCGTCGGTGATCATCACCGCGCCGATCGGCTGGTAGCCGCCCGACAGCGCCTTGGCCATCGAGATCGTGTCGGGGCGGATGCCGCAGGTGTCGGAGCCCAGCATCCCGCCGGTGCGATAGAAGCCGGTGATGACCTCGTCGGCGATGAACAGGATGTCGTGCTGGCGCAGCAGCGGCTGGATCGCCTCGAAGTAGCCCCGCGGCGGCGGGAAGACCCCGCCGGCGCCCATGACCGGCTCGGCGATGAAGGCGGCGATCGTCTCCGGTCCCTCGGTCTCGATCAGTTGCTCCAGCTCGGAGACCAGGCGCGCGACGAATTCGGCCTCGCTCTCGTCATCCCTGGCGAAGTGGTAGGCGTGCGGGCAGGTCACATGCAGGAACCCCGGCAGCGGCACGTCGAAGGCGTTGTGCGAATATTGCAGCCCGGTCAGGCTCGCCGCGGCGAGCGTGATGCCGTGATAGGCGCCGCGGCGTGCGATGATCTTCTTCTTCTGCGGCCGGCCGAGGATGTTGTTGTAGTAGCGGACGAGCTTGACCTGGGTGTCGTTCGCCTCGGACCCCGAATTGGTGAAGAAGACCTTGCCCATCGGCGCGGCGACCTTGTCGACAAGGTAGTCCGCAAGGTCGATCGCCGGCTCGACCGCCTTGTGGGCGAAGTTGTGGTAGAACGGCAGCGCCTTCATCTGCCGCATCGCGGCATCGACCAGCCGGTCCTCGCTGAAGCCGAGCGAGGCGCACCAGAGCCCTGCGAGCCCCTCGATATAGCCGCGACCGGAATCGTCGAAGACATGGATCCCTTCGCCGCGCGTGAAGATGCTCGGGCCGACTTCGGCATGGGCGGCCAGATTGGTGAACGGGTGCAGGTGCGAGCGCAGGTCGCGGGCTTGCGGCGAGTTGACTGTGTGCTTCATTTGATTTTCCGTTTTCCGGAAGTTACTTCCATTTAACGAAACATTGCGCCCGATATTTCTTTCCGTCAAGCGTTTTCTGCCGGCCCCCCGGAAATGTGCCGGCTCCGAAGCCGGTGTTGAAGCGCTGCGGGAAAGTGCAAGAAATTCTATTTATTTTACAATTTTCTACGTGATCGACGGCGGAAATCCGGCGGCAAATGACAAAACACTTGCCGTCTCGCGGTCGTCCGCATATCTGTTCCGGAAAACGGAAACCGGATCATATGGCCGAAAGAACCACGCCGCTCGAACGCTACGCACGTATCCTGGAAGTGCTGGTTTCCTGCCCGCAGGGAATCAGTCTCAGCCAGATCGCGCAGTCCATCGGGGTCCAGGCCAGCAGCGCTCACCGGCTGGTCAACGCGCTTTCCGAAATCGGCTTCGTCGACCGCCTGCCCGACAGCAAGGCCTACGTTCTTGGCCCGCGGATGCAGCGGCTTTGCACGCTCTCCGTGACGCCCACTTCGGTGATCGCCCTGGTCGAGCCCGAGTTGCACCAGATCGTCCGGGAGTTCTCGGAAACCGCCTATCTGACCCAGTTCACGGGCGCGACGGTGGAATCGATCGCAACCGCTGTCCCGGACGGTGGCGAGATGGCCTATGTCCAGCCCGGGCGCGCCATGCCGCTGCACGCAGCGGCCTCGGCCAAGGCCATCCTGGCCCACCAGAGTCCCGACCTCGTGCGCGCGCTGCTCGCCGGCCCGCTGCAGTCCTATACCGAAAAGACCAAGACCGATCTGCCGGAGATCATGAAGGAACTGCAGGCTGTGAGGACCCAGGGAATCGCGGTCTGCGACAATGAACTCGATCCCGGCGTGCTCAGCTATGCGGTTCCCGTCCAGGGTGCGGACGGCGCCGTCAGATATGCGATCGGAATCTCGGGATTCGCCCAGCGGATGAAGGCCAAGCCTGTGGCACAGATCCAGGCAAGCCTCATCCGGGCCAGCCGCATTCTCGCGGCCAAGATCCAGCAGGTTCCGCATTTCGTCCTGTGACGGCGAGCCCGGTTCCGGCACCGGCGAAGCGTCATCCGCACTGACCTGATCGGGGCTGCGGGCGGGACTCCGTCCGAAGTCCCGGATCGGGGCCTCCGATCGCCTGGCCAAACAGCAAAGACTCGCGCGTCCTCCGGCTGATCCCGCCGGTCTCCCGGGAGTTGTATAGAGAATACCTTATTAATGGAAAGATATAACACATTTTATCTGGAACTGCCGCGAATGTCATGTTGTCCGCAGCGGGCCATGGGTCCGTTGGTGCTGGAACGCGGAATAGAACTGGAACATGCAATGACGGCGGCCTGGCGAGTTGGGATCGACATCGGTGGCACCTTCACCGACGTGGTGGCGGTGAACGCGGCGGGCGGCGCCGTGCGAATGGGAAAGGTGCTGAGCCAGACGGACCCCGTCGCCGGCATCATCGCCGCCTGCGGCTCGCTCGGGCTGGACCTTTCCGATGTGTCCGACATCATGCATGGCACGACGATGGCGACGAACGCGATCGTCGAGGGACGGCTGGCGCCGATCGCGCTCATCGCCACCGAGGGTTTCGCCGAGGTGCTGGACATCGGCCGGCAGAACCGGCGCGAGCTTTACAAGATGGCGGTCACGCCGCGGCCCGATCCGCTGGTGCCCGGCGGCCGCCGGCTCGAGGCGCGGCAGCGGATGGACGCGCAGGGCGCCGAGATCACGCCGCTGGACGAGGGTGAGATCGCGCGGCTGGCCGAGGCGGTCAGGGCCTTCGGCGTCGAATCCGTCGCAGTGTCGCTGATCCACAGCTATCTCAACGGCGAGCACGAGACCCGGATCGGCGAAAGTCTCCGGTCCATCGTTCCCTTCGTCGCGCTGTCGCACCAGCTCAACCCCGAGCCGCGGGAATACGAACGCACCAACTCCACCGCGATGAACGCGGCGCTGATGCCCCTGGTCGCGCGCTATCTCGAGCGGCTGATCGAACGGATCGGGTCGCAGACCGGGCTGCACATGTTCCATTCCGCCGGCGGCATGGCCTCGGCCACCTCGATCGCCTCGCGGCCGCTGGCGCTGGCGCTTTCGGGGCCGGCGGCGGGCGTCGCCGCCGCGGCGGCGGTGGCGCAGCAGCTTGGCCTCGGGCGGGTGATTTCCTTCGACATGGGCGGCACGACCACGGATGTCAGCATCATCGTCGACGGCAAGATGCACATCGACAGCAACCAGCGCATGGCCGGCTACCCGATCCGCCAGATGATGGTGGCGGTCGAGACCATCGGTGCCGGTGGCGGCTCGATCGCGCGGCGCGACGGTCAGGCGGTGCGGGTCGGGCCCGACAGCGCCGGCGCCGATCCCGGCCCGGCCTGCTACGGGCTGGGCGGCACCCAGCCGACGGTGGCCGATGCCAACATCATCTTGGGTTACATCGAGTCCGGGCGTCAGCTGGGCGGGACTGTGCGGCTTGACGTCAAGAAGGCCGAGGCGGCCTTCGCGCCCCTGGCCGAGGCGTTCGGCACCACGATCCACGAGGCCGCGCTGGGCGTGCGGCGGGTGGCCAACGCCAACATGGCCCGCGCGCTGCGTCGCGTCACCGTCGAGCACGGGGTCGATGCCCGGACCTGCGCGCTGCTGGCCTTCGGCGGCGCGGGGCCGATGCACGCGGTGTCGCTGGCGCGCGAGTTCGGCATCGGCAAGGTGCTCGTGCCACGGTTCTCGAGCGGCTTTTCCGCCTTCGGCTGCATGACCGCGCGGATGAGCTATGCCGAGCAAAGGCCGCTGCACATGCGCAGCGACCGCTGGAGCGCCAGCGACCTGGATGCCGCCGCCGCGCGGATCGCGGAGCGCCTTGTCGAACCGCTGGCGAAGGCCGGCTGTGCGGCGGACACGCTGCATGTCACGGTGGCCGGGCTCTTGCGCTACACCGGCCAGAGCGATGCCGTGGAGGTGCCGCTTGTCGCACCCTATGACCTCGCCCAGGTCGATGCGACGTTCAAGGCGACGCACGAAAGGCTCTACGGCTTCGCCACCGACGAGGTCTGGGAGGTCGACACGCTGCGCGTCACCGCCTCGGCGCCACCGAAGCAGGAGGTTTCGGCGCTGCCCGCCGAGGGCGGCGCCAGCGGCACCGATCCGGTGGCGGTCCGCCGGTGCTGGTTCGACGGCGGCATCGCCTTCGACACGCCGCACTACGACCGCGACCGGTTGCCGGTGGGAGCGAGGATCAGCGGCCCGGCGATCATCGAGGACGCCTGGTCGACAATCGTCGTCGATCCCGGGGCGACTGCCTGGGCGGACGAACACGCACATCTGCACATCGACGTGGAAGGCGGCACGAAATGAAACGCGAAGCCGGACTGCGACCCGACCCCTTCACCATCGAGGTCATCCGCAATGCGCTGACCGCGATCGCCGAGGAAATGTCGCTGGTGATCATGCGCTCGGCGCGCTCCCCGCTCTTGCGCGAGGCGGGGGACCTGTCCTCGGCGCTGACCGATGCCGATGGCGGGCTGATCGCCCAGGGGCGCGACATACCGGCCCATCTCGGCATCATGGGCTCGACCGTGCAGGCGTTCCTGCAACGGGTGCCGAAGGCGCAACTGCAACCGGGCGATGTCTGGTTCCTGAACCTGCCCGAGGTCGGCGGCAACCACCTGCCGGACGTCAAGGCGATCCGCCCGGTCTTCGCCGAGGGCGCGGTGCAGGCCTTCGCGGTCTGTCTCGCGCACTGGGCCGACGTCGGTGGCGCGCGGCCGGGCAGCTATGTGCCCGACGCCCGCGACGCCTGGCAGGAAGGGATGCGCATCCCGCCCTTGCGCGTCTTCACCGCCCAGGGCGCCGACCGCGAGAAGCTCGACGTTATCCTCGCCAACGTGCGCGGCAGCGAGGAGCGCGAGGGCGATATTCTCGCACAGATGGCGGCGACCCGCTCGGCCGACGAGCGCTTGCAGGAACTCTTCGCCAGCTACGGTGCGGCGACGGTGCAGGCGGCCATCGCCGACATCCACGACCAGTCCGAACGGCAGATGCGGGCGGCGATCCGCGAGATTCCGGATGGCGAGTATCTGGGCGAGGATTTCCTCGACCATGACGGGATCGACGATCATCCGATCGCGGTGCGGGTGCGCGTCACCATCGCCGGCGAGGAGGCGACCTTCGACTTCAGCGCCACCGACGATGCCGCCAAGGGGCCGCTCAACGCCACGCCCTTCACCGCGGGGGCCAGCGTCTTCTACGCGATGAAGGCGATCGCCGGCCCCGACATCCAGCCCAATGCCGGCTGCGGCCGGCCGCTGAAGGTGATCACCCGGCCCGGCTCGCTGGTGCATCCGCCCTGGAGCCGGCCGGTGGTGGGCGGCAACCACGAAACCTCGCAGCGCATGGTCGATGCGATCTTCAAGGCGCTGGAGACGGTGGTGCCCGAACGGCTCAGCGCCGGCGGCTCGACGACCTCGGGGCTTTTGCTGTTCGGCGGGACCGACCCGCGCACCGGCGAGTGGACCACGCTCTACGAGGTTCACGCCGGCGGCGAGGGCGCACGGGCCGAGCGCAACGGCTGCCCGACCGCGCGTCCGCACATGTCCAACGTGATGAACACGCCGGCCGAGATCATCGAGACCTTCTACCCGATCCGTATCGAGCGCCAGGCTCTCAGGCACGCATCGGGCGGTGCGGGACGGCATCACGGCGGCCCGGGGCAGGAACGGCACTACCGCATCCTCGCCCCCGAAATGGCGATGACCAGCATGGTCGAACGCTGCGTGATCCCGCCCTACGGGTTGCAGGGCGGCAAGCCCGGCCAGCCCTTCGAGATCACCGTGGAACGGGCGAACGGCGAACGCCGGCAGATTTCCGGCAAGACCCATGTGACCCTTTTTGAAGGCGACTGCGTCATCATGAAATCAAGCGGCGGCGGCGGATACGGCGCACCGGCAGAACCAGCGAGAGAACAGGAGAAACCATGAGACTCGAGAACCGCAAGGTCATCATCACCGGCGCCGCGCAGGGCATGGGCGGGGTCATCACCCGCAAGCTCGCCGACGAGGGGGCCGAACTGTTCCTCACCGCGCGGTCGCGCGGTCCGCTCGAGGAACTGGCCGCCGAGCTGAAGGGCCGGGGCGTGAAGGTCGACCTCATGGAGGGCGACTGCACGGTCGAGAAGGATGTCAAGGCCGTGGTCGGCGCCGCGCTGAAATTCTTCGGCGGCCGCATCGACGTGCTGGTGAACGCCGCCGGCGCCACCGGCCCGATCGAGACCCCGGTGTGGGAGCTTGACCCCGACGACTTCCTCGACCTGCTGCGCAAGAACATCGTCGGCCCGTTCCTGCCGATGAAGCATGTGCTGCCGACGATGATCAAGCAGCGCTATGGCAAGATCGTCAATCTCGGCGGCGGCTCCGGCATGCGCGGCTATCGCTACCGCGCCGCCTATAGCGCCTCGAAATGGGGGGTGCGCGGGCTGACCCGCACCGCCGCGATCGAGGTGGGCGAGCACAACATCAATGTCAACGCGATCATGCCCGGCATCGTCGAGACGCCGCGAATGGAAAAGCTCTGCCGGGTGAAGGCCGAAAAGCGCGGCTGGACCTACGAACAGGTCTACGAGGAATATCTGGCCGAAATGCCGCTGCACCGCGTGACCTATCCCGAGGACATCGCCAATGCGGTGGTCTTCCTGTCCTGCGACGATTCCAAGAACATCACCGGACAGGAGATGGTGATCGACGGCGGCTGGTGCGCCTGAGGCCCGGCGGAGAAAATGCGAACGCCGCAGGAAAGCGGCGTTCGCCTGCATGACGGCGGGAAGGCGGAAATGAGCGACAGGGTGCCGGCACAGGCAGAGATCGTGATCGTCGGCGGCGGCGTTGCCGGGACCAGCCTCGCCTGGCAACTGACCCGGCTGGGCAAGCGTGACATCGTGCTTCTGGAACGCGGCACGCTGACCTGCGGCACATCCTGGCACGCGGCGGGGCTGATCATGCAGCTTCGCGCGACCCATGCGATGACCGACCTGTCGCGTTGGAATGCCGAGGGGTATCCGGCGCTGGAGGCCGAGACCGGCTTCGCCACCGGATTCAAGCAGAACGGCACGCTGGCCATCGCCCGCAACGACGACCGGGTGCATGAGCTGAAACGCCGCGCCACGATCGCCAAAAGCTACGGCATCGCCGCCGATCTGATCACCCCGCGCGAGGCAGGCGAGCTTTATCCCGGGCTCGATACGTCTGTGGTCAGGGGCGCGCTGTTCATCCCCAAGGACGGGCAGCTCAACGCCGTCGACACCGTCATGGCCTTCGCGGCCGGGGCGCGGAAGGGCGGCGCGCGGGTGTTCGAGCAGAGCCCGGTGACGGCGGTCGACCGCCGGCCGGGCGGCGGCTACCGGGTCACCACGCCGCAGGGCACGGTGGACTGCGAGACGCTGGTGCTGGCCTGCGGCCTCTGGACCCGGGAGCTTGCCGCCAAGCTTGGTGCGGTGGTTCCGCTGAACCCCTGCGAGCATTTCTACGTGGTGACCGAGGCGCTCGACATCGCCACGCCCGGCCTGCCGGTGCTGCGCGATACCGACGGCTATGTCTACGTCAAGGAGGACGCCGGCAAGCTTCTGGTCGGTGCGTTCGAGCCGAAGGCCAAGCCGCTGCCGCTGCGCGCGCTGCCGGCGCGGGCCGAGTTCATCGAACTGCCCGAGGACTGGGACCATTTCGCGCTGCCCTACGGCGCGGCATGTGAATCGATCCCGGCGCTGGAGAACGTGGGCATCAGCCGGTTCATGAACGGCCCCGAAAGCTTCACCCCCGATGCCAACTTCGCCATCGGCGAAGTGCCCGGCCTGCCGGGGCTTTTCGTCTCGGCCGGCTACAACTCGGAAGGGTTCGAGATGGCGCCGGGCGCCTCGCGGGCGCTGGCGGAATGGATCGTCGAGGGCGCGCCGACGATGGACCTGGCCGATGTCGACGTGGCGCGGTTCCATCCGTTCCAGATGAACACCGCCTATGTCGAGGCCCGCGCCGCGGAATCGCTCAGCTCGATCTTCCACATGCACTGGCCGAACCTCCAGCGTTACTCGGCGCGCCCGATGCGCAAGGGCGCGCTGCACGACCGGCTGGCGGCCCGCGGCGCCTGCTTCGGCGAGACACTGGGCTGGGAACGCGCCAACTGGTACGCGCCCAAAGGGGTCGAGCCGCGCGACGTCTATTCCTGGCACCGCCCCAACTGGTACGAACATACCGCCGCCGAATGCCGCGCCGTGCGCGAGAACGTTGCGATTTTCGACCTCAGTTCCTTTGGCAAGCACCTGATCCAGGGGCGCGACGCCTGCCGCCTCTTGCAACGGCTCTGCGCCAACGACGTGGACGTGGCGCCGGGGCGCATCGTCTACACCCACATGCTGAACCGCCGCGGCGGGATCGAGGCCGACGTCACCGTCAACCGGCTGGCGGAGGACCGCTTCATGGTGGTCTCCTCGGCGATGTTCCAGCCGCGCGACCGCGCCTGGATCGAGCGCCACATCGCGCCGGAGGATCATGTCTTCGTCACCGACGTCACCGCCGGATGGTCGGTGCTGGCGGTGCAGGGGCCGCGGTCGCGCGCGCTGCTGCAATCGCTGACCGATGCCGACCTGTCGAACGACGCCTTCCCCTTCGCCAGTTCGCGCGAGATCGACCTTGGCTTCGGCCGCGTCCTGGCCAACCGGCTGACCTTCGTCGGCGAGCTTGGCTGGGAGCTTTATATCCCGACCGAGCTTGTGCAGGACATCTACGACCGGATCCTCGCCGCCGGCGCGGGCTTTGACCTGCGCCACGCCGGCTATCACGCGCTGGAGCACCTCAGGCTGGAACGCGGCTACCGCGAATTCAGCCTGGACCTGACGCCCGACGACACGCCTTACGAGGCAGGGCTGGGCTTCACCGTAAAGCTCGACAAGCCCGGCGGCTTCATCGGGCGCGATGCGGTGGTCGGGCAGCGCGGCAAGGCGCTGGACAAGCGGATGGTGCTCTTCCGGCTGGAAGACCCGGAACCGGTGCTGCACAAGGACGAGCTGATCCGTATGAACGGAAAGATCGTCGGTTATCTGCGTTCGGGGGCCTACAGCTTCACGTTGGGTCATGCGGTAGGCATGGGCTATGTCCGCCATTCGGAGGGGGTGACCGCCCAGTTGCTCGCCTCGAACCAGTTCGAGATAGAGATCGCCAATGAATGCTTCCGCGCGCAAGCGTCGCTGCAGGCATTCTTCGACCCGACAGGGGAACGGACGCGCGGCTGACCCCGGCCGACAGATTCGGAGGATGACATGAAGCACAGCACCCCCAATTCCCTTCAGGCAAGGGATGTGAGAAGCCACCTGCACCCCTTCACCAACCTCGCCCAGCTCGAGGAGAGCGGACCGCTGATCTTCAACCGCGGTGAGGGGATCTATGTCTACGACGACGACGGCAAGCGCTATATCGAGGGGCTGTCCGGGCTTTGGTGCGCGTCGCTGGGCTTCGGCGAAAAGCGGCTGGTCGCGGCGGCGACGCGGCAACTGGAAGCCCTGCCCTTCTATCACAACTTTGCCGGCAAGGCGGTGGAGCCGTCGATCGAACTCGCCGATTACCTGATCGAACACGCACCGGTGCCGATGTCGAAGGTCTTCTTCACCAATTCCGGGTCCGAGGCGAACGACACCCAGGTCAAGCTCGTCTGGTATTACAACAACATCCTCGGGCGGCCGCAGAAGAAGAAAATCATTGCACGGCGCGGCGGCTATCATGGCATCACCGTTGCCTCGGGCAGCCTGACCGGGCTCCAGCACGCCCACAACGGCTTCGACCTGCCGATCGCCGGCATCCTGCACACCGACTGCCCGCATCACTACCACCACGCCCGTGACGGCGAGAGCGAGCGCGAGTTCTCGGCCCGGCTGGCGGCGAGCCTGGAACGGCTGATCGAGGAGGAGGGCCCCGACACGATCGGCGGCTTCATCGCCGAACCCTTCCTGGGCGCCGGCGGGGTGATCGAGCCGCCCGAGGGCTATTTCGAGGCGATCATGCCGATCCTTGAACGCCACGACATCCTCTTCATCGTCGACGAGGTGATCAGCGGCTTCTTCCGCACCTGCGACAGGTTCGCCACCCAGACCTACGGGCTGAAGCCCGACATGATCTCGGTCGCCAAGGCGCTGTCGGCGGCCTATCAGCCGATCGGCGGCGTGATGGTGTCGGAGAAGGTCTATCAGGCGCTTCTGGAGGGCAGCCGCCGCTACGGAACCTTCGGCACCGGCTTCACCTATTCCGGCCATCCGGTGCCGGCGGCCGTCGCGCTGGAAACCCAGCGCATCTACGACGACCTGAAGATCGGCGATCACGTCAAGGCGGTGACGCCACGCTTCCAGTCGCGGCTCCGTGCCTTTGCCGACCATCCGTTGATCGGCGAGACCCGGGGGCTCGGCCTGATCGGCGCGGTCGAACTGGTCGAGGACAAGGCGGCGCGGCGGAACTTCGACCCTGCGCGCAAGGTCGCGCCGCGGCTGATGGCGCTGGCCGCCGACCACGGGCTGATCGTGCGGGCACTGCCCAATGACGCGGTGGCATTCTGCCCGCCGCTGATCATCGACGCGGGCCAGATCGAGGACATGTTCGATCGCTTCGGCCGCGCGCTCGACGACCTGACGGGGGAACTGGCGCGCGCCTGACGCGGCCGGGCAACGGTGGAGGAAGCCATGCCGAAGACCGAGAGATGGAGCGTTGCCGAGAACCTCGACCTGAAGATGGTCATCGGCGGCAAGCGGCTCGAGGCGTCGAACGGCGCCCGGATCGAGACCGAGGATCCGGCGACCGGCCGCGTCATCGGCAGCTTCCCCGCCGCCACCGCCGACGATGTCGGCCGTGCGGTGGAAAACTCGCGCGCCGCGCTGAAGGGCGAGTGGCGGTCGATGACGCCGACCGCCCGCGGCCGCGTGCTGGCCCGCGCCGCCGCGATCCTGCGGCGCGAGGCCGACCGCATGGCGCGGATCGAGACGCTCGACAGCGGCAAGCCGCTGCGCGAGGCCAGGGGCGACATGGAGACCTCGGCCAGCTATTTCGAATACTACGCCGGCATGGCCGACAAGCTGCAGGGCGACAGCATTCCGCTCGGCCCCGACTACATGTCGTTCACCCTGCACGAGCCGGTGGGGGTGACCGCCCATGTGATCCCGTGGAACTTCCCGCTGACCACCACCGCACGCGGCGTCGCGCCGGCGCTGGCGGCCGGCTGCACTGCTGTCGTCAAGCCGGCGGCGCTGACCTCGCTGACGTCGCTTTTGATGGCGGACATCCTCGACGAGGCCGGGCTGCCGGCCGGGGTCTACAACGTCGTCTCCGGCCACGGCAGCGAGGCCGGCGCGGCGCTGGTCGCCCATCCCGACATCGCCCATGTCACCTTCACCGGATCGGTCAGGACCGGCCAGGGGATCATGAAGACCGCGGCCGACCATGTCGCCTCGGTCACGCTGGAGCTTGGCGGCAAGTCGCCGGTGGCGGTGCTGGCCGATGCCGATCTCGACGCCGCGGTCGAGGGCACGCTGAAGGCGATCTACATGAACGCGGGCCAGGTCTGTTCCGCCGGATCGCGGCTGGTGGTGGAGCGCAAGGTCCATGCCGAGATGATGGAGCGGCTGGTCGCACGGGTTTCGGCGATGCAGCCCGGCCACGGGCTTGACGATGCCGCGATCGGGCCGCTGGTCTCGGCCGACCAGGTCAGGATCGTCGCCGACTACGTCGACGACGCGCGCCGTGCCAACAGCCTCAAGGTGCTCGTCGGCGGACGCCGGCTGGCGCCCGCGGGGATGGAGAAGGGCCATTTCTACGCCCCCACCATCATCGACGACGCGCCGGCGGACGCGCGCGTGGTGCAGGAGGAAATCTTCGGCCCCGTCCTGACGGTGCAGATCATCGACTCGCCCGAAGAGGTGGTCGCGATCGCCAACGGCACGCCCTTCGGCCTTTGCGCCGGAATCTACACCCGCGACATTTCCCGCGCGATGGCCTTCGCCCGCGACGTTGATGCAGGCCAGGTCTTCATCAACCAGTATTTCGCCGGCGGCGTGCCCACCCCCTTCGGCGGCACCAAGCTCAGCGGCTTCGGCCGCGAGAAGGGGCTGGCGGCGCTGTCGAGCTACTATCGGGTGAAGTGTATCACGACGCGGCTCTGACCGCATCGGCGCGGCCGGAGTAAAGGCGGACGCAGATGTCCTGGAATGCCTGGCAGCGGCGGGTCATGCGCGAGGTCTGCGCCCGCACCGTGCACATCGTCTGATGCGGTATCGCATCGGTAAGCGGCCGGTAGTGGACTCTGAGCCCGTCATAGGTCATGTCCGACAGCGGCCGCGTCACCAGCACCGAATAGCCGCGACCCTGGCCCACGAGGCTGCGCACCACCTCGAACGACTGCGAGGTGTGGGCGATCCGCGGCGTGATGCCGACCGCCTCGAACAGGCTCAGGAAGTAGTGTTCGGCGGGCTTGGAGTTCAGCAGGATCAGCGGCTCCCCGGCGAGATCCTCCAGCGACACCGCCGGCCTGTCCAGCAAAGGGTGGCCGTCGGGCAGCACCGCATGGGGGGGTGCAACCTGCACGCGCAGCTTCAGCAGTTCGTCGGGCAGGTCGATGTCATAGGCAAGCGCGACCTCCACCTCGCCGCTCTTCAGCTTGTCGAGAATCTTGTCGACCGTGTCCTCGTGGATCAGGAGCTGCACCTGCGGGTGCTGGCGCGCGAATTCGGCGATGATCCGCGGCATGTAGGCGGGGGCGAGCGTCGAATAGCATCCCACCGTCAGCGTGCCGGTCAGTTCGTGCCCCTGCACCTGCGCCAGGGTCTCGAACTCCTCTGCCATGCGCAACAGGCTGCGGGCCTGCGGCAGCAGGCGATGTCCGGCAGCGGTCAGCGAAACGCCCTTGGCATGCTGACGCACGAAAAGCTCCAGATCGAGAAGCTCCTCCATCTTCAGGATCGCCCAGGAGACCGACGGCTGCGCCACATTGGCCATGCGCGCCGCTTCGGCGATGCTGCCCGTCTCTGCAGCGGTGACGAAATAGCCCAGTTGGCGCAGCGAAACCTTCAGCATGCCTTCCCCGTCCTGCAGAGTCCCCATGCCAAGGGGTGCTCTATTTTCAGCGCGCCGCAGTATGTCAACATAGAGGGGCCCTATAAGAAAACAAGTTAAAACACATTTTGGGTATAGTATGCGTTATGTAACGCTGTGCAGGCACCGGACGCTCTCCGGCACGCGTCCGGCCCGGTCGTCTCGCGTCGCATCGGTGCGCGGCGGGGGCGAAACTCGGAGGGAAAGGTGAAACCGGCAGCCTTTGACTACCATCGCCCCGACAGCCTCGAGGAAGCCTGCGCGCTTCTGGCGGAACACGGTGCCTCGGCACGCGTCCTGGCCGGCGGACAGAGCCTGGTGCCGCTGATGAACATGCGGATCCTGTCGCCCGCGGTCCTGATCGACATCAACCGCTGCCGCGAGCTTTCCTACTTGCGCCGGGAGGACGCGGTAATCGCCTGCGGCGCCCTTACCCGGCAGGGTGAGGCCGAAACCAGTGATCTGGTCGCCGCCCACCTGCCGCTGATGGCGGCTGCCATGCCCCATGTCGGCGTCCGCGCCAGCCGGAACTTCGGCACCGTCTGCGGCAGCCTCGCCCATGCCGACCCGCTGGCCGAACTGCCGAGCGTGGCCGCCGCGCTCGAGGCGCGGTTCGTCATCGCCAGCAGCCGCGGACGGCGCGAGGTGGGCGCCGGCGAATTCTTCGTCTCGGCGCTGACGAATTGCCTCGAGCCGGACGAGATGCTGGCCGAGGTGCGGCTGCCGGTCATGTCGGCGACCGCGCGCTGCGCCTTTCTGGAGATCGCGAACCGCGCGCACGGCTTTGCCGTCGCCGGCGTTGCAGCCTCGATCGACCTCGATCGCGACGGACGCTGCACCCGTGCCCGGTTGTCGGCGATGGGAGCGGGTGACACCACGGCCCGGCTTGCCGAGGTGGAGGCGCTGCTCGAAGGGCAGAGACTCGACGACGCGCTGATCGGCGAGGCCGGCGCCTTGGCGACGGCGGCCGCCGAACCGGCCGAGGATGTCCACGCAAGCGCCGACTACCGCGCCCAGGTCATCGGCACGCTGGTCAGGAAGGCACTCCGTCAGATGCTGAACCCGCAGGGTGGCCGGGGATGACCGCATCCGCCCACCCCGTTCCCGACCGCCGCACCCCTGCGGCCCCGACGGCAAGGACACTGCAATGAGCGCGACCAAAGTAACCGTCCGGCTGAAGGTCAACGGCAAGGACTATGTCCGCGAGGTGGAGCCGCGCTATCTGCTGGCGGATTTCCTGCGCCATGAGTTGCACCTGACTGGCACCCATATCGGCTGCGAACACGGCGTCTGCGGCGCCTGCACCGTGCTGATCAACGGCAAGACCGGGCGCAGTTGCCTGCAATTCGCCGCGGCGCTCGACGGTGCCGAGATCACCACCGTCGAAGGCATCGCCGGCGACGGGCCGCTGCATCCGGTGCAGGAGGCGTTCCACGAGGCGCACGCGCTGCAATGCGGCTACTGCACGCCGGGCTTCCTGATGACCACCATCGAGTTTCTCGGCCAGAACCCCGACCCCGACCGCGACGAGATCCGCCAGGCCCTGACCAACAACATGTGCCGCTGCACCGGCTATCTCAACATCATCGACGCGGTCGAGGACGCGGCGAAGCGGCTGCGCGAGGGGGCGCGCGAGGCATGAAGGCGATCGAGGACTTCACGCTGGTCGGCAAGACGATCCTGCGCCGCGAGGACAGCTACCTGATGCGCGGCAAGGCGCAGTTCCTCGACGACCTGCCCGAACCCAAGGGGTTGATCCACATCGCCTTCGTGCTGAGCCCCTATGCGCGCGCCGACATCCTCTCGGTCGACGCCAGCGCCGCAAAAGCCCTTCCCGGCGTCATCGACGTGCTGACCGGCAGGGACTTCGCGGGCGACATCAAGCTCTTCGCCCCGGTGATCGAGATCGGCGGCTACCGCCCGGTGGGCCGCCCCGTCGTCGCGGTCGACCGGGTCAACTTCGTCGGCGAATACGTTGCCGTGATCCTCGCCGAAAGCCCCTATGTCGCGCAGGACGCGCTCGATCTGGTCGATGTGAGCTACGATCCCTTGCCCTCTGTCGCCGGCATCAGGGATGCGATGAAGCCCGACGCGCCGGTGCTGCACGACCATCTGGGCGACAACCTGATCTTCAAGACCGCTTTCGAGACCGAGGGCTTTGCCGACCGCTTCGCCGAGGGCGACGTCGTGCTCGAGGAGGAATTCCGGCTGGGCCGCGTCACCGGCGTGATGATCGAGCCGCGGGGCTGCATGGCCTGCCCCGACCCGATCGCGACCAACCTGACGCTGTGGACGCCGACCCAGATCCCCCACATCGTGCGCACCGCCATCGCCGACCATCTCGACATCGCGGAATCGGTCTTGCGGGTCGTGACACCGGCGGTCGGCGGCGGCTTCGGCACCAAGGCCCATGTCTATCCCGACGAACTGATCGTGGTGGCGCTGGCGCGGCGCTACGGCCGGGCGGTCAAATGGGTGCAGGACCGGCGCGAGGAACTTTTGACCAACGCCCATGCGCGCGAACACGTCCTGAAGATCCGTATCGCGGCGAAGACCGACGGCGAAATCCGCGCCGTCCATCTCGACGTGAAGACGAACTGCGGCGCCTATCCGAACCACCCGTATTCGCCGACGCTCGAGGCGACCGCGGCGGTGCGGATGATGCCGGGGCCCTACCGGATCAGGAACTACAAATACGACGTCTGCTCGGTCACGACCAACACCGCGCCTACCGGCGCCTATCGCGGCACCGGCCAGCCCTCGGCCTTCCTCGCCATCGAGGGGATGATGGACCGGATCGGCCGGCGGCTCGGGCTCGACCCGGCCGACGTGCGGCGCCGCAACGTCATCCGCCCCGAGGAATTCCCCTATGTCAACGTCGTCGGCGTGCGCTACGACACCGGCAGCTATTCGCAGTCGCTCGAACGCGGGCTGGAGATGATCGGCTACGACGCCTTCCGCGCCGCCCAGCCGAAGGACCGGCTGGTCGACGGCAAGTATCGCGGCATCGGCATCTGCAACTATACCGAGGTCTCGGGCACCGGCGCGCCGGGCTGGCGGGTGCGCGGCTTCGCCAAGATGCCTGGCTTCGACAGTTCGCGCGTGGTGGTGGAGCCCGACGGCAAGGTCACCGTCTACATCAGCCAGGCCGACGCCGGACAGGGCCACTACACCACTTTCGCCCAGCTTGCCGCCGACCGGCTCGGTGTCGACTGGGCCGATGTGACGGTCGTCGAGGGCGATACCTCGAAGACGCCCTACGGCACCGGCACCTTCGCCAGCCGCGGTTCGGTCGTTGGCGGCGGCACCGTGATCCGCTGCAGCGAGAAGGTCGGCGTCAAGATCCGCCGCCTCGCCGGCTACATGCTGAATGCCGATCCCGAGCGGCTGGTGCTGAGGGACGGCCGGGTGTTCGACCCGGACGATGCAGCACGCGGCCTGACCCTGCGCGAGGTTGCCGAGACCGCCTATTCGATGAACAACCTCGGCCTGCCGCAAGGCGAGGAGCACGGGCTGGAGGCGACCGACTACTACGACCCGCCGATGGTGACGATGGCCAACGGCACCCATGTGGTGCAGGTCGCCGTCGATCCCGAGGACGGCAGGATCGAGATCGAACGCTACGCGGTGGTGCACGACTGCGGGCGGGTGATCAACCCGAAGATCGTCGAGGGTCAGGTGCATGGCGCGACGGTGCAGGGCATCGGCGAGGCGCTGATGGAGGAGATCGTCTATGACGCCGAGGGCCAGCACCTGAACGCCAACCTGCTCGACTATCTGCTGCCGACGGCGATGGACGTTCCCGACCTGGAGCTTTCGCATATCGAGACGCCGAGCATCGACACCGTCGGGGGCATCAAGGGCGCGGCCGAGGGCGGGCTGACCGGCGCCGTGCCGGCGCTGGCCAATGCGGTCTGCGACGCACTCTCGGGTCTCGGCGTCAACATCACGCGGGTGCCGCTCAGGCCGTCCTTTGTCCTCGAGCAGATCCGCAACGCGCAAGCTGCCGGGGAGGGCAGGACATGATACTCGAGGGCGACACGCTCATACCCGCCGACCGCCGCACGGTCTGGAAGGCGCTCAACGATCCCGAGATGCTGCGCGACTGCATTCCCGGCTGCCAGTCGCTCGAACGGCAGTCCGACACCGACTTCACCTCGAGCGTGCGCGCCGCGATCGGCCCGGTCAGCGCCACCTTCGGCGCCAGGATCACGCTGAGCGAGATCGAGCCGGACCGCGGCTACACGATTTCCGGCGAGGGCAAGGGCGGTGCCGCCGGTTTCGCCCGCGGCAAGGCGAGGGTCGACCTGGAAGACGAACCGGGCGGCACGCGCCTGCGCTACACGGCGGATGTCAACATCGGCGGCAAGCTCGCCCAGGTGGGCTCGCGCCTGATCCAGGGCACCGCGAAGAAGCTGTCGGAAGAGTTCTTCGGCTCGCTGAGCGACCGCCTCGGCGCGGCGCCGGCTGCTGCCTCGGATGCAGCGGCTGGCACCATCGGGCGCACGGGCGCGCCCGCATCGCGGCTTCTGCGGGTCGCCGGGCTGGTCGTGGTCCTGCTGGCCCTGGCTGCCTGGGCGGTGGGCCGGTAGCCGGAACGGGGCGCGCGTGCCCCGCCGGCAGGACAAGGGTTGCGGCGTCCGCGGTTCCGTCTCGGCCGCGGGCGTCCCGGGAAATATCCGCGGGATATTCTCCGGGGGCCGAGGGGCCCGGTGCGGGGCGCGATAATGCAACAGGGAGGACTGATGATGGGTTGGATGTCACGTCGTTTTGTGGTTGGTGCGCTTGCGTTTGCGGCGACGGCAGCGTTGGGTTCTGGGGTTGGGTTTGCGCAGGACAAGCCGAAGATCAAGATCGGGTTCATCGGT